>NZ_CP014545.1:0-300000 GCF_001586275.1 Sphingorhabdus sp. M41 | reverse complement strand
ACCATAGAACAGCCCCGTCAGTATCGCTTTCGTGCGCGGTGCAAATGCGAGGATCAACCACATCAACAATGCATAATTATTGGGGATCGTAAATATCAGGTCCCAGTTCATAACTCCCCCTCTATACCGCGCTTCTAGCAGAAAACAGCGCTTTGTCGCCGGGCAAAATTTTGTTTGTTTGCCGCTCGCCGGCAGGATGTTAGAGGAAGCGCCATGACCGATCCATTTTCCCTTTTCGAGATCTGGTTCGCCGAAGCGCGCGAAACCGAGATCAACGACAGCAACGCCATGACCATCGCGACCGCCGATGCCGACGGACAACCGTCGGCGCGGATGGTGCTGCTAAAGGGTCACGGCCCCGATGGTTTTATCTTCTACACCAACCAGCAAAGCCGCAAGGCTGGCGACATCGCGGAAAATCCCAAGGCAGCTATCCTGTTTCACTGGAAAAGCCTGCGCCGCCAGATCCGGATCGAAGGCCATATCTCGACCGTTGCAGATAATCTGGCAGATGCCTATTTTGCCTCGCGCAGCCGGGATTCGCAGCTCGGCGCCTGGGCATCGGATCAGTCCCGTTCCCTAGCGGATCGTGCCACCTTTGAAGATCGGTTCGCGGAAATGACCAAGCGATTCGAAGGAAGCGATGTGCCGCGACCACCGCACTGGTCTGGCTATCGCCTGACGCCCGCGCGGTTTGAATTCTGGCAGGACCGGGCGCACCGGCTGCACGAACGGCGGACCTTTGTCCGCGACGGTGACGACTGGACGGAAGGACTGCTCTACCCATGACAAACCTGCCTTATTATCATGTAGACGCCTTTGCCGACCGCCCCTTCACCGGTAACCAGGCGGCTGTCATGCCGCTGGAGAGCTGGCTCGAGGATCACGTCCTGCAAGCAATCGGCGAAGAGAATAATTTCGCCGAGACCGCATTTTATCTCCCCGATGTGAGCGGCGATGCCGATTACGAATTACGCTGGTTCACTCCCACGGTGGAAATCGCACTCTGCGGCCATGCAACGCTGGCCAGCGGACATATAATATTGTCGCAACAACCCGAACGGCAACAAGTCACGTTCCGGACGAGAAAAGCAGGCATTTTGACCGTCAAGCGCGATGGTGACGGCTATGCACTGGATTTGCCTTCTTACGCCCCCGCGCCAAAAGAAATGCCCGAAATTGTCGCATTGGTTGGCGGCAGCCCTGTCGAGACCCAGTTCCACGAAGGGCGTTATCATGTGCTGCGCTATGCCAATGCCGATGAAGTGCTGGCGCTAAAACCCGACCTGAAAGCGCTGGCTGCGCTCGGTGACGCGCAATTTATTTGCACCGCGCCGGGAAAAGACACCGATGTGCTCAGCCGGGTTTTTGTGCCAGGCGGCGGGGTCGACGAAGATAGCGTAACCGGATCTGCGCATGCGGTGCTTACACCCTTTTGGGCCAAGCAGTTGGGCCGCAATAGTTTCACCGCTTATCAGGCGAGCCAGCGTGGAGGCTACGTCAATTGCCGCCTCGATGGCGACCGCGCCTGGCTGGGCGGAAAATGTATAACCGTAGTGGAAGGCGTGTTTCGCCTGTAGCAGCCTGATAGAGGCTGGAGTTACCCGTTTATAGGGAACAGCGCCATGATCCGGCCAATCTGGTTACTCATCGGTTCCAGAACATCGTCCTGGGTCTTGCCAAGCCGGACCACGGTCAGTTGCTGTTCGGGAGAGACCACAATCTGCTGACCAAGATGCCCTAGTGCCGCAAAAATGGTGTCCGGTCCATTGTCCGGAAACAGCACCTGACCGCGGCCCTCGGGTCGTCTTTTGTTCAGCCAGAGATGGCCGCCATAGGCAGGATCATTTTGCGACGAATTTTTCATGAACCGCACCCAGCTGACGGGTAAATGCTGAGCGCCTTTGCGAGCGCCATTGTGGCGCAGAAATTCTCCGAACTTGCCATAGTCGCGTGCGGTTGCATGGATGAAGCTGCCGCCCAGAAACGTCCCGCTTGGCCCGAATTCCGGAAATGTGCCGCCCATATCCAATGGCTCGAGCAGTCGGCCGCGGATGAAGCGCAGGGTGATATCGCGCCGGACCTGCGGGTCGGTGCTCTTCGTCAGCGTCCGAGTGATGATGTCGGAGAGAATGATGCTGGTTGGGGTACTATATTCGAATTTCTCTCCCGCTTTGGCCTCCATAGGGCGAGCTTCGGCATAAGCCGCAACATCCTGAGCGCCATCCAGAAACAGCATCCGGTTGGTGTCAGCCTCGAAAATCGTTTTGCCTCCCTCTTCGGGCACTTCCGTATGATCAAGACCGGAGGACATGTGGAGCAAATGCCGCAAAGTGATCTCGCCCCGCGGATCGCCAGGCCTTTGCCATGCTGGCACTGGTGCCGGATCGTCAAGCACCAGCCGGCCATCGGCAACCAGAAAGCCGATCAGCGCTCCGGTAAAGCTTTTCGCCATTGACCAACTGATGAACCGTGTATCTTCATCATAGCCCTCACCATAGCGTTCGGCGATGATTTTTCCCCGGTACATAACCAGGAAAGCCCGCGTTTCAGCCATTTCAGGATTTTCGAACAGCGGTGCGATCGCTGCATCCAGCCGTGCCTTGGCGATCGGGCTGGCGTCAGAAATATAGGCTAGTTCAGCAGCGGTCTTATGCGGTGCGGCCTCTGAATCCCGAGTGCCGCCGCATCCGGAAACAGCAAGTGTCAGAACCGATATCAAAGCGAGTTTAATCTTGTGCATGCGATGTCGTTGCACCAATAGAAGCCACCATGGCAACCGTAAAAAGAACATCACGTGCTCCGCTGTCCAAAAGGCGTCTGGCAGTCCATATTGGAGCGCTTTTCCTGCTCATTCTGATCGCTGTGCTGGCGTATAATTATGCGTTTATCAAAGGGCAGCTGAATGTCGGCACCGCTTATGGCGCCCGGGTGGCCTGTTCCTGCCACTATGTGGGAGGGCGCGATATCGACGATTGCCGGAAAGATTTTGAACCCGGCATGGAATTGATCGGCCTGTCGGTGGATGAAGAACGCAAAAGGGTGACGGCTTCGGTACCGTTGATAAAATCGGCTACAGCTGAATTTCGCGAGGGCTGGGGCTGCGTGATGCTCACCGACAATCAGCTGGCGAACGAGTAAACTATACTTCGACGCCCGCCAGCCACTGCTGTTCAACCGCAGCAGTACTGTCGATCCAGCCTCCGCCCAACACCCGATCCTTGTGATAAAAAACCGCTGCCTGCCCTGGCGAAACGCCGAATTCCGGGTTGTGGAATCGCAGCTCTTGCCCTTCTAAACGAGCGAGGGTTGGCTTGGCCATCGAACGGACCTTAACCTCGACCGGGCCGACATAGTCTCCGCCAATCCAGTTGATATCTCGCAGCGATGCTGAGGCCACCGCCAGAGCCGCTTTCGGTCCAACGATGACGCGTTTTGCTTCCGGTTCCAGCCGAATAACGTAGAGCGGTTCGGCCTGGCCGCCAATTTCCAGTCCCTTGCGCTGCCCGACAGTATAATGGATCAGCCCCTTGTGTCGCCCCATAGTCGTGCCATCAATATGCACAATCTCGCCGTCATCGTCTGCGTCCGGGCGCAATTTGCGTACGACGCTGGCATAGTCGCCATTGGGCACGAAGCAGATGTCCTGACTGTCCGGCTTGAAGGCCACCGCCAGCCCCATTTCTTCGGCAATTTCGCGCACTTTCGTCTTGGGCATGTCCCCCAGCGGAAAACGCAGATAATCCAGCTGATCCTGCGTGGTTGCAAACAGGAAATAGCTCTGGTCGCGCGCCGGATCGAGCGCCCGGTGCAATTCTGCGCCTTCCGGACCGGCAACGCGTCGTACATAATGACCGGTAGCCAGACAGTCAGCACCCAGTTCGCGGGACAATTGCAGCAGATCGGTGAATTTTACACCCATATTGCACTGCACGCAGGGAATCGGTGTCCGGCCGGCCATATATTCATCAGCAAAGACATCCATCACCGAATCCTTGAACCGGCTGGCGTGGTCAAAGACATAATGGGCGATGCCAAGCCGGTCAGCTACGGCGCGGGCATCGCGAATATCCTGTCCAGCGCAACAGCTGCCGACGCGCCCGACCGCTTCACCATGGTCATAAAGCTGCAGGGTAATGCCAATGGTTTCCGCACCGGTTCGGGCCGCCAGGGCCGCTACGACGCTTGAATCAACACCACCCGACATGGCCACTACAATGCGCTTGCCCGTCAGATCGTCGCCGAGCTGAAAATTTCCGTTAATATAATCCATCATCACAATTGCATCCCTTAAAGAAATCCCGCCGCTTGCGCCAGCGCAGCGAACATTTCCCTTTCCGAGCCCCGATATGATCCATTTTGGTACGAATTGGTGCGATACAAGGAAGGATTGATTAACTTGTCCTAAGACCTCGTAAACATCCCTTTTACACTAGCTTATACCTTCGCTGCTAGACCAACATTTATGGACATGAACTTCCCCCATAAAGGCCTGGAATGGCTGGTTCTTGATGAAGGCCAGGATGTATCCGATCAGTTCGCGGATCAACAGGCGTTGCTTGCGAAGGCCATTGCCAGACAGACATCCAGCCAGTCGGCTCAGCAATTTGTGGCGGCCAAGCAGGAACTGGGAAGTGCAAAGAGAGCGATCAGCGCCTCCTTCATGGATGACCGGATGGCTTTTTTTGCCGGAAGGCCTCGTTCCGAAATGGCCGGCCAAGAGGAAGAAATATTGTTCAGGACCGGTAGTTTTCGGCCTGATCTGGCCCAACAGGAAATCAACAAGATGAAAGAATAGTCAAATTGATAAACGCGACGTTTACCTTGGCAGTTCAGGTAATCGAAAATCTCTACCGTTACGAAGGCCAGACGTAACGGAAAACGGGGTAAAATGCCGCAAGGCAAAATTGAGGGTAGTATGATTGAAAACCAGAAAATAAAACCAGCGCAAGTTGTCGGGCCCCTTGGTGAACCACTCACCATTGATGATTTGCCGAAACCCGGTACGACTCGCTGGGTAGTACGCCGCAAGGCGGAAGTCGTCGCGGCAGTCAACGGCGGCTTGCTGTCCGTCGATGAAGTCTGCGATCGTTACGATCTTTCGTTGGAAGAATTTGCATCCTGGCAGCGGGCCGTTGACCGTTCCGGCATGCCCGGGCTGCGGGTCACGCGAATCCAACATTATCGCGACTTGTATGAGCGCCAGCAGAAATATTGACGGGCTTTTAATCACATAAAATATTGAAGGGATCGTCGGCGGGATGCCGGCGGTCCCTTTTATTCCTTCAAGTCATCACAATAATTCGCTATGTAGCTGAATTTACGAGCACAAGAAATTTCCGCTCGCATAAAATCAGGAGGAACATATGGGTTGGATTATTGCATTGATCGTCGGTGGCATCGCAGGCTGGCTGGCTAGCATGGTGATGGGGCGTGATGCGTCCATGGGCGTCTTTTGGAATATTATCGTCGGCATCATCGGTTCGGTGATCGGCAATTTCGTCGGCGCCTATTTCGGCTTCGGCGGAAGTATTCAGGAATTTTCGATCGCCGGGCTGCTCACCGCTTTTGTCGGCGCGGTTGTTCTGTTGCTGATACTCAACCTCATCCAACGTGGCCGGGTGCGCTAAAAGCCGCTTTTCGGCACGTAACTTGGAAATATCAAGGGCCGGTTCGTTCGCGAATCGGCCTTTTTGTAAGATGACATTGGTCGTTGGTCGAACCTGGACTTGAAAAACTGGCCGAATACTGTTCCGGCTTGCTGCTAGTGCCATATTGATGTAACACAGCTGATGAAAAACCGGATTGGCCGGGAAATCAGCGATTCTTTTATGTATTGCAGTGCGAAAATGCGATAAGAGCCCGACTGAAGAGTAATAAAATGAATTATGAATCCACCATCCCCAGCGAAGATATCGCGATTCTGGACGATACCGAAGCACGCGCTACCAACCGTAGGCGGCTGATTATCGCTGGCGTTGTCGTCGTGGCGCTTCTGCTAGCATATATGGGCTATCACTATTTTGCGGGCGGTGCGGTCGAAGATGACTCTGCAAGCCAGGCCCCAACGGTTACCGTCATGTCCCCCGGGAAACAGCAGGTTACAAGAACGATCAATGCGACCGGAACGCTTGCAGCACGGCGAGAGATTCCGGTCAGTGTCGTGGGTGAAGGCGGACGGGTAACCAGTGTCTTTGTCGACGCTGGCGACTGGGTCAAACAGGGTCAGATCATGGCCAGCATCGATCGGTCCGTTCAGTCCCAGCAAGCCGCTGGCCTTGAGGCTTCGGTCGGCGTTTCTCGCGCGGATCTCAATCTGGCGCAGTCCAATCTGGATCGTGCGGCAAAGCTGGTGGACCGGGGGTTTATTTCCAAGGCTGATATGGACCGGTTGACCGCAACCCGCGATTCCGCTGCCGCCCGCTTGCGGCTGTCGCAGGCCCAGTTGAACGAAACCCGTGCGCGCAACAGTCGATTGAACGTCGTGGCTCCCAAATCTGGCTTTGTTCTGGAACGGAATGTCGAACCGGGACAAACGGTAACCCAAGGAAGCGGCACATTATTCTTGCTGGCACAAGACGGCGAAATGGAATTGCAGGCGCAACTGGGCGAAAGTGATCTGGCCAATATTTCGGTGGGCATTTCCACGCAAGTCACCCCGGTCGGCACCGACAAGGTCCTGACTGGACATGTCTGGCAGATTTCCCCGATGATCGATCCGCAATCCCGTCAGGGCATCGCCAGAATTTCTCTGGGCTATGATAGTGCCCTGCGACCCGGTGGTTTCGCCAGTGCACGCATACAGAGCGGAACTTCCGAGGTCGCAATTTTGCCCGAATCGGCGCTGCAAAATGACAGCAAGGGCAGCTTTGTCTATATTGTCGGACCGGACAACAAGGCAGTGCGGCGCGACGTTGTCATCGGTGCAGTATCGGCAGCAGGACTTTCCATCACTTCCGGCTTGACCGGAAACGAGAAGGTGGTGCTCCGGGCAGGCGGCTTCCTGAGCCCCGGCGAAACCGTTCAGCCGAAAGTCCAAAAGAAAGCCAGCGGCACGTGAATTGTGCGCCAATTTGAGGCCTGATCGATGAACCTTCGCAATATTTCCGCCTGGAGCACGCGCAATCCAGTCGCCCCCTTGGTACTCTTCGCCGGCCTGCTTTTTGCGGGTCTGCTAAGCTTCAACCGCATGGATGTCGTAAACAACCCGGAGGTCGAGTTTCCGGCTGTTTCTGTGCAGATCGCCCAGCCGGGCGCTGCGCCGACGGAGATCGAAAGCCAGATTACCCAGCGGGTGGAAGCAGCAGTGCGTTCGATCAGCGGCGTCAAGAATATCAGCTCAACGGCAAGCGAAGGCAGCAGCCGGACATTTGTAGAATTTGAAATTGGCGCGGACGTAAACAACAGCGTCAACGAAGTGAAAAATGCGGTCGATCAGGTTCGCGGATCCTTGCCAGAAGGTATTTTGGAACCGCAAGTCGCAAAGGTCGACGCAGTGGGTGGCCCGATCGCGTTTTTTGCTGTCAAAGCCGATGACATGACCGTCGAACAGCTTAGCTGGTTCGTCGATGACACCGTCGCCAAGCGGCTGCTGTCCGTCGATGGTATGGCGGAGGTTGACCGGTTTGGTGGCGTCGACAGGGAAATCAGGGTCATTCTGCGTCCCGAACGGATGCAGGCACTGGGTGTTACAGCAAGTCAGGTGAACGCCGCATTGCGCCAGATCAACATCAATGCTGCCGGCGGACGGGCAGAAGTGGGCGGCACGCGACAGTCGGTCCGGGTCTTGGGCAATGCTGACGATGCGTATGATCTGTCACAGACACAAATATCCCTGGGCAATGGCCAGACGATCAAGTTGAGCGATGTCGCAGAGGTGAACGATTCATTTGGCGAGCGCAGTTCCATCAGCAAGGTCAAGGGCGTCGAGGTTGTCAATTTCTCGATGTCGCGCGCGCGTGGCGCGTCCGATGTTACCGTCTATGACAATGCGATAGAGGTCATGGACAAAATCAAAACGGAAGTGCCGGGAATCGAGTTCATTCCGCTTTTCAACAGCGTTACCTACACCAAATCGCAATATAAAAGCTCGATGCTGGCCATGATCGAAGGCGCCATATTGGCGGTTGTCGTGGTCTTCATCTTCTTGCGCGACTGGCGAGCAACGGTCATCTCGGCCATCGCGATACCTTTGTCGGCGATACCGACCTTCTGGTTCATGGATCTGCTCGGTTTCAATCTCAATTTTCTTTCACTGCTGGCGCTGGGTCTGGTTGCAGGGGTGCTGGTCGACGATGCCATTGTCGAGATCGAGAATATCGTGCGCCACATGCGCATGGGGAAATCCGCCTACCAGGCTTCCATCGATGCGGCCGATGAAATTGGCCTCGCGGTTGTGGCTACCTCATTCTGTATCGTCGCCGTATTCCTGCCGGTTGGCCTGATGCCCGGCATATCCGGTCAGTTTTTCAAGAATTTCGGCATCACCGTAGTGATATCGGTGCTGATGAGCCTCGCTGTCGCCCGCATGATAACGCCCATGATTGCGGCCTATTTCCTCAAGGCCAAAGGCCAGGCCGAGCATGGCGGAGGGGTCTGGATGGACCGATATATGCAGTTGCTGCAGTGGGTATTGGACCGTTCAGAGGCCGATCGCATCCGGCAGACACTTGTCCCAGCCAAAGCTGCGTGGTGGCAATATGTGATAGGCTTTGTTCTGTTCGCACTGATTTTTGCAGTCTTCGCCGGAATATCAGGCGCGATAGGCGTCTCGATCTACGGTATGCTGACGAGTTTGATGCCAAGCGACTTTTTGCGAGCGATATTGAGCCTGATCTGCGGCGTTGCGGTTGGCTTCTTCGCTACGCTTCTGCTGGTCAAAGCAATCAACCGCGTGGTGAGTATCATTGGCGGCCGTTTTGCTCTTTGGTATGCCTATAGGTCCGGTCGTTTCCGGGCGCGCGGCCATGATCACCGCATGTGGATGATGGGTACAGGTATCGTCGCCTTTGGTTTGACGGTCATATTATTTGCGATCACGCCCGCAGAATTTCAGCCGAAAACCAACGAAGATAACAGCCGCGTCCAGATCGAGGTTGTGCCCGGTACGACGCTCGAACAGACCGAAAAAATCGCCGATCGGGTTTCAGAGCTGATGTATGCGCAGCCCGAAGTCGATCGCGCTCTCACACGCGTTCGCGAAACGAACGCAACGGTTTTCGTCAGCTTGAAGGAAGATCGCAAGAAAACATCGATCGAGTTCGAACGCGACCTAGCGCCAGAGCTTCAGAAAATTCCCGATGCCCGGATTTCCTTTCAGTCGCAAAGCGGCGGTGGTGGAACGGGACGCGACATTTCCATCATGCTGACCGGGTCTGACCCGAACCTGCTTGATGCAACGGCGGCCGAGTTGGTGGAGCAGATGAAAGACATCAATCTGGTGCGGGCACCACGTGTCGCAGCGGATCTCAGCCGGCCAGAAATCATCATTACCCCTTATATGGATCTGGCATCCCAGTTGGGCGTGACCACAGCGTCGCTCAGCCAGACGATCCGGATCGCGACATTGGGCGAAATCGATCAGAATGCGGCAAAATTTTCCCTGTCGGATCGGCAGATTCCGATTCGCGTCATGCTGCCGCTCGAATCGCGAACTGATCTGAACACTATCCAAAACCTGCCAATCCCGATTGCCAGTGGCGGCACCGTGCCACTCAGCCGTGTGGCTTCGGTTAGTTTCGGCTCGGGGCCCACATCAATCCAGCGCTATAACCAGAATCGCCGGACTTTTGTCGGTGCCGACCTGGCCCCAGATGTGATCAAGGGTGAGGCGATGGGCAAAATATTCGAACTGCCGATCATGAAAAACCTGCCAACCGGCGTGTCTAATGAAGCCTTTGGCGAAGACGAGTGGCAGGCAGAACTGGCGGTCAATTTTATCATCGCTCTGATTGCCGGCATATTGCTGGTGTTCGCGACGCTCGTCCTGCTCTACAAGCGGCTGATGTCGCCGCTGGTCAACATGGGATCACTCGCGCTGGCACCGCTCGGCGGCATGTTGCTGGTCTGGGCTACCGGCACATCCGTATCCATGCCGGTACTGATCGGCGTTCTCATGCTGCTCGGAATTGTCAGTAAGAACTCCATTTTGCTGATCGATTTCGCAATCGAGGAAATGCAGAAGGGCGTGCCGAAGTTCGAGGCGATCATGGATGCGGGACACAAGCGTGCGCAGCCGATTGTGATGACCACCGTAGCCATGACCGCGGGTATGGTGCCGACCGCTCTTTCCCTGTCAGGCGATGGTGCTTGGCGCGCGCCGATGGGCATCGTGGTGATCGGTGGCCTGATTGTGTCGACCTTGTTGACCCTGGTCATTGTTCCCGCAGGCTTCAGTCTGGCGGACGGTTTCGAGCGACGGGCCGGACCGTGGTTGCGCAGGAAAATGCTGACGTACGAACCCGGCGATGATCGGCACGACAATCCTGACGCAGAGGTTCAGCCCGCCGAGTGAAGCCAATTTCTTCTCAAACAGGCAGCGGCGACGGATCAACTTCTGCTACGAAAGCCAATAATGCCGGCCGGGATATGAAAATTATCGCCACCGGCATGCTGGTGGTCATGGCCGTCATCTATTTTGCTTCGAAAAGCTATGAAGCGGTTCACCCGGCGCTAGGCTTTGTCCGCGCTTTCGCTGAGGCAGCGATGGTTGGCGGACTGGCAGACTGGTTTGCCGTTACCGCCCTGTTCCGTCATCCCATGGGACTGCCGATACCCCATACCGCGATCATTCCGCGGAACAAGGACCGGATCGGCGACACGCTGGCCAATTTTCTCAAGGACAATTTCCTGATCTCGCGTCTGGTCGCCCAACGCATGCGAAATGTCGATCTGGCCAGCGGAATTGGACGCTTTTTGAAATCACCCAGCGGCGGTGAAGGAAGACTCAAATTCGGCGCCTCGCGACTGCTGGGCGACGCCATTGCATCACTCGACAAGGATCGCCTCGGAACCATGTTCAAAGGTGCGGTGAAGACGCAGGCAGTCGGCCTCGACATCGCGACACCTATGGGACAGATATTGGCTGCGGTCATGGCTGAAAAACGGCATGGTCCACTGATCGATTCCACCATCCGCTGGGCCTATCGGACGCTGGACAGCAATGAACCGGTGATTCGCAACATTGTTACTGACCGTGCCAATGCGGTGATGCGCTGGACTGGTCTTGATGACCGAGTCGCGAATGAAGTACTCGACGGCCTTTACAAACTGCTCGCTGACATGGCCGCCGACCCGCATCATCCGGTCCGCGCCAAAACCGAAGAGAGCCTCGTGCAACTCGCCGGCGAATTACAGCATGATCCAGAGCTTCGCCAAAAAGTGAACGAGTGGAAACTCGAGATGATCGAAAATCCCGCCATCGCTTCCTGGCTTGACGGCATTTGGGAGCAAGGTCGGGAAGCGCTGCTCCGAGCGGCCCGCGACCCTGATGCAGCGCTGGCTGGCCAATTTGGCGACGCCCTGATCCAGCTGGGTAACAGTCTGCAGCAGGACAAGCAGCTCAATCTCCAGATCAACCGGTTCGGCAGGCGCGCAGTCATTGGCGTGGTCGCCAGCTATGGCGACAATATTGTCAAACTTGTGTCTGAGACGATCCGCGGCTGGGACGCCCAGACCATCACCGACCGGGTGGAAAATGCCGTGGGTCGCGACTTACAGTTCATTCGGGTGAACGGTACCCTTGTCGGCGGGCTGGTCGGCTTGTCCCTTCATACACTGGGTCTCTGGATTTAACGCGAGAGCAATAGCCGCGCCTGCCCTGCGATTTGCGCCAGCATGGCAATCGACGGTGTGGGTGTTTGCTGCGCCCGGTCCATGATTTTTCTGAACTGAGCTACGCGGTCGATATTGCGTTCGCCCCAGCTTTCTACAAATTGCTGCATATCCTTGCCCCGGGTCCGGCGCAGGAAATCGAGACGCATCTGCTGAAAATCACGCGCCAGGCCTGTAACAAGCAGGCGGTCCCAGGGATCGGATGGATTGATTCGGGTCGCCGTTATTTGTGCCCAGTCGAGACCAAGCTGGCTGCCCAGCTTGGTAAAGGCAGCCGCAACATCCAGAGCATCAATCCCCCGGCTGTGGGCGAGAAAGGCAATGCCCGCCGCCCCATCATTCTTGTATATATTGGCGATCTTGTTCGCAATTTCCGGCGTGGCTCCAGCCTCGACCAGAGCTTTCATCTGCTTGGTTGCCTGCAGGCGCCCTTCGGCGGTAATCAGATTTTCGACATTTTCGTTGAGCAGGGTCACGCCCGGCGCCAGCATATTGACGGTATCGTCAATCCGGTCATCCGAGACTCCGATCCGCATCAGATCTGCCATGTGCGATCGCAAAACATAAGCGAGGCGATCAAAGAGAATGATCCTGATATCTTCCGCAATGTCGGCTGTTTCCAGCGCGTGCCATAGTCGGTCTGCGTGGAACAGGCGCTCGGCCATGACAAAGGCGCGCGCCACTTCTCCTAATGCACAGCCTTCTTCTTCGGCCAATTCAAACGGATCGATCAGACCAAGCCGGTTGATCATCCGGTTTGCCAGCTTGGTGGCAATAATCTCTCGACGCAATTGATGGTTGAGTATGGCCGCTTCATGCCCTTCCTGCATCGCGGCCGGGAAGGCCTGGAGCAACTCGCTGTTCAGTCCGGGATCATCACCCAGATCACTATTTTCAATGGCATCCTGCAGCACCAGCTTGGCGGTAGAGATCAGCACGGCCAGTTCGGGCCTGTATAGTCCTCGATTTTCCTGGCCCCTGCGGATCAGGTCCTCATTGCTCGCCAGTCCTTCCACGGCCCGGTTCAATTGGCCTTTTTCCTCAAACTGCTCAATCAGGCGAATGTAAGAAGGCAGCGATTTCGCCCCCCCCATTTCGGCGATGGACAGACCCAAGGCCTGCAGCCGGTTGTCTTCCAGCACCAGCGCGCCAACGTCATCGGTCATGGATTCCAGCAGGCTATTGCGCATGTCGGGCTGTAAAGTACCGCTGGCCAGTTCCGGATTGAGCGCGATCTTGATATTGACTTCATTATCGGAGCAATCGACGCCGGCACTATTGTCGATAAAGTCGGTGTTGACCCTTCCGCCATTGGCCGCAAAGGCGATCCGTGCAGCTTGGGTAATCCCCAAATTTGCGCCCTCGCCGATCACCTTCACGCGCAATTGCTCCGCATCCAGGCGAATCTTGTCATTGGCAGGGTCACCAACCTCGATGTGATTCTCCGACGCGGCCTTCACATATGTACCGATCCCGCCAAACCACAACAGGTCAGCATTGCACGCCAATATGGCAGACATCAAATTTGTCGGCGTCGTCTCGGCATCATCCGGAAGGCCCAGCAATTTGACAATCTGTTTCGAGATTTTGATAGTCTTCGAACTGCGGGAAAATACGCCGCCGCCCTTGGATATTAAATTCTTGTCATAGTCATCCCAGCTGGAACGCGGCAAATCGAAAAGCCTTTTGCGCTCTATCCAGCTTGTTGCCGGATCGGGATCAGGGTCGATGAAAATATGCCGATGATCAAAGGCGGCCACGATCTTCAGGCTTTTCGACAGCAGCATGCCGTTACCGAACACGTCACCCGACATGTCACCGACACCGACAACCCTTATCGGCGCAGTCTGCACATCTACGCCCGATTCCGCAAAATGCCGCTGCACCGAAACCCAGGCGCCTCGCGCGGTAATACCCATCGCCTTGTGATCGTAGCCATTGCTGCCACCGCTGGCAAAAGCATCACCGAGCCAGAATCCGCGATCGATGGCGATCTGGTTGGCAATATCGGAAAAGCTTGCGGTTCCCTTGTCAGCCGCCACCACGAAATAAGGATCATCTTCGTCCAGCCGCTCCACCTGTGCGGGGGGGACAACTTTGCCCTTAACAATATTGTCGGTGACGGACAGAAGCGCGGTGATGAATATTTTATAAGCTTCAATGCCTTCTGCAATGAACGCATCGCGGTCGTCACCCGAGGGCAATTGCTTGGCAAAAAAGCCCCCCTTCGCACCTGTCGGAACAATAACCGCATTTTTGACTCGCTGGGCTTTCATCAAACCCAATATTTCGGTGCGGAAATCGTCCCTCCGGTCCGACCAGCGCAGGCCACCCCGAGCCACTGGGCCGGCCCGCAAATGGATGCCTTCGACACGCGGACTGTAGACAAATATTTCCCGCCAGGGCACCGGAGCGGGCAGTTCCGGAATTTTGGCACTTTCAATCTTGAAAGCCAGTGCTTCACCGGCCTGATAAGCGAAAGCGTTGGTCCGCAATATGGATTCGATTACCGCCCGGAACAGGCGCAAGATACGGTCATCGTCAATCGCGTGGACGCTGACCAGAGCGGCATCCACCTCATGTGTCGCCGCGATTGCGCCTTTCGATCGATCGCCTGCGAAATTGGGGTCATGCATGACACGGAACAGCTTTATCAATGCCGCGGTGACGTCGGGCGCCTCTGCCAATGCGTCGACGACAGTTACCAAGCCATAGCTGAGGCCGGTCTGGCGCAAGTAGCGAAACCAGGCGCGCATCCACACCGTCGATCGAGCGTCGATGCCGGCAGAAATGATCAGCTGGTTAAAGGCGTCATTTTCCGCCTCTCCTTCCAGCACGCTGGTGATTGCCGCCTCGATCTCTTCGGACCGGGCAATCAGATTTTCACATCTTTCCTCCGACCGCAGTTCAAGCATGAAATCGTGAATATAGCCTAGTCGGCCATCTTCCAACGGAGTCGGAACAGATTCAAGAACGGTAAAACCGAAATTCTCCAGCGTCGGTACCGCATTTGACAGCGGCAGCGCGCCGCCCAGATGATAAATTTTCAGTCGCAGCAAATGATCTGCATCACTGGCGAGCCGGTAGAGCCGGGTTGACCGCTGACCGCCGCGCTCAAGCCGGAACAGCCGCATGATGTCCTTGGCAGCTTCCAGGGCACCATAAGTTGTCTGATAGGTGACCGGGAAACAATTGGCATAGCGTTGCGCCAGGACTGCAGCGCGGTTTTCCTGCCCGGCTTCCCGCAGGTTCCGTTCGACTTCCGGCTTCCAGCCCCGAACCATATTCTCCAGTTCCTGATCGAGCAAATCAGGGTCTGGCACCCTGCCATTGGTCCCCATGTCGAGCGTATAGCGCAGGGAAGAGACACCGCCTTCTTCAAGCGTATTGGACCAGCTCAATATTTTGGCCCCGGTCGCCTGCGTCAGCATATTTTCGACGTTCAACCGTCGCTCGGTAGAAAGCTGTTCACGCGGAAGCCATACAAAGGCAAATAAATGGCGAGCCAGGGGCGAAATCACGCTGTGCAATTTGGGACGCGGCCGGTCGATCAGGGACATCGAGATCAGAGCCAGTTTCTCGAGATCATCCTGTGCGAAGGTGATCAGCAGATCATGCGGCAGGGATGTCAGCGCATGGGTCAGACTTTTCCCGGCATGGCCCGCTACCGAAAATTCAAATTTGTCAAACAACCGGGTAAGCTGGGTGCGCAACACCGGGATATTTTCAGGCGCAGCTGCAAGCGCGGCGCTGGTCCACATCCCGGAAATGATCGATAGCGCGCTAATCTTGTTCTTGTTCCGTATCGGCACGATGATCAGGTCCATCAGGACATGCCGATGCACCGTGGACAGCTGGTTTGATTTGATGATCAGCGGTGCCTTGCCGCCATTTTCGAACCATTCGAAAGCACGCCTCCGGCTTTCATCGGACAATATCGGTTGCGCTCGCATCCGGGCGATACCCAGCTCTTGTGTGCGGTCACCGCTGGCATCGACAATTTCATGGCCCAGCAATGTGAGATTGCGATCAAGGAACCAGCGCAGCAAGGTTGCGCCCTCTCCTTCTGGCAGCGCATCAGCATTTTCACGCAGCACGATTTGTAATTTCAGCCAGTCAGCAACGGCTGCGGCGACATCCTTGAGGTTCGTGCGCAGCGTTTTGACTAGCTCCCGGCGAATGCGGGCTTCGGTCCGTTCGAGTTCGATATAGATTATGGATTCGCGCTTCTCACCGCCGGTTGCCTGCTCGACAAACCCGATAAGATGGCCTTTGGCATCGCGCCGTACAGCGACAACCGGGTGGATCAGCCGTTCGATGGTCAAGCCGAAACCCGCGATCGTCGCGCATACAGAATCGACCAGAAATGGCATGTCATCATTGACAATCGCGAGACGCAAATGCCGGTGATTCTGATGACCGCTGACGCTTTCCAGCGAAAGCTTCGCATCGCTACCTTCGCGTTCCTGGGCGCATCGCAAGGTGAACCGCGCCGCTTCTTCGCATGCTTTCTCGTCAAAACCGATATTCTCGCCCGGCAATGCGCTCTCGCGAAAAGCTGATACCAGTGCTTTTTCGAGGCCGTCGACGCTTGCGTTGGATTGCGTTTTATTCCGTTCGCGCTTGGCTGCCATTTTTCCCCCAAGTGGATCTGGACGAGTCAAAATCCCGTCGGCATCCCGATGCTATGCGCTTATTCCAGCACACGCTCAAGAGATTAGCCGGTCCTTTTCAGATCCATATCGGTGAATATCGCAAATAGTGATATTTTGGTTACATACGCAACTATAGCTTGCGTGCCGGATGGCTTGAACCTGCAGTTATCACTCTGACAACTGGGTATGCTTGAGCACCTGACTGGTCAGCTTGTCATTGCCGCGAACCGGTCCGACAATGGCCAGCTCTCCATCTACATCCTTGCGGGCGACCAGCACGACAAATTCCGACTCACCTGCGTCAATATCTCTCAATTGCCGTGACGGTGCCGAGCGCAGCTTCGCCAGCAGGCATTCGCCGATGGCGCGCGCTTGGGACAGCAGGCCAGGCGACTTGCCTGTTTCGCGTTCGGCATAGACAATGGCTTTCAGCCCGCCGGCATGCTGACCGAGAAAATCTGCAAAAGCACCCTTTTCGATAGCGTTGCGCGCTGCATATTTTAGCGCGGCGGCATATTCTGTCAGGCGCGTCTTGTCATATCCGGCACCAAATACCAGTTTGACAATCGGCGTCATCGGCGCCCGCTCCTGGACCACCAGGCCGGAATCTTTGAGCAGCATCTGGTAATCTTCTGGATGCAGCTCGGTCATCAGGTAGAAGTCATAAGCGTGGCTGATCGCGGCATAAAGCGCCGCACGACTGCGCTGCTGGCAATGGGCCGCATTGTCGGCACTGCTCCGTGCAGCGGACAGCCAGTCAGCCAGGCTTGCATCCTCGGCCGGTTCGTCGGGAAATGGCGGTTCGACTTCATCCTGCACGATTTCCAACTCTGGCGTGAGTTCCAATTGCGGTATCGCTTCTTGCTCATCGAGATTGGCCGAATGCGGCCCATCTTCCCAGACGGGTCCCGCTATGATCCGCGCCGGGGCGGACAACATTGCTTCCGTTACCTCATCTTCAATGTCCAGCCGGACGGCATCTGTGGCGACTTCTTTCCAGTTGATCACACCATAGATGAAATCAATGGTTTCATCGTCGGTCGAGAAAGGCAGCAGGATACCGCGATACATGATTGTGGCATCCTGCTGGTTCACGAATTCGGCTTCAAAACCAATAGGCGCCTGATTGGCGATAATCTGCAGAAAATGGTCAGTGATTCGCGACAGCAGAGAGCGTGCTGGTACATCGGCTACTGTGGTGATCGAATCATCAATCTGGCACTCTTCGCGCAACGATCGGCCGAGAAACTGGATCGTTGGATTTTCTATACCATTGGTGAAGTCGAGCAATACGCTATTCGGTCCAAAATCACTGTCGGTTTCAGGGGACAGATCCTCAACGCTGGGAAACTGCCGTTCCCCCAACAAGCCTGCCCAGAAATTATAGGCACGCACATGCATACGGCGCTCATCCTGACCGATGGTCGGCGGCGGTTCCACCGCGCAGTCATCATCCTCGAAGGCCGTATAGTCGGGTGCCGAAGCCACATCCTGACCGTTCAGTTCGCCGTAATTATCTAGGTTTTCCATACTGCCCCAATGCGGTTGCGTCGATTTCACAACGGTCTGCACTGCTCATGGTAAATATCTGGTAAATTTCATGGCCATCCCTTTTGGCCTGAATGGCCGGGAGCTATCAAATGGCGCGCAACGACCACTCGAAATAACAATCACACGGACTTGTCACAGCAATGCTCTGCTGGTAATGGCGCGCGATCGCTGAAAATGCATCGGGCCTGCGCTCATTCATTTCATCGACGCCGCTTTAGCTCAGTTGGTAGAGCATCGCATTCGTAATGCGGGGGTCAGAGGTTCGAATCCTCTAAGCGGCACCATATTTCAATTTGCTGCTCTGTGTTGCGCGGCATCCAGCTGACAAGACTATTTTATCCTAAATTCCAGTCGGTTCGCGCTGCAGACTTGGCCCAGATTGCGGTCACATACCGCTCGGTATGGCAGAGATACGCGACCTTATGCGATTGCCGAAACCAACCAGGCTTTTCCTTGCATCATCACGCCTTTTCCCGGCTGGTGGTGCTTCGCGAACACTTCTGTCAATTCTTTGCTGGCCGCTGCAAATATCGCATCGCCCTTGTCCCTCAGCGCGCGTCCAACGGCCATGGATGCGAAAGCAAATTCGACGGCTTTCTCCGGCGTTGCGCCGATACCACCGACGGGTTGCAGACCTTTATAACCGACAATATCGACATCGGTAAACCCGCTGCTGTCCAGTATCTCGCCCAGATATTCGAGGTCTTCGAAGGCAAACGGCCCGGGCGCGCGGGGAACCGCTGGTGGAATTTCAACATGATTTCTCACGACGCCCATCATTTCCATCATCCACAGATTCTCGCGCGGCGGTCCCCATACCGCCAGATCGATACGGCCACCTTTGCGGACCAAAGCATGCAGGTTTGAAAAGGCGCTAACCGGATCTTCGAAAAACATGCTGCCAAAGCGGGAGAAGAGGCGGTCATAAGGCGCTTCCGGCAATTTGACAGTCGACGCATCGGCGCAAGTGAAATCAATGTTGGTCGCACCGCTTTTCATTGCCCGCTTTCGTGACGCCGCAATCAGGTCGGGTGAAATATCGACGCCCATGACTTTGCCGGAAGGAGCAACCGCAGTTGCAATAGCAATCGTCGTCGCGCCACCCCCGCAGCCAAGGTCAATCACCATCTCGCCATCCTGATAATCGGCCCGGGCCAGCAATGCGTCGCCGATCGGAGCAATCATTTCTTCGAACAGGGAAAGGCTAGCGAGCCATTTCAATCCCATTTCACCGGCCCAGTCTTCAGGTTTCAGCTCTTCAGGCTGCTTGTTTGAAGTGCTGCTATCATTGCTCATGACAAATTTTCCCTTCCTACAGAATTTTCGCAAAACCGGCGGTTCCGCTGCCGGCCAGTGGTTTTTCAGTCGAAGTGCCGAGCAGGGTGGCTGCGGCCATAACCCGTTTCGGGTCTGGCTGGTCGGTCAGCAAGGCTTCCATCGTTCTGACACAGAGACGTGAGGCGTCATCGGCAAGATCGTACCAGATCTGCTTTCCCTCACGGCGTGTTTTCACGACATCTGCCTGCCTCAGAGCCCCAAGTTGTTGGCTGAGCGCCGGCTGGCCGATGCCCGTAGCCGCATCAATTTCGCTGACGCTGCTTTCGCCGCGCAGCAGATAGGACAGGATCATCAACCGCTGCGGCTGGGCATAGATTTTCAGCTTTTCGGTTGCCTGATTGGCCCGATCACGGCTTTCAAAGATCGCTGTCATGGGGTTTTTACCAGATGGCAGAACCAGTCATCTTCACGGACGGTTTCTTTTGCCGATAGTGCCGGTATCGCGAGCACGTCATCTCCGGGCCGCCACCCTTCCGGCGTCAGCACATCTTTCTCTTCCGTCAGCTGGAGGGCTGCCAGCAAGCGAAGCATCTCTTCGACGGACCGCCCGACATTGTGCGGATAGCATGTGGTCGCCCGGACAATGCCTTCGGGATCAATAAAATAGCTGGTCCGCATCGCCGCAGAGTCGGAGGCATTTTCGTCGATCATGCCAAAGGCACGGCCCACCGCCATGCTCGGATCTTCAACGATCGGGAAAGGTATCTTGACGTCAAACCTGTCTTCAATGGCGCGGACCCAGGCGAGATGGGCGTAAAGGCTGTCCACAGACAGGCCCAGCAAAGCGCAGTCCAGCGCTTCGAACTGCTCCTGATGGCGCGCGAGAGCGACAAATTCGGTCGTGCATACCGGTGTGAAATCGGCCGGGTGCGAGAAGAAGAGCAGCCACCGGCCGCGATAGTCAGACAGTTTAACCGGTCCATGGGTAGTGCGTGCCTGAAAGTCCGGCGCCCTGTCTCCAATACGCAATGACCCTGACTTTACCCGCAACTCGTCTGACATTAATTTCGGCTCCTCTCGAGAATTGGCAGCGTTGGCATATTGACGCAACACATATAGTGTATTACATAGTTTATGTAAATATGAATTTGAGGAAATATCTATGACTGATTCGGTATTGATTCATGCGGCAGAGCAGATCTCCCATGCGCAGCGCAATATCCCGGTGATCAAGGCATTTTTTGATCAGCCGACATATACGGTCACCTATGTGGTGCATGATGCCGAGACCAAATGCGCCGCCATCATCGACAGCGTTTTTGATTTCGATCCGGCTTCCGGCCGGACCTCGTTCGATTCCGCCGATGAAGTGATCGCTTATGTGAACGAGCATGGTCTGAAGGTCGAATGGCTGCTCGAGACGCACGCTCATGCCGACCATCTGTCGGCTGCGCCCTATCTGCAGGAAAAGCTCGGTGGCAAGATCGCCATCGGCGAGCATATCGTGACGGTGCAGGATGTATTTGGCAAATTGTTCAACGCCGGAACCGAATTCCAGCGCGACGGATCGGATTTTGATCATCTGTTCGCCGATGGCGACACGTTCAAGATCGGCAATCTCGATGTGACGGTAATGCACGTTCCCGGCCATACGCCTGCGGATATCGCCTATGTCATAGGCGACGCGGTATTTGTCGGTGACACGATGTTCATGCCGGATTACGGGACGGCCCGGGCTGATTTCCCCGGGGGCGATGCGCGCAAGCTCTACCAGTCAATGCGGCGCCTGCTGTCGCTGCCCGATACGACCCGCCTGTTCATGTGCCACGATTATCTGCCTGCTGGCCGGACCGAATATGTCTGGGAAACCACCGTTGCCGAACAGCGGAAAGGCAATATCCATGCCCATGACGGCATCACCGAGGACGAATTTGTCAAAATGCGGACCGAACGGGACAAGACGCTGAATATGCCGCGGCTGATCCTGCCCTCGGTCCAGGTCAATATGCGGGCCGGCCATCTGCCGCCGGAAGAAGACAATGGAGTGCGGTACCTCAAAGTTCCGTTGAACGGCGTCTGATGCTCGCTGCATTTCCCCATGCCATGCCGCTGGAAGGCCTGATCGGCGGACTGATGATCGGCGTCGCCGCCGCATTGATGCTGCTCGGCCTCGGCCGCATCGCCGGAGTGAGTGGACTGGCGGCGCGCGCCACCGGCATTGCCGATAGCGGAGCGCCGCGCGGCATAGCCATCGCCTTCGTCATCGGCCTGCCGCTGGGAGCGCTAATCATCTCCGCGATGACCGGCGGTATCGAAACCCGCTTTCCGCCATCGGTCATTCCGCTGATCATCGGCGGCCTGCTGGTCGGCTATGGCACGCGGCTTGGTTCCGGCTGCACCAGCGGCCACGGCGTTTGCGGCATGTCGCGCCTGTCCCCGCGCTCGTTGATCGCCACGGCAATTTTCATGGCCAGTGGTTTTGTCACGGTCGCGCTGATGCGCGCAGGAGGTTTCTTGTGAGACAGATATTGGTCGCTCTTTTTGCCGGAGCATTATTCGGCGCCGGCCTTGCCTTTTCGGGCATGGCCGATCCTGCGCGGGTGCAGGGATTTCTCGATCTCTTCGGCCATTGGGACCCGACGCTGGCCTTTGTGATGGGCGGAGCGATGATTCCGATGGCATTTGCCTGGATCGTCCAGCGACGGCTCGACAAGCCTTTTGCCGACGCCCATTTCTCGCTGCCCGGCACCACGCTCATCGATCGTAAACTGACAATCGGCGCGGTATTATTTGGTGCCGGCTGGGGCATTGGCGGCCTCTGCCCGGGGCCTGGTCTGGCCGATCTGGCGATCAATCCCATGCCCGCCCTGGCCTTCGTTGGCGCATTGCTGGCGGGCATGATCGTACATCGGGTTACCAGTTAGCAAAAGACACGACCATGAAGGATGTCCAATGACAAGCAAGCCAGAAATCACGAAGTTGAACGACGCCATAAGCGTATCGCCGCAGCTCGAGCTTGAACATGTCGCGGCACTGGCGAAAGCCGGCTTCAAGTCGATCATCTGCAACCGGCCCGATGCAGAGGAAGGCGATCACCCTCGTTCCGATGCAATGGCTGGGGCGGCAAAGAAATCCGGTCTGCAATTTGCCTATGTTCCGGCGGTGTCCGGTTCGATCACCGACCAAGACGGCGAGAAAATGGCTGCCGCGCTGGCGAACCTTCCCGCCCCGGTCCTTGCCTATTGCCGTTCGGGCGCACGGTCGACGAAACTGACCGAAATGGCGCAGGCCAGTTCAGCGAAGACCCCGTCAAAATCCAGCCGCTTCAATGTCGTGGTCGTCGGCGGTGGCTCCGCCGGTATCGCCACCGCGGCCAGCATGCTGAAGCGCAACAAAAATATTTCGCTGGCGATCGTCGACCCGGCCGACGACCATTATTACCAGCCCGGCTGGACGATGGTCGGCGGCGGCGCCTTTTCTGCGGAATTCACGCACCGCAAGGAAAAGGATCTGATCCCTGCCCGCGCGCAATGGATAAAATCTGCGGTCAGTTCCTTTGATCCCGAAAACAACTCCGTCCTCACGGCTGACGGACAGGAAGTCGGATATGACGTGCTGATCGTCTGCCCCGGGATCAAGCTAGACTGGGAAGCGATTGACGGCCTGCCCGATACGCTGGGCAAAAACGGTGTCACATCCAATTACCGCTTCGATCTCGCACCCTATACCTATCGCCTGGTCAAAGACATGGCCGGCGGGACTGCCCTGTTCACCCAGCCGCCGATGCCGATAAAATGCGCCGGCGCGCCGCAAAAGGCGATGTATCTGTCCTGCAGCAAATGGGAAAGCCAGGGCGTCCTGAACAATATCGACGTCCAGTTCCACAATAGCGGTGCGGCGCTGTTCGGGATCAAGGAATATGTGCCGGCGCTGATGGAATATATCGAGCGCTACAACGCCCATCTGAACCTTGAATCCACGCTGGTCGCAGTCGACGGTCCAGCCCGGATTGCGACATTTGAACAGAAACAGGGTGAAGAAACCAAAAGGGTCGAAGTGAAGTTCGACATGATCCATGTCGTCCCGCCGCAAATGGCTCCCGATTTTGTCCGCTCTAGCCCGCTGGCAGCGGAAAGCGGCTTTGTCGATGTCGACCCGGCCACTCTGCGACACACAAAATATGCCAATATATTCTCGCTGGGAGATGCGTGCAGCGCCCCCAATGCCAAGACGATGGCAGCGGTCCGCAAACAGGCCCCGATCGTTGCGGTCAACGCTCTGGCTGCTCTGGACGGCAAGCCGCCCGTGGCCGACTATGATGGCTATGGCAGCTGCCCGCTGACCGTGGAGCGCGGCAAGGTCGTGCTGGCCGAATTCGGCTATGGCGGCAAATTGCTGCCGAGCTTCCCCAACTGGCTGATCGACGGCACGCGGCCATCGCGGCTCTCGTGGCTGCTCAAGGACACGATCCTGCCACCGGTCTACTGGCATGGCATGCTCAAGGGGCGGGAATGGATGGTCAGGCCCCACCGCATCGGCGCGGAATAAGACAGCCGCATGAAAATCTCCCGCTATTTGCCGATCCTCGATTGGGGCAGCCGCTATAACAGCACCACATTGACCAATGACGGTGTGGCCGCGATCATCGTCACGATCATGCTGATCCCGCAAAGCCTGGCTTATGCCATGCTCGCCGGATTGCCGCCGGAGATCGGGCTCTACGCCTCGATCCTGCCGCTGATTGCCTATGCGATATTCGGCACCAGCCGGACCCTGGCGGTCGGACCGGTTGCGGTGGTGTCGCTGATGACCCTGACCGCCGCCAGCGCCGTCGCTCCTCCCGGCAGCGCCGAATTTATCGCGGCCGCTTTGGTACTGGCGCTGCTTTCGGGCCTGTTCCTCCTGCTTCTCGGCATATTCAAGCTCGGCTTTCTGGCCAATTTGCTGTCCCATCCGGTGGTGTCCGGATTCATCACCGCCAGCGGCATCATCATCGCCACCAGCCAGCTGAAATCGATATTCGGTATCAAGGCGAGCGGGGCCGCCATGCCCGAACTGGTTTCCAGCATTGCCGCGACCATCGGTACAACCAATATGCCGACGCTGATCATCGGCGTCTCTGCGACCGCCTTTCTCTTCTGGGTCCGCAAGGGCCTGAAGCCATTGCTGATGCGTCTTGGCCTTCCGGCCCGTCCGGCCGAACTGATCGCCAAGGCCGGACCGATTGCCGCCGTCGCCGTTTCGACCCTTGCGACGATCCTGTTCGATCTCGAGGCCCAGGGGGTCAAGGTGGTCGGCGACATCCCGCAAAGCCTGCCGCCCTTCTCCGTGCCCCTGATCGATATGGAGCTCTGGAAAACGCTAGCGATACCGGCGTTATTGTTGAGCATCATCGGTTTTGTCGAATCCGTCTCTGTCGGCCAGACACTGGCGGCCAAGCGGCGTCAGCGGATCGACCCCGATCAGGAACTGATCGGCCTCGGTGCAGCCAATATCTCGGCCGCTTTCTCGGGCGGCTATCCGGTCACCGGCGGATTTGCCCGTTCGGTGGTGAATTTCGATGCCGGCGCCGAGACGCCCGCCGCCGGAGCCTTCACCGCGGTCGGGATCGCCTTGGCAGCGCTGTTTCTCACCCCGCTTCTCGCATCCCTTCCCATCGCCACGCTCGCCGCGACCATCATAGTCGCCGTGCTGAGCCTGGTTGATTTCAAGACCCCGCAAACGATCTGGCGCTATTCGAAAATGGACTTTGCCGCCATGGCGGCGACAATCATTGTCACTCTTCTCGCCGGCGTCGAGCCGGGCGTGATCGCGGGTGTCGGCCTGAGCCTCGCGCTATTCCTGTGGCGCAGTTCGCGACCCCATGCCGCCATCGTCGGCCGGGTCCCCGAGACCGAGCATTTCCGCAACGTCAATCGCCACAAGGTTTTCACCGACCCCAGAATATTAACTATCCGCATCGACGAAAGCCTGACCTATCTCAACGCGCGCTGGCTGGAAGAATTCATACTTGAGCAAGTCGCCGAACAGAAGACCGTTCGCCACGTCATATTGATGTGCTCGGCGGTCAATGAGATCGATGCCTCGGCGCTGGAAAGTATCGAGGCGATCAACCACCGGCTCGAGGACGGCGGCATTTCGCTGCATCTGTCCGAAGTCAAGGGTCCGGTAATGGACCGGCTGGATCGCTCGCATTTTCTCGACCAATTGTCGGGTAATGTCTATCTTTCGCAAAATGGAGCCTATTCTGCACTAATTGCAATTGCGGACAGCGAAGACAAAGCCGACAGTCCGGTTGATATTTGGAGCGCAAGAGGCCTGATATGATAGAAAATGATCTCGCCATTAATCTGGCCAGAGTACAATTTGCCTTTACCGTCAGTTTCCATTTCCTGTTTCCGGCCTTCACCATCGGCATCGCCAGCTATCTCGCTGTTTTGGAGGGCCTCTGGCTGAAAACCGACAAGGGTGTTTACGCCAACCTCTACCGCTATTGGCTGAAAATATTTGCCGTGGTTTTCGCCATGGGCGTCGTGTCCGGCATCGTCATGTCCTACCAGTTCGGCACAAACTGGTCGGTTTTCTCCGACAAGGCCGGACCGATCATCGGCCCGCTCATGGCCTATGAGGTGCTGACCGCCTTCTTTCTGGAAGCCGGTTTCCTCGGCGTGATGCTGTTCGGCATCAACAAGGTCGGACGCAAGCTGCACTTCGTCGCCACACTGGCCGTGGCGATCGGCACCTTCATTTCCGCCTTCTGGATCCTCTCGGTGAACAGCTGGATGCAGACGCCGGTCGGCTATGCCATCAACGATGTCGGCCAGTTCGTACCCGCCGCCGGCTGGTGGGATATCGTCTGGAATCCGAGCTTCCCCTATCGCCTCGTGCACACGGTGCTGGCGGCCTATCTGACCACCGCCTTTGCCGTCGGCGCAGTCGGCGCCTGGCATCTGCTGAAAGACAGGACCAACCCCGGCGCCCGCAAGATGTTCTCGATGGCGATGTGGATGGCGGCGCTGATCGCACCGGCCCAGATATTCATGGGTGATTTGCACGGGCTCAACACGCTCGAGCATCAGCCGGCAAAAGTTATGGCCATGGAAGGCCATTATGAGAGCCATCCCGATGGCGCCCCACTGATCCTGTTCGGTATCCCCAACAGCAAGGAAAAGCGCGTCGATTATGCCATCGAAATACCCAAGGCGTCCTCGCTGATCCTCAAACATGATCTCAATGCGCCACTGGCCGGGCTTGATACGATTCCCGATCAGGACGAACCGCCGGTCGGGATCGTCTTCTGGTCGTTCCGGATCATGGTCGGCCTGGGTTTTGCGATGCTGGGAATCGGCCTGTGGAGCCTGTTCGCCCGTTCGCGCAAGAAACTCTATGACTGGCCCTGGCTGCACCGCGCAGCCATTGCGATGGGGCCGTCAGGGTTCATCGCCGTGCTGGCCGGCTGGGTAACGACCGAGGTCGGGCGCCAGCCCTTCACCATCTATGGCCTGTTGCGTACCAGCGAGAGCGCCGCGCCGCTGGACGCGCCGGCCGTCGCGATTTCGCTGCTCGCCTTTGTCGTCGTCTATTTCATCGTCTTCGGTGCCGGCATCGTCTATATTTTCAAGCTGGCAGCAAAAACGCCCGAGGCGCACGAACCGACGCCCGACGACGCCCCGATCCGTTCGGCCGGGATCACCCCGGCGGCAGCGGTGCTCGAAGGCGATCATGAAGAAGGAGCAGCGTCATGAACGGCATCGACCTGACCGTCATCTGGGCTGGCATCATCGCCTTCGCCGTGGTCGTCTATGTGATCATGGACGGGTTCGATCTCGGCATCGGCATATTATTTCCCAATTTCAAGGTAGGGCAGGATCGCGATACGGCGATGAACAGCATCGCGCCGGTCTGGGATGGCAATGAAACCTGGCTGGTATTGGGCGGCGGCGGACTATTGGCCGCCTTTCCGCTTGCCTATGCGATCATCCTGCCAGCCCTTTACGCGCCGCTGATCGCCATGTTGCTGGGCCTGGTCCTGCGCGGCGTGGCCTTTGAATTCCGCTGGCGCGACCCGGCCCATCGCGCCCGCTGGGATTTCGCCTTTACCGCCGGATCGGTCATCGCGACCTTTGCGCAGGGCGTCACGCTTGGTGCCTTGCTGCAGGGGATCACGGTCGAGGGCCGCGCCTATGCCGGTGGCTGGTGGGAATGGCTGACCCCGTTCAGCCTGCTCACCGGCTTCGCTCTGCTGGCTGGCTATGCCTTGCTCGGCTGCTGCTGGCTGATCTGGAAAACCGAAGGCCCTTTACAGCGCCAGTGCTACAGCTATGCTGGCCGCCTCGGCATCCTGCTGCTGCTCGCCATCGCCGCAGTCAGCATCGCGACGCCGTTTCTGGAGACCGAATATTATACCCGCTGGCTCGCCTATCCCGGCGTCATCGCGACCGCCCAAATCCCCCTCGCGACGCTGATCATCTCCATTTTGTTTTTCCGCAGCCTGTCCAAACGCCAGGAAGCTGCACCCTTTTTCTACGCCCTCGGACTGTTCGGACTGAGCCTTGTTGGCCTCGCGGTTTCGATGTGGCCCGATGTCATCCCCGGCCGGGTCACGATCTGGGAAGCCGCTGCCCCTTATGAAAGCCAGATATTCATGCTGATCGGCGCGGGCATCATGGTACCGGTCATCCTCGCCTATACTGCATGGGCCTATTGGGTGTTCCGCGGCAAGGTCGGATCGGACGGTTACCACTAGTGGCTTTTGATCCGCTCTCGTCCAACGGAAAGACTGCGGATGGCGCACCCTTGCCCAAGCGCCTGCTCTGGATGCTGTCTTATTGGACGATGGGCGTCGCAGTCGTCGGTACGGTTGGCTATTTCATCCGTTTCTGGATCAAGACCTGAGGCATCGTCACGGTTCGGTCAGTCACCTAGTGCGCCTGGTCCCAGCTCTTGCCGGTGCCAATATCCACATCCAGCGGCACGGATAATTTCACCGCCGGTTCCGCCGCACCGGACATCACCGAACGGATCACTTCGCTGGCAGCTTCAACATCACCCTCGGGCAATTCGAAAACCAGTTCATCGTGGACCTGCATCAGCATCTGGACCTTGCCCAGGCCGGCCTCGGCCAATGCCGGCAGCATTCGAGCCATCGCCCGCTTGATGATGTCCGCACTGGTGCCCTGGATCGGCGCGTTGATCGCAGCCCGCTCGCTGCCCTGGCGTTCAGCCTGATTGGGGGATTTGATCCGCTCGAACCATGTCTTGCGACCGAATAATGTCTCGGTATAGCCGGTCTCGCGAACCGATTGCAGCGTCTTCGAAATATATTGGTTGATGCCGGGAAAACGCTCGAAATAGGTGTCGATCATATTCTGCGCTTCGTCCGCATCGACCTCGAGCCGCTTGGCCAGACCCCAGCGCGAAATGCCATACAGGATCGCGAAATTGATCGTCTTGGCCCGAGCGCGTGCATCACGGTCTTCCGTGCCGAACAGTTCGCGCGCGGTTCGGTTATGGATATCCTCGCCGTTTGCAAAAGCCTCTTTCAGCGTCTCCACATCGGCGATATGCGCCGCCAGCCTGAGTTCGATCTGGCTGTAATCGGCAGCGAGAATGACATTGCCCGGCGCAGCGACAAAGGCCTGCCTTATCTGCCGCCCGATCTCTGTTCGGATCGGGATGTTCTGCAGGTTCGGTTCGGTCGAGGACAGTCGTCCGGTCTGTGCTCCGCTGAGGCTGTAGGACGTGTGCACACGCCCTGTTTTGGTGTTGATCTGTTCCTGCAGCGCATCGGTATAGGTGGATTTCAGCTTCGCCAACTGCCGCCAGTCGACGACCTTCTGCGCAATCGGTTCGCCGTCTCCAGCCAGCCGCTCGAGCACGGTTACATCGGTTGAATATTGCCCCGACTTGCCCTTCTTGCCGCCTTTCAGGCCAAGCTTGCCGAACAGGATTTCGCCCAATTGCTTGGGACTGCCAATGGAGAAAGGCTCTCCGGCAAGCTCATGAATTTGTGCTTCCAGCTTTTCCATTTCCTCGGCAAATGTCTTGGACAGCCGCGCCAGTTCCTCGCGGTCGACCAGCACGCCGGTGGCCTCCATTCCGGCGATTACCGGCACCAGCGGCCGGTCAACCATCTGATAGACGCGGGTCGCCCGTTCCGGGACCATCCGCAAGCGCAGGATTTCCCAAAGGCGCAGCGTGACATCGGCATCTTCCGCGCCATATTCGGTCGCCTTGTCAAGCGGCACTTCGGCAAAGCCGATCGCCTTCTTGCCTGTACCGGTGATCGATTTGAAACTGATGCACTCATGACCGAGATGTAACTTGCTGAGTTCGTCCATGCCATGGCCGTGCAAGCCGGCATCGAGATTGAAGCTCATCACCAATGTGTCGTCAAACGGCGCAATCCGGATATCATGCTGCGCCAGCACGCCCATGTCATATTTCAGATTCTGCCCGACCTTGAGCACCGCATCATTCTCGAGCAACGGCTTCAGCCTGGCCAGTGCTTCATCCAGACCGATCTGATCCGGGGTCTCGCCAAACATATCGCCGCTGCCATGGCCGAGTGGAATATAGCAGGCTTCGTTGGGGCCAGTGGCCAGACAGACGCCGACAATCCGCGCGGTCACGCTTTCGAGACTGTCGGTCTCCAGATCGACCGCACAGACGCCATTTTCAGTCGCACGAGCGATCCATTGATCGAGCGCCGCCATTGTCTGCACGCATTCATATTTCGACCGGTCAATAGCCGGGGCATCCGGCAATTTGGGAACCGGGGCGGCCGAAGAATTGTCCGCCACATCGGGGTTTTGCGGCTCGACATGGCCATCGCCGCCAAGTTTCTTGAGCAGACTGTTGAACCCGTGATCCGCAAGAAATTCGCGCAGCGGCGCATCGGGAATATCCTGAATGAGGAAACTCTCCAGCGTGTCGGGCAGCGGGCAATCGTCCCGCAAAGTCACCAGCACCCGCGACAATCGTGCCTGATCGGCAAATTCGATCAGATTATCGCGCATCTTGGATTTCTTCATCTCCGGCGCGGCGGCGAGCACGCTTTCAATATCACCAAATTCGTTGATCAGTTTTGACGCGGTTTTCGGCCCGATACCGGGAACGCCGGGGATATTGTCCGAACTGTCGCCCATAAGGCCGAGCACATCGCCCAGCTTCTCCGGACCGACGCCAAATTTCTCTTCGACCGTAGCCCGGTTCATCCGCGCGTTCTTCATCGTGTCGAGCATGTCGACCCGGCCTTCATCATTGGGCTCGATCAGCTGCATCAGGTCCTTGTCGGACGATACGATCGTGACATGCCAGCCCTTTGCCAGTGCAGCCTTGGTATAGGAGGCGATCATATCGTCGGCCTCGACATTCTCTTCTTCGATCAGGGGTAACGAGAAAGCACGCGTCGCGTCGCGGATCATCGGGAATTGCGGTTTCAGGTCTTCCGGTGCTTCCGGACGATTGGCTTTATATTGATCGTAGAGATCATTACGGAAACTGGTACCCGCCTTGTCCAGCACCACCGCCATATGGGTCGGACCGTCCGCCTTGTTGAGTTCGTCGGCCAGTTTCCACAACATGGTGGTATAGCCATAGACCGCACCAACTGGTTCGCCGCGCACATTGGTCAGCGGCGGCAGGCGATGATAGGCGCGGAAAATATAGGCCGAGCCGTCAACGAGATAGAGATGATTGGGTTTGCTGTCTGTAGGGTCCGTCATAGCCGCCAGCACTAGCAGCGCCGACAGGCTTCGTCATTTCAAATTCCACGTCATCGGAAATTTGAATGCGCCAGGTCCCGTTTGAAATCCTGTGCCTTGTCATGGACCGGACGCGGTTTGGCGCGCATGCCCGGTTCAAACAGCACAACCTGGTTGCGACCGCTTCGTTTCGCGGTGAACAGAGCCGTATCAGCATTGCCCATAAGTGCCGCACGTTGCTGATTCGGGGCGACCTCGGTTACGCCAATACTAACAGTGATCACATGGCGCATATTATGATAGGGCTCGAAAACCGTGTTCTCGATTTCATAGCGAATTATCTCACCGATAATCTGCCCCTCGGGCGCAGTTGTATCGGGCAAGAATACACCAAATTCCTCACCGCCAATTCGACCGACCAGATCGTTCGGGCGCAGCGTTTTGCGGAACACCTTACCAAGCAGGACCAGCGCCTGATCTCCAATCGGATGCCCGAAATTATCGTTGATATTCTTGAAATGGTCGACGTCGACGATCATCAGCACATTCGATATTTCATCGGCACGCATTTGATCCAGCTTGTTAAAAAAGCTGTCCCGGCTGATCAAGCCGGTCAACCCGTCATAATTTGCCCGCTGTTCAAGCGCCTTGTTCGCTTGGCGCAAGTTGGTTTGGGCAATCTTGAGCCGGTTGGTCAGGTGGACCAGTTTGAAACGCTGTTTGGACATATAGAGCCCCAGCGGGATGGTGATCGCCCAGGGTATCAGGAACGACATGTTGAGTGCGGGCCAAAATCGCTCGTCGATTCCGAAAATCAGAAAATATACCGATCCGGTAAACGTGACCGACAATAAAGCGGCTATTGCCGAAAGGATTGCGGTCTGTCGAACAGGCGACAAGCTGGACATATTTGTGTTCATGAAGCGGTTGCATAACGCAGACATGTTGAACGGCTGTGCAGATGCATGGTTAATATAATGGTGTGAAATGGCGCCAATAATGTCCATATCTGGGCCGATCCTTTTCATAGACCGGCGGGACGGCGCGCGAACCAACGGCAATCCGGCAATTTTTCAGTTCACTCAACCTTGAGGCTGACGGTTCTGTGTGCAGCCCATCTGCCTGGCGGCGATGCATACTGCGCAATCAGCCGCTTTGACTTCCCATTTTTGAGCCGCTAGAAATCTTGGACTGGGTCGGTAACTGCCGCGCGTCCCTTAAAGGTGAAGAAACCGACGAGGAGGAAGCAGAATGACCATACCGATTATCGCGGCCGCTGCGGGCGCCGTTCTCATCATATTGCAGGCCATATTGATGATCCTCGTCGGCATGCATCGCATCCGCCATCGCGTCAATCTGGGTACCGGCGATGATCTGGCGCTGGAACGCAAAATCCGTCGTCACGGCAACCTCGCCGAAAATGCCGCGCTGTTCATCGTCATGCTGGCGCTGGCGGAAATGACCGTGGTACCGAATGATGTGGTGCGGATCATCGCCATTGTCTTCATCGTCGGCCGGATCCTGCACGCCATTGCCCTGTCGACGGTTTCCGGATCGCATGGCGCCGAAACCGGCAAGATCTTTCAGGCCTTCCGCGCCATTGGTGCATTGGCCACCTTTGGCAGCTTTATTGCGCTGGGCTCTTATCTGCTCGCCGGTATATTCTAGATATTCACGCTCCACCCGCCTTCAGAAAGACATATTATGACCATTGGCCTCTCCAAAATCCTCAAAGGCTCGACCGCCCAGGCCTTTCGCGGCCTGACCACGGTTCTCACCAAGGCCAAGGCAACAGCCGAAGCCGCTGGCACCGCCGAAGAAGCCTATCTTTCTGCGCGCCTGTTCCCCGACATGAGCGACCTGAAATGGCAGGTGCAGATGATCACCGAATTTGCCGTCCGCGGCGCCGCCCGGATGACCGGCACCGCGCAAGATGATCTGCCCAACCTGCCGATGGAAGGCGAAACATTTGACGCCCTGATTCAGCGGATCGCCGAATGTGCGGAAAAGGTCGCCGCAGCCGATGATGCAGTGATTGATGCCAATGCCGACATGAAAATCACCATGCCGGTCGGTCCGGGACAGACGATGGAGCTCGACGGCGAGACCTATGTGCTCAGCTTCTTCCTGCCCAATCTCTATTTCCACGTCACCACAGCTTACAACCTGCTGCGCATGCAGGGCGTCGCGATCGGCAAGCGCGAATATATGGGCATGTGAGACTGGATCAGTCGGTCCGCTGCGGCCCGCGGCCATCCTGCCACCATTCTTGCAACCAGCCATAAGGTCGCGCCACCGCCCGGCCGCGCGCGTCCCGCGCCGGTTCAAAGCGGAAACGCTGTTCGATCAGCTTGCAAGTGACGGCATCGAGAGCTGGATGACCACTGGATTGCCGGATTCGGCAATCGCTTGCCCTGCCATCGGTACCGACAGTGAAATGCGCCACGACATTACCCCGATTCCCGGCTTTCCAGACCGATTGCGGGATATCCTTGCGGGTAATCGTCCCGGACAGATAGCGCGGTCCGCTGACAATGCCGCCACCGCCATAGCCGTCGCCCTGCCCTCCGCTACCGGAGCCGGGGCCTGGCCGATCCGCGGCACCGGCCATATTCTCGTCCCCGGGACCGGCAACCGGCGCGGCAATCACGGGGGATTCTACCCTGAGCTTGATCTCCGGTATCGGCACCACAATCTGGGTTGGTGCAGCCCTCAAATTCTCTGGAGAGGCTGCCTCTTCCAAGGCTTCAGCGGGTTTTTCGGCAGGAACCGGTTCCGGTGGCAACGGGGGAGTTATATTGATGACCTTGAACCCCGCGGTTACGGTCTTCGCCATATCCAACCCCATGCCGCTGACCAGCGCATAGCCGATCGCGGCATGAATGGTGATCACGCCAGCCATTGATTTGGCACGCTCCTGCCAGCCATTTTCGGTCCGATGATCCATCCATATTATCTAGCACAGAAAGCATGAATATATTCTGGCCACCCACTTCCGGTTTGTTGGCACGCTGATTTTCTGCTAGGATACGTCGGTTCGTGACCGGCGAGATCAGGATGGCTTACCATCGGGGAGCGGACGATTTTTACAGCCGATCGCCTGGGCGCATCTCGAAACTCGGAGCAGCCCCATGACCGACAGCCCCAAAGCCTTTCACATCGTCTTTCTGCTGTTTGACGGCATCACCCAGTTGGATTTCACGGGTCCAGCGCAGGTGCTGTGCCGGATTCCCGGTGCCGTGGTTCACACCGCGGCCAAAGCAATCAAGCCGATACAGACAGATAGTGGCTTCGCCATTCTCCCCTCGACCGATTTCGCGGCGTGCCCGCAGGCCGACCTGCTCTGCGTTCCCGGCGGTTTTGGCACCAGAGATGTCATTCAGGATGAAGCCACGCTGCAATTTTTGCGGAAGCAGGGTGCGCAAGCCAAATATGTGACCTCGGTATGCACAGGTTCGCTGGCGCTTGGCGCGGCCGGGTTACTGGAAGGCAAGCGCGCTACAAGCCATTGGGCCTATACCGCATTGCTCGAAAAATTCGGCGCAACGCATGAAAAAGCGCGCGTGGTCAAAGACGGCAATGTCATTACCGCTGGCGGAGTGACCTCGGGCATCGACTTTGCATTGACCGTGGTTGCGGAGATTGCCGGGCAACAGGTGGCCGAATCGATCCAGCTCAGCCTGGAATATGATCCGCATCCGCCCTTCAACAGCGGCCATCCCGATGTCGCCGACCCCACATTGCTCGCCGCGCTGCTCGAACGGGTTTATGAAAAGCAGGCCTCGGATCTCGCAGATATTATTGATAGGCAATAGTGCGGGAATTTTGTTTTCCGCTTTCACGCTTATCGCGTAAGCGCAAACGGAAATGAGCAGTCCCGAACCCATCGAAAGCAATGCGCCCGCCCGTATCAGCGAACTCAAGCTTTTCCTCTTCGCGCTGTCGACAGCGGCGGTGGTTGCCAATGGCTATTATATCCATCCGCTGATCACGCCGGTTGCCGAGGAATTCGGTGTCAGCGGCGCGACGATCGGGCTTGCCCCGGCGCTCAACCAGATAGCATTGGCGCTCGGCATATTGCTGCTGCTACCGCTGGGTGACCGTATCAACAACCGCGCGCTGGTAACGATATTTGTCGCCGGGCAATTTCTTGCCGTGCTGGCGATGGCTTTGTCGGGAAGCTTCATAACATTTGTCGCCGCTTCTTCGCTGCTCGGCTTTGTCACCATCGCGCCCTATTTGCTGCCCGCCTATGTGACTCGCCGCGTAGGCCCCGGACGGATAGGACATGTTACCGGGATCATGGCTTCTGGCGTGACTCTGGGAATATTGGGCAGCCGGGTCGGCGGCGGCTTGCTCGGTCATTATTTCGGCTGGCGATCAGCCTATTGGGTCGGGGTGGCAAGCATGGTGTTGCTGGTCATCCTGCTGCCGCTGATCATGGAGCGCAAACGGGACGAGAAGCCCTCTGACGCCGTACCGCCGCGTTACAGCGAACTGCTCCGCTCGCTCTGGCCGATCATGAAGTCGCTGCCGGAAGTGCCGCTGGGCGGCCTGATACAGGCGCTTTCCTTCGGACTTTTTCTGGCGCTTTGGTTGGCAATAGGCCTGCATTTGCCGCGCACTGGCTACGGTGTCGATACAGTCGGCTATCTTGCCATCATCGCCATCATCAATGTCCTCGGCTCGCCTTATGCCGGCCGCTTCGCGGACCATATCGGAGCCGAACGCTCCCGCGTCTATTTCTCTCTTGCACAGCTCGCCGGTGCTTGCCTTCTGCCCTTTGCCGGCCATAATCTCTGGCTTCTGGTGATCGCGATTATTTTCAACACCATTGGCGGAGCTTCTGTTGATATTTGCAGCCGGACGATATTGTTCAGCCGCGCACCGGAAATCAGAACCCGGCTGATGACCATCTATATCGTCATCATGTTTATCGGTGGCGGCATATCGAGCTGGCTCGGCGCGGCGGTTTACGAATATGCCGGCTGGTCGGGAATTTCGATCATGGCGATCTGCTATGCACTGACCATCATGGGACTGTCGCTCTGGGGTATGCGCTTCCGGCAGGCCAACGCCTAGATTTTCACCAGCACCTTGCCGATATTGCCGCCGGTGAACAGTTTTCCGTAAGCGGTGAGAACATTCTCGATTCCGTCCGTCACATCGAAGGGCGTGTCGATCAAGCCTTCGTCGAGCCATTGTTTCAGCTCCACCGTCAGCCGCTCGCCCTGATCGGCAAAATCGGGTGAGAAAAACCCTTCGATGCGCAGCCGCTTCATCAATATCTGGTCGAAATGTTCCGGCCCCCGCCCGCGCCCGTCGCCCTCATATTGGGCGAGCAGACCGCACAGCGCAATCCGGCCATAAAGCGCCATATTGGGCAGCACGGCATCGAGAATCGGCCCGCCGACATTGTCGAAATAGGCGTTGATGCCGCCTTCCACTTTCGCCAGCTCGGCGGCGATATCGTCATTCTTGTAATCGATCGCCTTGGTGATGCCGAGCTCCTCTTCCAGCCAGCGGCATTTATCCGGGCCGCCCGCCAGACCATAGACATTCGCGCCCAATATCTTGGCGACCTGGCAGGCCAGCACGCCGGTGGACCCGGCAGCGGCAGAGACCAGCACATTGTCGCCAGCCTTCACACCCGCCGTTTCCTTTATGCCCCAAAGCGCGGTCCAGCCGTTGAAGCCGAGCACGCCGAAATGCTGCCTGATGTCGTCGATATTGTCATCGACCTTCACCAGTCCGGCCAATTCCGGTTGCAGCACGCTATATTCGGCCCATTGCCCGAAACCGCGCACCAGATCGCCCTCGGCAAATCCCTGATGACGCGAAGCGGCAATATGGCCCAGCACCAGCCCGACCATCTTGGTGCCCAGCTCGAGGGGCGGTTGATAGCTGTCCTCGCGCTCGGTCATCCACATCCGGGTGCCGGCATCCATTGACAAATAGGCCGCTTTGACCAGCACTTCGCCATCGGCAAGCTCCGGCATTGCTTCGCTTTCCAGTGACAGCGCGCCCGAGACATCCTGCGCTTCGGGACGGCTGTTCAATTGCCAAAAACGGTTTGTGGTCACGGCTGCTTTCTCCTTGGATCGATAGCAGCTTAAAGAAGATCGCCCTGTTCGATACTATCCTTATTGGCGGGAAGGCTGAACAGCATCCCGTCCTTGCCCAGCACTGTCGGGCCATCATAAGCGACGTCGACACCCTTCATGAAATAGCCGTCCAGATAGGCGAGCGGCAATGCCGGAACGATATGCGAGAAGACCAGCATTTTCGCCTTTGCCGCCTTCGCCGTTTCCGCCGCCTCGACCGGCGTTGTGTGATAGTCCGGAATGTCCGACATGATTTTCACCATCCGCTTGCGACCGGCTTTCTCGAATGCGGCTTCCACGGTTCCCACCATCTCGGCATTCAGCACTTCATGCACCAGCAAGTCGCAACCGTTGCAGGCTTTCGCAACAATCGGGAGTTTGACCGTGTCCCCGCTGAACACCACAGAGCGGCCTTTATAATCAAACCTATAACCGACGGCGGGCGAGATCGGTTTGTGGGCCACGGAAAAGGCGGTAATCTTGATGCCATCCTTCTCGTATACCACCATCATCTGCTGCGCTTCGGGAATAGAAAATGGCTTTGCCTTGCCGCCCGCTCCGGTCAGGGACATCGTCGCTTTGCCATGGTGGGCAATACGATACTGAACGTCAGCCGCATAAGCGGCGTTCAAGCCGTCGACGATCACTTCCACCCCTTCCGGTGCAATCACCGGCAAAGGCGCGTCGCGGCCACCGCCAGCCCAGCGCTGCAGCATCAATTCCCCCATGCCGTCGATATGATCGCTGTGAAAATGGGTCAGTAACAAAGCCTCGGTCGCACCAGGGTTCAGCCCCATCAGGCCCAGATTGCGCACCGCGCCGCCGCCAATGTCGACGATGAAAATCTTGCCGTCGATGATCACAGCCGAGCAAGGACCGGCCCGGGTCGGATCGGGCAGCGGCGAACCGGAACCGCAAAGCGCGACATTGATACCGTCCGGCAGATCGCCGATAATATCGCGCGAAACGGCGGTTTCGACGGCCCGGGCGAATAACCGTTCACCGATCTGTGGCCGAAAAATCCATGCAGCCCCAGCGAGCAGAACCACCAACAGCAGCAGGCCCGCCAGAATTGGTTTCATCTTCCCTTTGCGCTGCGCCATTCGTCTCTCCCCCGTGCAGCATTCAGCCGCAATTTGGTCTGATCGCTATGAGCGAGCCATTTCGTCCAGCCATTGATCGACCCGCTGTTCCAATATGCCGAGCGGCAACGCCCCGCCGCCCAATATCACGTCATGAAAGCCACGGATGTCGAACCGGTCGCCGAGCCGGGCCTTGGCTCGCGCCCGCAATTCGAGAATTTTGATCATGCCGATCTTGTAGCTGGTCGCCTGGCCCGGATTGACCAGATAACGCCGCACTTCGGAGCGCACGGCCGCTTCCGGTATCGAGCTGTTTTCCAGGAAATAGGCAACGGCCTGCTCTTCGCTCCAGCCCTTGCTGTGCAAACCGGTGTCTACCACCAGCCGGATCGCGCGCCAGATCTCGCTGGTGAGCCGGCCAAATTCGGAATAGGGATCCTGATAACCGCCCATTTCCTTGGCCAGTGTTTCCGAGTAGAGACCCCAGCCCTCGCTATAGGCGGTATAGCCTGCCTGGGTGCGGAAGACCGGGATTCCGGTCAGTTCCTGGGCAATGGAAATCTGCATATGGTGGCCGGGCAGACCCTCATGATAAGCGATGACTTCTAGCGTCGGGATCGGCATCGCCCGCATGTCGGACAGATGGGCATAATATATGCCGGGCCGCGAACCATCGGGCGTTCCGCTGCGATAATGTTGCGCTGCGCCATCGCGTTCGCGGAAGGCTTCGACTCTTCGCACTTCGAGATCCGCCTTGGGAAGAATGCCAAAATAGTCCGGCAGCTTTGTTTTCAGCGCATCGATATGCGCCTTGGCTGCCGCGATATATTGATCCGCTCCCGCATCGTCATCGGAAAAATAGAATCGATCATCCTCGCGGATGAATTTGAAGAAAGCCTTCAGGTCACCGTCAAATTCAACCTTGTCCTTGATCGCCTCCATATCCGCGCGCAGACGGGCGACCTCGCTGAGACCAAGATTATGAATTTCATCCGCAGTTAACTGGGTCGTCGTTTGATTGGCCAGCCGGTAATTGTAAAAGGCCTGCCCGTTGGCAAGCGCACCGACGCCCCTTGGCATCGCATCGGTGTTCGGCATGTCGGCCTCATACCAGGCGATAATCCGTTGATAGGCAGGCGCAAAGGCATTGGTCAGGGCCGCTCGCGCTTCTGCGCGCAAAACCTCGGCCCGCGCCTCGTCGATGATCTGCTTGTCGACCAGTCCTTGCAGCTTCTCTTCGGTCGCAGTCCAGATTGCCGATGACTCTCCATCGCCAAAGGGCGCACCGCTGATGATCTTGCGCGACTGGTCGATCACCCCTTCATAGGCAAATCGTGGCGGGCGGGTTCCCGCCGCCGCATTGGTTTTCGCCCGCGCCAGCAGCTGGTCGAGCGCGGTGGCGACGCCCGACAGGCGCTGAATGAAGCCAAGCATATCCGCTTCGGTTTCAACCTTGTGCGTATTGATCAGAAACGTCGGGAAAAAGGACTGCAGCCCATTATGCTGGTGCAGCGCATAGCTGTTGGAACGAAACGGCAGCCCGGCTTCCGCCTGCTCGAGATTATAGATCCAGATATCATAGGAAATCTTCGCGTCCTGCGAGAGCTTGTCATAGTCAAAGCGGCTCTGCATTTCCGTGACCGCAGCACGGCGCCAGTCCAGTTCCTTGTCCGCCCCTGCATCGCTGAAATCGTCGATCAGGCCATAGCTGGTCTTGCGCCCGACAAAGGTCTGTTCAATCGGGCTGAACGCCAGCTCTTCTTCATATTTCTCATCAAACCAAGCGTTGATGCGATCGGTCTCGCTCGCGGCTTGCGTTGCAGCTTGCTCGGTAGCCGCAGTCGCTGGAACAATGGGCAGAGCAGTCAGACCGACCAGTAAAGCGGAGCTGAAAAGAGAAAGCCGGGTGCGCATAAGACATCATCCTGTCGTTGTGTTTTTCAACGATGCTTCATCGCACATGTTTCGCAATTTGCAAACGCATCTGGCGATCCACAGAAAAAGGGCCGGAAGTTTCCTTCCAGCCCCTCTTGTAGATTTCAGCGTAGACTGAACGGTTGGGTTTAGAAGCCCATTCCGCCCATGCCGCCGCCCATGCCGCCCATGTCGGGCATGCCGCCACCGGCTTTGTCGTCTGATGGCGTTTCTGCCACAGCCGCTTCGGTGGTGATCAGCAGGCCGGCAACCGAGGAAGCGTCCTGCAATGCTGCACGAACAACCTTGGTCGGGTCGATGACGCCAGCTTTGACAAGGTCTTCATACACATCGGTAGATGCGTTGAAGCCGAATTCCTTGCTCTTCTGGTCAAGCATCTTGCCGGCAACAACCGCGCCGTCAAAACCGGCATTTTCAGCGATCTGACGGACTGGAGCCTGCAGCGCTCTACGAACAATGTCGATGCCGCGGGTTTGGTCGTCGTTGATGCCTTCAAGGCCCTGGAGAGCCGAAGTGGCGTAAAGAAGTGCAGCACCGCCGCCTGGGACAATGCCTTCTTCGACGGCAGCACGGGTTGCGTGCAGCGCATCGTCGACACGGTCTTTCTTCTCTTTCACTTCAACTTCGGTCGCGCCACCGACTTTGATCACGGCAACACCGCCAGCGAGTTTCGCCAGACGTTCTTGCAGCTTCTCTTTGTCATAGTCGGAAGTGGTGTTTTCGATCTGGTTACGGATCGCTTCAACACGCGCCTTGATATCGCTCTTCTTGCCAGCGCCGTCGACGATCGTGGTGTTATCCTTGTCGATCGTGACATTCTTGGCTTCACCGAGCATGTTCAGCGTAACGCTTTCCAGCTTGATGCCGAGATCTTCGGAGATCATTTCGCCCTTGGTCAGGATCGCGATATCTTCGAGCATCGCTTTGCGACGATCGCCGAAACCAGGTGCCTTGACCGCTGCGATCTTCAGGCCGCCGCGCAATTTGTTGACCACCAGAGTAGCCAGCGCTTCGCCTTCAATATCTTCGGCAATGATCAGAAGCGGACGTCCGGCCTGAACAACAGCTTCCAGGATCGGGAGCAATGGCTGCAGGTTGGTCAGCTTCTTTTCGTGGATCAGGATGTAAGGATTTTCGAGGTCCGCAATCATCTTGTCCGGGTTGGTGATGAAGTAAGGAGACAGGTAACCGCGGTCAAACTGCATGCCTTCAACAACGTCGAGTTCAAAGTCGAGACCCTTGGCTTCTTCAACCGTGATAACGCCTTCTTTGCCGACTTTTTCCATTGCTTCAGCGATTTTCTCGCCAACTTCGCGATCGCCATTGGCGGAGATAATGCCAACTTGGGCAATTTCGCCGGAGCCCTTGACGTCTTTCGAACGCTTCTTGAGGTCTGCAACCACGGCTTCAACAGCCTGATCGATACCGCGTTTCAGATCCATCGGGTTCATGCCGGCAGAAACGGATTTCATGCCTTCCTTGACGATGGCCTGAGCCAATACGGTAGCAGTGGTGGTGCCGTCGCCAGCAACATCATTGGTTTTCGATGCAACTTCACGAAGCATCTGTGCGCCCATATTTTCGAACTTGTCTTTCAGTTCGATTTCCTTGGCAACCGAAACACCGTCCTTGGTGATGCGCGGTGCGCCAAAGCTCTTGTCGAGCACAACATTCCGGCCTTTGGGGCCGAGGGTTACTTTAACGGCGTCAGCCAGCGTGTTCACACCCTTGAGGATGCGTTCGCGAGCGTCGCGACCGAATTTTACGTCTTTAGCAGCCATGATATTTTCCTCTGCTTAGTTGATTGAAATGATGACGGGATAAGCGCTTATTTCTCGAGAATGCCGAGAATATCGCTTTCCTTCATGATGATCAGCTCTTCGCCGTCGACGGTGACTTCCGTGCCGGACCATTTGCCGAACAGGATCTTGTCGCCTTTTTTGACGTCGAGTGGAGTAGCTTTGCCATTGTCGTCTTTCAGGCCGTTGCCGACAGCGACAACTTTACCTTCGGATGGCTTTTCCTGTGCACTATCCGGAATGATGATACCGCCAGCGGTCTTTGCGTCCGCTTCAACGCGGCGCACCAGTACACGGTCATGTAATGGACGAAATTTCATAGATTTCCCTTTCTTGTCCAATCCAAAACTCTTCAGACCGGCTTTTGGGCCGGTCGGCAGAGCAGAATTTGTGTGAATTAGCACTCTCTCCTTCCGAGTGCTAACAGGCTCCATGTAATAGCTATTCATCCGCCGTCAAGGGAAAGAGCGGAAAATATTTCTATGTGTTTTTGTTGGATTTCCAAGGCATTGCGATTCGTTTTGTCGGCAATCCGCATTGCTACGGAGGCGCCGTGTAACCGGATCGGCGACCCCGCCGAATGTCCTGTGAGCCCGCTTTGGCAGACTCTGACTTGTTACCCCATTTTTCGAGAGAGGAAATATCATGTCCGTTTTGATGAAATCGACCGCCGCCGCTGCCGCCCTGGCCGCTGCTGCAACCCTGTCCGCCACCCCTGCCCAGGCGGCAGGTGCCAAGGAAAAATGCTACGGCATCGCGCTGGCCGGAGAAAATGGTTGCGCGGCGGGCCCGGGTACCAGTTGCGCGGGTACATCGACCGCCGATTATCAGGGCAATGCCTGGAAATATGTTGCCAAGGGCGAATGCACCAAACTCGGCGGCACGCTAACCCCGCACAAGGGCAATGCGAAACCGGTTCCCAAAAAGGGCTGAGCGCGCTAAATTCCGTGGATGGCCGATATTTCTGAACCCCTTGTTTCTTCGGTGATGACTATGCCGCATTCCCTCCCCCCATCGGGTGGCATAGGTCTGAAGTCGGTGCATTATGGCAATGTGCTGGATGATGCCGCAGAGACGAAACGCCCTTCCTGGGTTGAGGTTCATCCACAGAATTACTTCGGCGATGGCGGTCCGGCGCACCGCTGGCTCACCGCCATCGCCGGGGCCTATCCGCTGAGCTTCCACAGCGTCGGCCTTTCCCTGGGCAGCGCCGATGGGCTCAATAATGACGATCTGGAAAAACTGGCCGCGCTCTGCGACCGCTACCAACCAAAGATGGTGTCCGACCATCTCAGCTGGAGCGGCCATGCCCATGACCGCTATCCCGATCTGCTCCCCATCCCCTATACGCGCAACGCGCTCGACCATTTCGCCGGCGAAATCGGCAAGGTCCAGGACCGGCTGCAGCGTCCCATCCTGATCGAGAACCCGTCCCGCTATCTCTCCTATCGGGACGACGAGATGAGCGAGACCGATTTCATCCATGCGCTCTGTCGTCAGGCAGGCTGCGGCCTGCTGTTCGACATAAACAATGTCGAGGTGACCGCGACCAATGTCGGACTCGATATGGAAGCCTATATCGACGCGATCGATCCGGCGATCGTCGGTGAAATCCATCTCGCCGGCCACGCTACGGAAACACATGACAGCGGACCGCTGCTGATCGACGATCACGGCTCGATGGTCAGCGATGTCAGCTGGAACCTGTACCGGCGCTTTATCGAACGCGCGGGCCCGATCGCCACGCTGATCGAATGGGACACGGATATCCCCGAATATGACGTGCTGATGGCAGAAGTTGCCAAGGCCGACACGATATTGAGCGACCTCCTGTCGGAGGAACCGCGCCATGCCCTCGCTCGCTGAAGGCCAGTCTCGCTTCATCGCCTGCCTGCAAAAAGGCCCGGCCCATTTTCCCGATGACCTGTTCGCTCAGGACAAGGCGCGCGCATTGCTGGGGCTGAAGGCCCACGCCAATACAATTTCCCACGCCCGGCTGGTGGCGCTGGAAGACTGCTATCCCCGGTTGCATGAGCATATGGGCCATGAGGCTTTTCACAGCCTTTCCCGCGCCTATGTCGAGCAGGATAGCATCATGGCCAGCGACCTGAACCATATCGGGGTCGACTTCGCCAATTTTCTGGGCGAGCGGGAATATGGCGGCACGGAAATCGATCTAGCCCGGATCGAATGGGCCTGGCTGGAAAGCTATCGCAGCGCCGAAGCCGCGCCCGTCGCCCTGACCGATATCGCCACGCTCGCCGAAGCCGATCTGCTGGCTTTCCCTGTTGTCACCCACCCGGCGATTCGCCTGATCGGCCTTACCGCCCCCCTGTCATCGGCGCTGCCGGAGCTGGCCGGCACAGACCCGCGCGCATTGATGATCGCCCGACCGAATGCGCAGATATTATTCCATCCGCTGACCGCGACCGAACAGGCTATTGCCGAAAAACTTCCCGAAAGCGCGACCATGGGTAACCTTTTGGAACATGCTCTCGAACTGAGTGATGAAGCCACGGCAATGCAGCATATTGTCAAGCTGATCCAGGCCGGGGCACTGAAGTCAGCCGAGGAAATATGATATGAAGTCCATGGTCAGGAAAATAGTGCGCCTGGTGAGCGCTTCCGTGCCGGAGGGAATCGCCCTTCTGTTCACCCGCATAGCCCTCGCCGGCATTTTCTGGCGCTCGGCCCGCACCAAGGTCGAGGACGGCAGCTGGCTGCAGATGAGCGACACCACAGTCCTTCTGTTCCGCGAAGAATATGGCATGCCTTGGCCGGAAATCACCGGATTATTGGCCACTTATGCCGAGCATTTTCTCCCGATCCTCGTCGTGCTGGGCCTGTTCACCCGCATCGGGGCCGCGGGCCTTCTGGTCATGACCCTGGTGATCCAGTTTTTCGTCTATCCCGAGGCCTGGTGGCAGGTGCATATTCTATGGGTGGCGCTGGCCGGCATATTGATCGTACGCGGCGGCGGAATCTTCTCGCTCGACCGGCTGACCGGTCACAAGTTCGGCTGACCCGATGATCGCCAATGAGGAAACCATGCGACTTTTGATGGTCAAGGCGCAAGGCGGCGACAAGCAATGCTATTCCAGCCTGCTCACCGAATGCGAAAAATGGCTGCGGCGCTATTATGCCCGCAAGATAAATCCTGCGGCGATTGATGATCTGGTGCAGGAAACCCTGATCTCGCTCCACCGCAAGCGGGCGAGCTATGATCCGGCAAGGGCGTTTCTGCCCTGGCTCGCAGCGATTGGCCGCTACCGCTGGATCGACAGTCTGCGGAAGATTTACCGGCACGAACATGAACAGCTTTACGAAGAAATGGTCGCCGATCCGCAGGACGAAACGGTAACCGCCAAGGTCAGTCTCGAACGGCTGCTTGGCCTGATCTCGCCCAAACAGGCTGAAGTGATCAACCTGGTCAAGATTGAAGGCCTCAGCATCACCGAGGCGGCCGCGATGACCGGGCAATCGGAATCGCTGGTCAAAGTGAATATCCACCGGGGGCTGAAAAAGCTTTCCGCGATGGTCGAAACAGAATGACAGTAAAAGAGTATATATGATGTCGGACATGATGATAGATCGTCTCGTCGAAGATTTGACGCCGGTGAAGCCGTTGAAAAACCGCAACGGCCTTGCGTTTACGCTGGCCATTGCAACTATCCTTACGGTGCTGGTCGCCATGATCGCCGGCGTTCGCGGGGACATCCTGATGGGAATGCCGCATCCGATGTTCTTTCTGCGGGGCGGGGCCCTGCTGCTGCTGGGCCTGACCAGCAGCTATGCGGTTATCGCGATGAGCCAGCCGGCCGTCGGCAGCAGCTTCAAGGGTTGGATATGGGCCTTGGCTGCCGCCTTGCTGTTTCCGGTCACCGCCGCTGTCATGGCGATGATGACCATGCCCGATAATATGACAATATTGGTCCCTCGCTATGGCCTTGAATGTCTTGCAGTCAGCATGTTGGGGGGCCTTTGCATAGCAGCGGCACAAGTTCTTTGGCTCCGCCGTGGCGCGCCGGTTGCGCTGGAACGCGCCGGCTGGCTCGTCGGCATGTCTTCCGGCGCTTTGGGTGCTGCGGCCTACAGCCTGCACTGCCCGTTCAACAGCATATTCTATATCGGGCTCTGGTACTCTCTGGCGGTCGCATTATGCGCAATTGTCGGCCGGTTGCTGGTTCCCCCTCTTATCCGCTGGTAATATCCCGGGCCAATCCCATATAGAAAGGGTCCATCCGGTCTAAACAGGAATATGAATATGCAATTTGCGCGAGCAGCTTGGCGATTTTTGGTCGCAATCAAGGATGGCATGGTGCTGATCGCCATGTTGCTGTTTTTCGGCGCGCTATATGCCTTGCTGTCGTCTCAGCCCAATAGCGCCGCCATTCGCGATGGCGCCTTGCTGCTCGACCTGAACGGCGTGATTGTCGAAGAGCCCGCCGCACCGACCTTTGAAGATTTTCTGGCCAGCAATACGGGCAACGGTCCGCGCGAATATCGCTTGCGAGACGTCGTGCACGCCATTGATGCTACTGTGGAAGATGACCGGGTCAAAGCCATTGTCCTCGATCTCAGCAGCTTCGCCGGCGGTGGCCAGACCAGCCTGACGGATGTCGGGGAAGCGCTCGCTCGGGCTAGGAAGGCGGGCAAACCGATCTACGCTTTTGCAAGCTTCTATAGCGACGACAGCTACCAGCTCGCCGCCCATGCGACAGAAATCTGGATGGACCCTATGGGCGGAATGATCTTTGCTGGCCCTGGCGGCAATCGGCTTTACTATAAAGGCCTGATCGACCGGCTTGGCGTGACTGCCAATATCTACCGCGTCGGCACCTATAAAAGCGCGGTTGAGCCCTATATGCGCGCCGACCAGTCACCCGCAGCGCGGGAGGCGTCCGAGGCGCTCTACGGCGTGCTCTGGGACAGCTATGTCAGCGAAATCAAAAAGGCCCGACCACAAGCAATGGTCAAAGCCTTTGCAGACGATCCCGCCGCGTTCGTGACTGCCGCCGGCGGCGATTTTGCAGCCGTTGCGATGGAGCAGAAGCTGGTCGACAAACTGGCTGACAAGACCGCCTTTGACCGTTTTGTTGCTGAGCAAGTCGGAGCGGACGAGAAACCTTCGCCGGACAGTTTCAAGAGCATTGATTATGATGATTTCGTTGCCGCGCATCCGGTTGATTCAAATGGCTCGGCTATCGGTGTCATCACCGTTGCTGGTGAAATTGTTGGGGGCAGTACCGGTCCGGGTATGGCCGCCAGCGGACGGATCGCGGAACTGATTTACACCGCGCTGGATGAGGATGACCTCAAGGCTCTGGTGGTCCGGGTGGATTCCCCCGGCGGCTCTGCCTTCGCCAGCGAGGAAATTCGCCTGGCCCTGCTCGAAGCCAGGAAAAAGAAACTCCCGATCGTCATTTCCATGGGCGATGTCGCCGCCAGCGGCGGCTATTGGGTTGCTACGGCGGGCGACCATATTTTCGCCGAACCCGATACAATCACCGGATCCATTGGCGTGTTTGCGGTTCTGCCCAGCTTTGAAAAAGCACTGGCAAATTGGGGCGTGACCGCTGACGGCGTCCAGACCACCCCATTATCGGGCGAGCCCAATTTTGTCGGCGGCTTCAGTGAAGACCTCAATGCGATTTTGCAGGCCGGTGTCGAAGACAGCTATGGCGACTTCGTCAAACTGGTTGCGACCGCGCGCGGCAAGACCCCGGCAGAAGTCGACACAATCGGACAGGGCCGCGTCTGGGATGGCGGCACGGCCCGGCAACTTGGATTGGTCGACGGCTTTGGCGGGATGACCGAGGCGCTTGCCGAGGCAGCAAAACGCGCGGGTCTCGCAGAAGGCGACTACCACCCGCAATATCTCGATCCGCAACCCAGATTCTCGTGGCTTCCCTTTGAAGGCATTCCCTTCGTCCGCCAGCAAAGCGCACCCGTAACCGGCGTCATCGGCTGGGCCGCACAGCGTCAAAAAGCGATTTTCGGAGAAGCACTGGCAACCGCTCAGGGCTTGCTCGTACGCGAAGATGTCCAGGCATTGTGCCTCGAATGCAGCACCGGCGTGACCCGGAACGCAAATGCTTCAGCAAACTGGATCGACCGGCTGCTGAGCTATTCCTTCTCTTCGGCGGCGCGATAGGCGGGCAGCGACAGGCCTTTGACAATTGCCAGAGCGCGCAGCGCAAAACCTGCGACAAAGGCGATCAGGGCAGCGATGAAGCCCGGTATCCCGGTTTGCGCCAGCAAGACGAAGACGAAAGCAGCCAGCGCGCCCGCAGTCACATAAAGTTCCGGCCGCACGATGATCGACGGTTCGCCGGAGATCAGATCGCGGATCACGCCGCCAACACTGGCGGTGATGATCCCCATGATCGCAGCCGGGACGGGATCGATCCCCAGCTGCAGCGCCTTGGCTGCCCCGAAAACCGAATAGGCCGCCAGCCCGATCGCGTCGAACCAGTCGACCGCTGCCGGTCGCCAGAATTTGACCGGTGTCAGCCAAACCAGCAAGGCGATCCCGAGGCACAGGATCGGCACCCGCGCGTCCTGCACCCAGAAAACCGGCGCGCCGATCAGCAGATCGCGGACGGTACCGCCACCGACACCGGTGACCAGCGCGAAAAAGCCGAAGGTCACCAAAGTCTGCCGGTTGCGCGCCGCGACCAGCGCCCCGGAAATGGCGAATACCGCTATCCCGAAAAGATCGAGCCAGCCGAGCGCGCTGTACAGAAAGGCCGAATTCATGTCGTTGTCCTTCGTCTGCGCCGGGTGAACAGCATCACAAATCCGAGTATCGATCCTAGCAGAGCCAGCGCGGCCGAACCGATCAAGATCGGGTGGCTGGTGTCCTCGCGTGTCTGCAGATCCATGATATGCAGACCCCACATGAAATCGAAGGCCCGCCAGAATTTGGTGCGCACCGCGAGCAACTCGCCGCTGTCCGCATCGATATAAAAGCGCGCATCATCGTCAAAAACAACCTGCCACGATGGCCGCCCGCTGCGCTGTTCCATCGGTGCCTGGCCGGCGGCAAACAAGGTAACGGACCGGATCACTGCCGGGTCGGATCGGGCCGCGCTCGCCAGCAGATTGGCCTCAGCGCCCGAAACCGGCGGCAGCAAGGCACCGGTCTCGGCATCCGCCCGCCGCTTGCCACCATCGGCATAGGCAATCACCCAAAAGGGCCCTGCGCTGTTCTGCTGCAGGGTCAGGCTCTTCGCCTGACGCCCCTCGAGCAAGGGTGCCACCGGCTTTATCGCATCCAGCGCCGGCATCTCGCTCCGCAAATGATTGCCGCGCACGGTTTCGATCGGCTGCACCACCATCAACAATCCGCTCGCCGTCCAGATGATGATCGGCACCCCGATCAGCCAGCCGAGCCAGACATGCCAGCGCATGAGTTTATGATGTTTCATAAAGCGTGCTATTCAACTGTTCCCATTTTTGCCTGACGACCGCAGTCACGTCTCTGACGCCGTCTCTCGCTACCCAATCATCTCGAAGATAAATACGGTGGCTATTTGAATGAGTAATTTCCAATGCCTGCTCCAGCACGAGATGGTGAGGGATGATAATTGCTAGAATCACTGAATAATTCTCATCGAAAACCACGCCTGCCAGCTCGTCAAAAAGATGCTGACTCAAGTTTCGAATATCCCCGGCCTGTCGCGATGTATTTTTAGCCCAAACACGCCGACTCTTTATTTGAATCCTTTTGCCTTCTTGGGTGATAGCATCAAAGCCCGCTTTAGAATTGACCGCTAGGTTCCATCCGAAGGTTTCGCTGAATAAATATTCTGCCACATCTCCAATGGGGCTGTTGGAGGTGCGACAAATCTTTCGCTTCCGCAGTTCAACACCGATAGACGCGCCAAGTTGCATCAGTCCGCGAATGCTCAAATGATCTATGGCGGGTGGTATTGCCACTACATGTGGATCGGCTTGCCCTGTACCGCCATCGCCGCTTCCTTGATCGCTTCCGAATGGGTCGGATGCGCGTGGCAGGTATAGGCAATATCTTCCGAGGTCGCGCCGAATTCCATCGCCTGGGTGACCTGCGCGATTAACGTGCCGGCCAGCGAAGAAATGATATGCGCACCAAGCACGCGGTCGGTCTTGGCGTCCGCAATGATCTTCACATAGCCTTCGGTATCGCGATTGGTCTTGGCGCGGCTGTTGGCAGCGAACAGGAATTTGCCGACCTTATATTCGACGCCGCTGTCCTTCACCTCTTCCTCGGTCTTGCCGATATTGGCAATTTCGGGATAGGTATAGACGACGCCGGGGATCAGGTCGTGGTTGATGATACCCTGCTGGCCGGCGATGAATTCGGCCGCGGCAATGCCCTCATCCTCGGCCTTGTGCGCCAGCATCGGACCGGGAGTAACATCACCAATGGCATAGACACCGGGAACCTTGGTCTGGAAGTCATGGCCAACCTCGATCTGTCCGCGACCGTTGGTTTCCACACCGGACTTCTCCAGCGCAAGACCGTCGATATTCGGCTTGCGGCCGATCGCCACCAGCACGACATCGGCTTCCAGCGTCTCGCTGTCACCGCCCTTGGCCGGTTCCATCGTTAGCGTCGCTTTCTTGCCCTTGACCGTGCACCCGGTGACCTTGGTCCCGGTCCTGATATCAAAGCCCTGTTTCTTGAACATGCGGTTCGCGTCCTTGCGGATATCGCCGTCCATGCCCGGGAGAATCTGGTCGAGATATTCGACCACGGTCACTTTCGCGCCGAGGCGCAGCCAGACCGAGCCCAGTTCCAGCCCGATCACGCCGCCGCCGATAACGACCAGATGACCGGGTACTTTCGACAGTTCGAGCGCGCCGGTGCTGTCGACCACGACGGATTTGCTGTTGTCGACTTCGACGCCGGGCAGCGGAGTGACGGACGAGCCGGTGGCGATCAGGATGTTTTTCGCGGTATAGCTCTTGTCGCCGACCGTGACCGTGTGACTATCTTCGAACGCGCCATGGCCCTTGATCCAGTCGACCTTGTTCTTCTTGAACAGGAATTCGATGCCACCGGTCAGCTCCGCAACCGCCTTCACCTTCTCGGCCAGCATCTGCTTCAGATCGAGCTTCGCGCCGGTCAGCTTCACACCGAATTTCTCCAGCGCGCCACTATGGGCTTCATGATAAAGCTCGGAAGCGTGCAGCATCGCCTTGGACGGGATGCAGCCAACGTTGAGGCAGGTGCCGCCCAGCGTCTCGCGGCTCTCGATGCAGCCCGTTTTCAGACCGAGTTGCGCCGCCCGAATCGCCGCGACATAACCGCCGGGGCCGGAGCCGATTATCAGAAGATCATAGTCGAAATTGTCGGTCATATTCTGTCTCTCATTCCGTCATCCTGAACTTGTTTCAGGACCTCCCGAGATCCTGAAACAAGTTCAGGATGACGAGCAATGGTTTGCCTGCTTACAAATCAATCAAAAGCCGCGCCGGATCCTCGATCGCTTCCTTCATTCGCACCAGGAAGGTCACTGCTTCCCGCCCGTCGATCAGGCGATGGTCATAGCTCAGCGCCAGATACATCATCGGACGAACGACAATCTCGCCATCGACGACGACAGCGCGATCCTCGATCCGGTGCAGGCCGAGCACGGCGGACTGCGGCGGGTTGATGATTGGCGTCGACATCAGCGAGCCGAACACACCACCGTTGGAGATGGTGAAGGTACCGCCCTTCATGTCCGCCATGGTCAGGCTGCCGTCCTTGGCCCGCTTGCCGAAATCGCCGATCGTATTCTCGACATCGGCAAAGCTCATTGTCTCGGCGTTGCGGATGACCGGTACGACCAGACCATTGGGCGCGCTCACCGCGACCGAAATATCGGCATAGTCGTGATAGACGATTTCCTCGCCGTCAATCTGCGCATTGACCGAAGGCACGTCTTTCAGCGCCATGCAGGCCGCTTTGACAAAAAAGCCCATGAAGCCGAGCTTCACGCCATGTTTCTTGGCGAACAGCTCCTTATATTTGCTGCGTGTTTCGATCACCGCAGTCATGTCGACATCGTTGAACGTGGTCAGCAGCGCTGCTGTGTCCTGCGCCTCTTTCAGCCGCCGGGCGACGGTCTGCCGCAAGCGGGTCATGCGGACCCGTTCTTCATTGCGATTGCCACCCTGCGATGGCGCTGCCGGTGCCTGTCCGCTGGTCGCAGCGCCTGCTTCGGCCTGCGGTGCCTGCTGCGCACCGGATTTCACATATTGCTCGACATCCGCCTTGGTCAGCCGGCCATCCTTGCCGGTGCCGCTGATCTGGCTGGGATCAATCCCGTGTTCCAGTACCAGTCGGCGCACCGACGGCGACAGGGTAATGCTGGCGGCAACCTCATCCTGCTTGTCCGCAGACTTGGCGGCGGTGACAGAGGGCGCTTTTTCCGGCGCATCAACCGGCGTTTCCGCGTTCTTCGCGGGTGCTGCGCCGCTGCCCGCTTCGATCGTCGCGATGACCGCACCGACTTCAACCGTATCGCCGACCGCGACCTTGTGCGCACCCATTACGCCAGCTTGCGGTGCGGGCACTTCCAGCGCTACCTTGTCGGTTTCCAGGCTGGCAATCGGTTCATCAGCGGCGACCGCATCGCCAGGCTGCTTGAGCCATTCGCCCAGGGTCGCTTCGGTGATCGATTCGCCCAATACCGGGACTGTTACTTCTATTGCCATAATTTCTACTCTGCTTTCGTAACTTCCTGTGTTCCTGCCGAGGCAGGGGAACGGCCTTTACATCTTAAACTATTTCATGCCCCAGCGCCTCGGCGATCAGCTGCGCCTGCTGCTGCTTGTGCCGCGATGCCAGACCGGTAGCCGGCGAAGCGCTTGCACAACGCCCCGCATAGACCGGATCGACCGGACCGACGGCTGCCTGCTCCAGACATTTTTCCAGATAGGAGCGGACAAAATGCCAGCTGCCGTTATTCTCCGGTTCTTCCTGTGCCCAGACCAGAGTCTCGAGATTTTTCATCCGTTTGAGGCGGACCACCAAAGGTTCGCCCGGGAACGGATAAAGCTGTTCGATCCGGATGATCGCGGTATTCTTGTCACCCGCCTCGTCCCGCGCTTCGATCAGATCATAAGCGACCTTGCCGGAGCAGAGCACCAGACGCTTCACATCCTTGTCTGCTGGCGGATTGGTATCGGACAATATCCGCATGAAATGCTGATCGCCCTGGAAATCCTCCGCTTTTGACACGGCCATCTTGTGCCGCAACAGCGACTTCGGCGTCATGATGATCAGCGGCTTGCGGAAAGAACGTAGCATCTGACGACGCAATATGTGGAAATAATTGGCCGGGGTGGTGATATTGGCGACCTGGATATTATCCTGCGCGCAAAGTTGCAGGAACCGTTCCAGCCGCGCCGAACTATGTTCCGGGCCCTGGCCCTCATAGCCATGCGGCAACAGCATCACCAGCCCGTTGGCCCGCAGCCATTTGGCTTCGCCCGAGGCAATGAACTGGTCGATCATGATCTGCGCGCCATTGGCAAAATCGCCGAATTGCGCTTCCCAGAGCACCAGCGTTTTCGGATCGGCGCCGGCATAGCCATATTCGAAGCCGAGCACGCCATATTCGCTCAGCGGGCTGTCGAGTACTTCAAAGCGGCCGTGTCTGACGGTGCTCAAAGGCACATATTTTTCTTCGGTGTCCTGATCGACCCAGACGGCGTGGCGCTGGGAAAAAGTCCCGCGCCCGCTGTCCTGTCCGGACAGGCGCACATTATAGCCTTCGGATACCAGCGATCCGTAAGCCAGCGCTTCGCCGGTCGCCCAGTCGAAATTCTCGCCGCTCTTGAACATCGTGACCTTGGCGTCGAGAACCCGGCCCAGTGTCTTGTGGATCCGGAGCCCTTCGGGCACCGTTGTCAGCGTCCGGCCCAGGCTATCGAACAATTTTGTATCGATCGCGGTTTCGACATTGCGCCGTGCGGTTTCCGGATCGGCGGGGATATGCAATCCCTGCCAGCGACCGCCAAACCAGTCGGCCTTGTCGGCTTTATAGTCGGCTGCAGCCTGGAATTCGGTTTCGAGATGGTCGGCAAAGGCTTTCCGGGTCGTGTCACCCCAGTCCGCATCAATCACGCCTTCCTCGACCAGCCGCGCTTCATAGAGCTTGCTGACCTTGGGATGTTTCTTGATCGCGGCATACATGATCGGCTGGGTGAAGCTCGGTTCGTCGCCTTCATTATGGCCAAAGCGGCGATAGCACCACATGTCGATGACAATATCCCGGCCAAAACGCTGGCGGAATTCCATCGCGATCTTGCAGGCGAAGGTCACCGCTTCCGGGTCGTCGCCGTTGACGTGGAAAATCGGTGCCTGCACGCCCTTGGCAACGTCCGACGGATAGGGCGAAGAGCGCGCAAATTGCGGGCTGGTGGTAAAGCCGATCTGGTTGTTGATCACGAAATGGATGCAGCCGCCGGTATTATAACCACGAATGCCGGAGAAGCCGAGACATTCCCAGACGATTCCCTGACCGGCAAAGGCAGCATCGCCGTGGATCAGTACCGGCAGAACCTGGTCATGTTTTTCCAGATCGTCGCGCGCCACCTGCTGGGCGCGGACCTTGCCGAGCACCACCGGGTCAACCGCTTCGAGATGCGAAGGATTGGGCACCAGACTCATATGAACGTTGATGCCGTCAAATTCGCGGTCGGTACTGGTGCCGAGATGATATTTCACATCGCCGGAGCCGCCGACATCTTCAGGGTTGGCCGAGCCGCCGTGAAATTCGTGAAAGATCACCTTGTAGGGCTTGGCCATCACATTGGCGAGAATGTTCAGACGTCCGCGATGGGCCATGCCATAGACAATGTCGCGAACACCGGACTGGCCGCCATATTTGATGATATTTTCCAGCGCCGGCAGCATCGATTCACCGCCGTCGAGCCCAAAACGCTTGGTCCCGACATATTTTTTGCCGAGGAAATTTTCATATTCCTCGCCCTCTATTACCTTGTTGAGAATCGCCTTCTTGCCTTCGGGCGTGAACTGGATTTCAGCATCCTTGCCTTCCATCCGGTCCTGCAAGAAGCGCCGTTCGACAGTGTCGGCGATATGCATATATTCGAGTCCGACCGAACCGCAATAATTAGCGCGCAGCACGGCTTCGATTTCGCGGATGGACGCGGTTTGAAATCCCAGCACCCCGCCCAGATAGACGGGCTTGTCCATTTCTTCGGCGGTGAAGCCGTGAAATTCAGGAGTCAGGTCAGCGGGTTCCTCCAGTTTGGACAGGCCCAGAGGATCAAGATTGGCGCCCAGGTGGCCGCGCACCCGATAGGTGCGGATCAGCATCATCGCCCGGATCGATTTTTCTGCTGCCTGGGCAACCTCGGCATCGGACATCGACTTGCCGGATTTCTCCGCCGCAGCCTTGATTTCGATACCCATTTGCGTGGGATCGAGCGCGCTGTTCAATTCATCGGCATCGTCAATCGGCCAATGTTTGCGCTGCCAGCTCGGGCCCTGCTCCTGCTCCGAGCCGATAAAATCCTGATTCTCAAAACCCATGATCATTCCTTGGGGGAGGGAGGCCCTCTGCTCACGCAGAGGGCCAAATAATCTAGACCAGCTCTTTGAGCATCGCATCCAATGTCGTGCCCAGTTCGCTTGGCGAAGGTGACACGCGGATACCGGCCGCTTCCATCGCGGCAATCTTGTCTTCCGCGCCGCCCTTGCCGCCGGAAACAATCGCACCGGCGTGACCCATGCGGCGTCCCGGAGGTGCCGTCAGACCAGCGATAAAGCCGACCATAGGCTTGCTGCGGCCCTTCTTGGCTTCGTCGGCAATGAACTGCGCCGCTTCTTCTTCCGCGCTGCCGCCGATTTCACCGATCATGATGATCGACTTGGTTTCGTCATCGGCAAGGAACAATTCCAGCACGTCGATGAAATTGGTGCCGTTGACCGGATCGCCGCCAATGCCGACCGCTGTCGTCTGGCCAAGGCCAACCGCTGTCGTCTGGTGCACCGCTTCATAGGTCAGCGTACCGGAACGCGAGACCACACCGACCGAGCCCTTTTTGAAAATGCTGCCGGGCATGATGCCGATCTTGCATTCGTCAGGGGTCAATACGCCGGGGCAGTTGGGCCCGATCAGGCGCGACTTGCTGCCCTGCAGCGCGCGTTTGACGCGAACCATATCGAGCACCGGAACGCCCTCGGTAATCGCGACGATCAGTTCAATCTCCGCGTCAATCGCTTCGAGGATCGAGTCCGCTGCAAATGGCGGTGGAACATAAACAACAGAAGCGGTCGCGCCGGTTGCATCCTTGGCTTCGGCCACAGTGTTATAGTTCGGCAGACCGATATGGGTCGTGCCGCCCTTGCCCGGCGTAACGCCCGCAACCATCTGCGTGCCATAAGCCAGAGCCTGTTCTGTGTGGAACGTACCGGTGTTGCCGGTCATGCCCTGGGTGATAACTTTGGTGTTCTTGTCGATTAAAATGCTCATAAACTAATCCTTCGTCATTCCAGCGAAAGCTGGAACTCCTTTCCAGCGCGCCGCGTTTCTGCATGAGATCTCGGCTATCGCCGAGATGACGGCTGCTCTTATGCCAGTGAGCTATCCAGGGCCTTGCAAGCTTCCAGCAATTCCTTGACCGCATCGACCGACACGTTGAAATTGCCCTGCGCTTCTTCGCTCAGTTCGATCTCGATGATCTTCTCGACGCCGTCCTTGCCGATGATGACCGGTACGCCGACATAAAGATCGTCAACGCCATATTGGCCGGTCAGATGCGCGGCTGCTGGCAGCACGCGGCGTTTGTCCTTGAGATAGCTTTCGGCCATCATGATCGCGCTGGTTGCCGGCGCATAATAAGCCGAACCATTGCCGAGCAGGCCGACAATTTCGCCGCCGCCCTTGCGGGTGCGGTCGACAATCGCGTCGATCTTTTCCTGCGTGGTCCAGCCCATCTTGATGAGATCGGGGATAGGGATGCCGGCAACCGTCGAATAAGCCGGAACCGGAACCATCGTATCGCCGTGGCCGCCGAGAACGAAGGCGGTGACATCTTCGACCGAGACGTTGAATTCATCGGCGAGGAAATGACGGAAGCGGGCGCTGTCGAGAACGCCGGCCATGCCGACAACCTTGTTGTGCGGCAGTCCGGAAAATTCGCGCAAGGCCCATACCATCGCGTCGAGCGGGTTGGTGATGCAGATAACAAAAGCATCCGGCGCGTTCGCCTTGATACCCTCGCCAACCGCCTTCATCACCTTCAGGTTGATGCCGATCAGGTCATCGCGGCTCATGCCGGGCTTGCGCGCGACACCGGCGGTGACGATGATGACATCGGCGCCAACAATATCGGCATAATCATTGGTGCCTTTGAGCTTGCTGTCGAATCCATCCACTGGCGCGGCCTGGCTAAGGTCCAGCGCCTTGCCCGCGGGCATGCCCTCGGCAATATCAAACAGGACGACATCGCCCATTTCCTTGGAAGCTGCGAGGTGGGCGAGCGTGCCGCCGATCATGCCTGCGCCGATCAGCGCAATCTTGTTACGGGCCATGTGGGAAATTCTCCTAAGAATAGAGTCGTAAATGGATATTAAAGGCAGGATTAGGCCCCTATTCTGACAAATTCAACCGCAGAAAGCACCAATTTGACCGCTATCTTTGCAATTGGTTCGCAGTAGCAATAATGACGCGACACGCTCGTCATCCTGAACTCGTTTCAGGACCCCCGGAAGCGGGAGAGCCGTTGGAGGTCCTGAAACAAGTTCAGGATGACGGAACAGCAAACATGTCTCCAATTCTTCCAATCTTTTGCGTTGCAAAGTGAAATTGAAATGCCATGATGGAAGTTTGGCATGTTCCGTACTTGTTACGGAACCATGAGAGGCTTGCACGAGACGAGCCCCGGAATCCGTATCAAGTGCGGAACATGTCGATACATCAGGAGAGGCAATATGCTGACAAAAGGCGACGACTACCCGCTGCACCAGACCCCGGAACCCATGGCGATGTCGGGCGGCAACCGCAATTTCTACGACCGCTATTTCTTCAACGGCTATAGCGCAGACGGCAGCATCTTCTTCGCCGCCGCCCTCGGTGTCTATCCACAGCTCGATATCATGGACGCCGCCTTTTGCGTCTCGATTGACGGCAAGCAGCATAATCTGCGCGCTTCGAAGAGAATGTCCAGCGAACGGCTCGACCTGACTGTCGGCCCGATCACCATCAATATTGTCGAACCGCTGCAGCAGCTTCGGCTAACGGTCGCCGGAAATGACAGCCCGATCACCGCAGACATCAGCTTCACCGCCCGCCACAGTCCGATCGAGGAACCCCGCTTCATCCGCCGTGAAGGCCCGCGGCTGCTGATGGACTATACCAGAATGACCCAGAATGGCGAATGGTCGGGCACGATCACCGTCGACGGTCAGGATATCGATATCGCCGACTGCCGCGGCACCCGCGACAGAAGCTGGGGCATCAGGCAGGTCGGAGCAGCCGAATCACAGCCACCGCCAGCAGGAGAATTCCCGCAATTCTGGTGGCTCTGGACCCCTCTCAATTTCGAAGATCACGCCTGTTTTTTTCACAGCAATGATGACGGCGACGGTCTGCCCTGGAACCGTCGTGGAGTGGTCGATGCAATTGCGGGCAACGCACAGGAATTCGAACCCAAGGCGATTGACCTCAGCTATCACAGCGGCTCCCGCCGCATCAAGCAAGTGGCACTCGACACCGGTGACGGCCAGCTTCGCATCACCCCGCGCACCGGCGACGCGGCGCGCACATTCTATATGTCGGGCCTCGGCTATCTCCATCCGGTCTGGGGCCATGGCATGGATCATGGCGATCTGGAGACCAGCTATGACGTCATCATGGTCGATCCCGAACCCGGCATCGACATGACCACCATCCATATTCAGGCGCTGAGCGATGCGATACTGACCGTCGATGGCCGCGAGCATCATGGAATCGGCGTTGTAGAACAATTGTTCATCGGCCCGCACGCCAGCAGCGACCTCACTGGCATGATGGACCCCGCAGCATGAGCGGCCGTTTTCCGGTACGTCCCGAAGAATTTGAAACTTCGTTCATCGAGCAGGTTTTTGACACGGCTCCCGGATCGCTCGCATCGCTGACTTACGAACCGGTCGGCACGGGCCAAGTCTGTGACAGCTATCGCTTCACCTGCGACTGGTCCGAAAACGGCCATCCGGCAACCTTCATCGCCAAATGCCCGAGCGCCGATCCGGTCAGCCGGGGCGCAGCCGCCATATTTCATCTCTATGATATGGAAATCGGCTGGTATCGTGATGTCGCCGATGATTGTCAGGCGCTCCGCCCGAAATCCTATCACGCCGCTATCGCCGAGAATGAACAGGAATTTGTGCTCCTGCTGGAAGACATGGCACCTGCGTCGCAAGGCGATCAACTGGCCGGCGCTTCATTGATCCAGGTCGAGACCACGCTGGCCGAAGCCGCCGCCCTGCACAGTTTTCAACCCGATGCCGGTTTTGATCACCTGAAATGGTTGTATCACGGTCAAGGCAACAGCGACTTTCTCAAAAGCACATTGCCCAATGGCTATCCTGTTTTTCGGGACCGGTTTTCAACCCTGCTGTCATCAGACATACTGGATCTCGGCCAAGAATTGATCGGTCGATTCGATATTTATGTTGCACATGAGCCACTCGAACTGACGATCACCCACGGCGATATGCGGCTCGACAACATCCTGTTTCACGACGACGGTAAAATAGCCGCACTGGTGGACTGGCAGACTTGTTCCCTCGGCAATCCTGCCAATGATGTGGCCTATATGATTGGCACCAGCTTTGCCGATCCAGCGGTACGGCGGGAGCAGGAAGAACAGCTTGTTCGCGGCTATCTGAGCCGCCGCACCAACGCTCCGAGCTTCGACGCATTCTGGGAGGAATATCGTCGCCATGCCTTTTCCGGCTTCATCATGGCAATCAACGCCTCGCTGCATGTAGAGCAGACAGATCGCGGCGACCGGATGTTCGCAGCGATGGCTGAGAGACCGGCACAAATGGCTTTAGATCTCGACAGTTTGAGCCTGATCTAGCCAGCAAGTTCGCGGAGCATATCTTCCCAGACATCGATGTTCATATGAAAGCTCTCCACAGGAATACGCTCATCCAGTCCATGCGCTCTCGCATCTTCCGGAATTTTTAGCCAGACGCCGCTGACTCCGTAGACCGGAATGCCGATACCGCGGAAAAACACGCCGTCGGTCGCGCCGGTCGACATGGATGGTACAACCGCCATGCCGGGAAAGCGCTTGTGGATCGCCTTCGTATATGCTCCCACAACATCTGCGCGCAACGGACTGGCCGGGGTCGATGCGCCAAAGCTATCTGACTGTTCGACCTTTACCCCTGTACCGGCGATCTGCTGCAACTCAGCCAACACTTTGGCTGGTTCAACGCCCGGGAATATCCGGCAATTGACCGTCGCCTGCGCCAATTGCGGCAGCGCATTGTCCGCATGACCACCGTTTAATTTGGTGGCAACGCATCGCGTACGGGTCAGACCCACTTCTTTCGGATCAGCCTCGATAATATCGGCAGCTTCGCTATCATTTTCATCTGCCAGCCAGCGCCGCATGGCATCCGCAATCGGGCCGGTTTCTTGTTCTGAGCGTGCCGCGAAATAGCCACGCGTCGTCTCGTTCAACATCGGCGTGAACCGATGGCTCTCCAGTCGCGTCAGCGCGTTCGCCAATTCGTAAATCGCGTTGTCCGGGCGCGGTTTTGAGCTGTGACCGCCTTTATTGGTCACCGTAAAACTATAGGTCCGGTACGTCTTCTCAGCGGTCTGCAATCCATAGCCCAACGGCTTGCCGTCAGCGGTAAAACCGCCACCGCTGGCATCGCTATTGAGAGCATATTCGGCGCGCACCAGATCAATCCATTCGGTCGCTGCCAGACGAGAGCCATCACCCGCCGTTTCTTCATCGCCGGTGAACAACACGATAATATCACGCTTCGGTTTGAAACCATCCCGCTTCAGCCGGATCAGACTCATCACGATCGCGGTCATTCCCGCCTTATTGTCAACCGAACCACGGCCCCAATAATAGCCGTCTTTCTCGCGGAAAATAAATGGATCATCAGCCCAGTCGGCACGCTTCGCTTCGACAACATCCATATGCGCCATCAGCAGAATCGGTTCAGCGGTGGCTGGCCCCTCTGCTGCCCAGCGCACAATCATGCTTTCAGTGTCGCCATGCGGTTTGACACTAATTTCGGTCAGCCCTTCGGCGCTAAATTTGGCGGTGAGCAGTTTGACCAGACGCGGCACTTCACCCCTGCCCTCAACGGTGGGGATTTCGACAACTTGCTTGAACAGATCCCGAGCTTCGACCTCTGGCGCTTCCTTTTGCGCTGCGTGCGCACCAGACGCCAATAGTGCAGTGGCGGCCAATCCCGCAAAAATCCCCGTCCGCATATTGCCTCTCCTATATTTTGCTTTCAGACCCATGACCCAAAGCCAGATAATCATCAGATTGCATCTCGAGCAAACGCGATGCTGTCCGCGCAAATTCAAAACTGCCGTCACCTTCCGGATAGAGCGCATCCGGCTTCGCATCAGCCGCTGCCAGCAGTTTCACCTTATATTCGTACAGCGCATCGATCAGAGTGACAAACCGCGCGGCTTCGTTGCGATTCTCCTTGGAAAGAACCGGTATGCCGACAATGATAACACTATGATAATGGCGCGCAATCGCCAGATAATCCTGCGCACCGCGAGCTTCGGCGCAGAGCCGCTTGAACGAGAATACCCCGACACCCTTGAGCGATTTCGGCACGGTGAGCATCCGGCCACCCTGCACCTCTATTTCGGCCGAAGGCACATGTTCGCGATCTTCGGGCGGGTAATCGGTCAGACGGAAGAAGGCTTCGCTCAACGCCTTGGTTGCTGCCTCGCCATTCGGAACGTGCCAAAGATCGACATCGCCCAGCCGCTCCCGACGGTAATCTGTCGGACCGTTCAACGAAATCACGTCGAGGCGCGTCTTGAGCAAATCGATAAATGGCAGAAAATGCTCGCGGTTGAGGCCGTCCTTGTACAGGTCATCGGGTGGACGGTTGGAAGTGGTTACAATCGTGACGCCTGCTTCGACCAGCCCGGTGAACAGCCGCGACATGATCATCGCATCGGCACTGTTATTCACCACCATTTCGTCAAAGGCCAGAAAGCGCGCCTCGCTGGCCAAGCCAGCGGCAACCGGCATTATCGGATCGCCCAGTTCCTTCTTGCGCTCCTCTCGAATTCTATCATGAACGTCGAGCATGAACTCATGGAAATGCGCGCGCTTCTTTCGGTGGATTTCAAGATTATTGTAGAACAGGTCCATCAGCATCGACTTGCCGCGCCCGACTCCGCCCCACATATAGATCCCTTGAGGTACCTTCGGTTTTCTGCCGAATGCGCGCCACAATATGCTGCCTCGTGGCGGCACGGCTTCCAGCTCCTCCTGCAATCGCGCAAGCCGTTTCGCGCAAGCCTCCTGATCGGGATCGCGTTTCAATTCCCCTTGCGCGATCAGAGCCAGATAGCGCTGGTAGAAAGAGCTCATTGCAAATCTGTTTTCTGGCGCGGAGCCTTTTTCACGATTGCAGTAAACGAGGCCATATTGTCGTCCCCATTCTCACCCTGCACAACCAGTCCCCGCATAAACAGAAAGCGGCCGGTTTCGCGTGTGATCTCGACTTGCGCCTCGAGTGGCTCGTCCATTCGTGCAGAACCCAGAAAATGGGTCTGCAATTCCAACGTTACGGCATAACCGGACGGACCGAGTTCGAGCACCCGCATCGCGGCGAACAGCGAACAGTCGATAAACCCCATCATCGTTCCGCCATGGACCGCATCGCCGAGATTTCGGTGCTTGCGTTCGGGAAACATCCGGACCCGGGCGACATCATCGTCGAGTCCGTTGCCCCCGCGTCTGACAATCATCTTTCCCAGAAAGCTGTTATAGCAATCGGGATCGTTCAGCTGCCATATCTTCCAGTCCGGAAATTCCGGATCGGGCTCGCTGATGACAAAATTGCGCTCTGCTTCAGACATGAATGGGCGCCGGCTTTCGAATCAGACTTCGCGCGAGGCGGTCATCTTCTTAATTTCGGCAATCGCCTTGGCCGGGGACAGACCCTTCGGGCAAGCATTGGCGCAATTCATGATCGTGTGGCAGCGATAGAGCCGGAACGGATCTTCCAACTCGTCGAGCCGCTCACCGGTCATTTCATCGCGGCTGTCGGCGAGCCAACGATAAGCCTGCAACAGGATTGCCGGACCAAGAAACTTGTCGCTATTCCACCAATAGCTCGGGCAGCTGGTCTGGCAGCAGGCGCACAGGATGCACTCATAAAGACCATCCAGCTTGTTGCGATCTGCCGGCGATTGCAGCCGTTCTTTGCCCGATGGTGTCGGCGTGACCGTTTTCAGCCACGGCTGGATCGAGGCATATTGAGCGTAAAAATGGGTGAAATCCGGGACCAGATCCTTGATCACTTCCATATGCGGCAGCGGAGTGATCGTCACCTTGTTCCCGCAATCTTCAATCGCAGTGGTACAGGCCAGACCATTTTTGCCGTTGATGTTCATCGCGCAGGATCCGCAAATGCCTTCACGACATGACCGGCGGAAGGTCAGCGTAGCATCCTGCTCGGACTTCATCTTGATCAATGCATCAAGCACCATCGGGCCGCATTCATCCGTATCAATTTCGAACGTATCGTAGCGCGGGTTTTCGCCCTTGTCCGGATCATAGCGATAGACCTTAAATGGCCGCTTTTTCCCACTGGTCAGCGCTTGGTGCAACTCGCCGGTTTTGCGGATCTTACTGTTCTTGGGGAGCGTAAAAGTAGCCATGTCGATCGGATTCCCTTGTTCTGCGGATCGGCATAACCAAGAAGTGCTGGTATCTCAACCGTTTTGCACTGCAAAAAAGACTAGTGGGCTTCCAATTGATGCAATCAGTTGTGGCGCTCAAAAAAGGCCACCATGTCATCAAGCACCGGGGCCTTGTGACGGAACGGCTTTGCCAGCGCCATCATGATCTCGAGATGGTCGACATCTGGATATTCGACATATTCGGCATCACCGCCTGCTGCGAGAATCTTGTTGCGTAAAATCTTGCTGTTGCGGGGTCTGACCTGAGTGTCATTGGTGCCACTGGAAAGCCATAGTGGCGGCGCATCGGCGCGGACAAAATTAACCGGCTGAGTCATTTCCGGTGCATGATATTCGCCAAAACTCTGCTTCGTGGTGTCGGAATCAAACGGATAGAAATCATAGGGTCCGGCCAATGCCGCCACGCCCCGGATCAGGTCCGGTGATTTGCCTTCACGACCAAGCCATTGACGGTCGAGTGCCAGCATCATGACATTATAGGCACCGGCGGATTGGCCGGATAGAAATATTCGGCTCGTATCACCGCCATGTTGGTCAATATTGTCGTGCACCCAGGCCAGCGCCTTGGCGCTGTCTTCGAGGAAACCGGGAAAACGCGTTTTCGGAAACAGACGATAGTCAGGTAACACGACAATATAGCCGCGACTGGCTAGCGCGCGCCCGGTGAAAGCATAATGGTCCTTGGCGCCGTCGCGCCAACCGCCGCCATAGATGAAGACAATCACCGGAAGCGGACCGGTCGCAGCGGTTTTCGGAGTCCAGATATTGAGTCCAAGGCCAAGCGCTTCGTCGTAAACCTTACCTTGCACTAGCAACTTGGCGTCGCTGTCGCCCGGCATGACATTATTGATCATATCCAGCTGTTTCGGGCCCGGCTGCGAGAAGAACCACCAGCCAAAGCCCCCGCAAGCAATTATAAGCACACCGATTATGACAAGCCATTTCATCGACCGAGCCTTAGCCAGCCGCTCAGGCGCTGGCAATGGCGCTCCAGTCGATCGGCGAATGGCGATCAAGCGTGGCATCTGCGGCGGGCATGCGATATTTGAGGCCATTGCCGCAATTGAACAGCACGGCACGATCACTCTTGCTGATCAGGCCGTTCTCCAGCGCCTTCAGATAGGCAGCAGCGGTGGCGGCGCCTTCGGGACAGAGCAACAGTCCGTCCTCCTGCCCAATTCTTTGCTGCGCCGCGATTATCGCATCATCCTCGACCGCCATTGCAAAACCACCGGAATCACGCACGGCCCGCAATATCAGGAAGTCGCCAATCGCCACCGGCACGCGGATGCCCGCAGCCACAGTGTGGGCATTCTCCCACAAAGGGGCATGTTCCAGCCCCTTTTCCCAGGCATCGACAATTGGCGCGCAGCCAGTGGCCTGCACCGCAACCATGCGCGGCCGCCGGGATCCAATGAAACCGATCGCTTCCAGCTCGTCGAAAGCTTTCCACATGCCGATCAGCCCGGTGCCGCCGCCCGTCGGATAGAAAATGACATCCGGGACTTCCCAGCCCAATTGCTCGACCAGTTCCAGGCCCATCGTTTTCTTGCCTTCGATCCGGTAAGGCTCCTTAAGCGTCGAGAGATTGAACCAGCCCAATTCGGCTTCACCATCGGCAACAATCTTGCCGCAATCGTTGATCAGACCATTCACCCGCCAGACTTTCCCGCCCTGCAGAGCGATTTCCCGCACGTTCACCTCGGGTGTGTCGTCAGGACAGAACACAAAAGCCTCCATCCCGGCGCGCCGGGCATAGGCCGCCATGGCAGCGCCTGCATTCCCGTTGGTCGGCATAGCGAGTCGTTTCAGCCCCAATTCCTTGGCCATCGACACAGCCATGACCAAGCCCCTCGCCTTGAACGATCCGGTTGGTAAACGCCCTTCGTCCTTGACGATTACATTGGACCCGAGCGAATTGTCGAGCGTGATCAAGGGTGTCATGTCTTCGCCTAGTGAGACGATATTGGCTGCGCTGGCCACTGGTAAGAGCTCTCGATAGCGCCATAGATCGGAAGGACGGGCGGCCAGCTTTTCCTTGGTCAGCGTTTCCGCAACCCCGGACAAGTCATAGCGCACCAATATCGGTGCGCCAGCGGGTGACAGGTTGTGCACGGTTCCCTGAGGCAGGACCTCTCCGGTTTTGGAACATTCCAGATGAGTGACGAAATTAGCGATTTGCGCGGTGCGATTATCTTGGATCATATCGCCTAGCTAGCATTGGCTGCTCTGCAATCCACTCAAAAAATTCTGCGCTCCCGGACCCATCCGATTATTATACAGGATTTTTAAAGACTCACCCTGACAATAGAGAGATAGAAAAAGCTGGATATTGCGATAAAGAGAGGCTCAATCGCCGGATCATAAACGAAAAAAGTTGAAACCTGTGTCGCGAAATATGCTCTCCAAATGGTTCAGTAGCGAGGATTCGCTTGTCCGGGTGTTTCGCAACAGCAGCTGGCTGTTTTCAGCCAAGGGCGTAGGCGCGATCCTCAGCATTTTCTATCTCGCCATATTGACTCGGACATTGGGCGTCGCCGGCTTTGGTGAATTCATGGTCATTGTTGGTGCCGTTCAGGTTCTGACAGCGATTTTAAAGCTCCAGACATGGCAAGCAGTGGTGCAATTTGGCGTACCCTATTTGCTGGCCGGGCAGAATAAGGCATTTCGGAAACTCTCGGCGCAAAATTTCTGGATCGAATTCCTCGGCGGGCTTGTCGCATGTGGCGTCTTGTGGCTGATGCTTCCCTACGGTGCATCCCAATTTGGCTGGAACAGTCCCACGGTGCAGGCTATCATGGGTTATGGCATAATCGTGTTCCTTTCGGTCCGGTCCACACCAACCGGCATCTTACGCGCTCAGGATCGTTTTGGCGGCAATGCCTTCGGAGATGCCATCATCCCTATCGTACGCTTTGTCGGCGCGCTGATCCTGTATCTCACTACAGCTTCCATGACCGGATTTCTCATCGTCTGGGGGCTCTCTGAATTTGTTAGCTTTGCGGTTATGTGGCTAATGGTCTGGCGACGGGAGGAGACCGATCATCCTTTAAGAGACGCTGCCGCAGTTCCCGTAACACCACCAAGCCGAAAAGAATTTTTGGCATTTCTATTGTTCACCAATCTCGCTTATCTGGTCAGCGTGGTCCGGGAACGGCTGGTGGTCGTCATTGTCGGATTTTTCGTCGGACCAGCGGCCGCCGGTCTGTTCCGTCTGGCAGATCAGATTGCCAATAGTCTCAACCGACTCGCAGAGGTTTTTGCCCGCCCTCTATTTGCAGAACTATCCCGATTGTTCGCTATCGGTCAATCGGAGGAACTGCGGACCTTGTTCTGGCGATCCTTGCGGGTTTCAGCGATTAGCGGTGCCGTTCTGTTCATTGCCCTGCTGGTGCTGGGCAAGAACATCATTTCCCTCATCTCGGGTCCCGAATATCTTGCCGCCTTCCCGATCTTGCTGCTGCTGGGCGCCGCGACCATCATCAGTCTGGCCGGACTCGGTCTGGAACCCTTGCTGCAGGCAGCAGGCCGTGCGCGAGACGCACTCGTCGCTCGTGTAGCCGGCCTAGCCGCCCTTGGATCGCTAATGGCAGTGTTTTTACCGACCTCTGGAACTATCGGGGCCGCATGGGTCATGCTGATCTCCGCGATCCTGACCAGCATTATCCTGTTTATCTCAAGCCGCAGCGCAATCAGACAATCCCAGCATCCCGTTGTCTGATTCCGCAACACCATAAAAAAGGCGACCCGCAGGCCGCCTTTTCCGTATTCCGATTTGGGTTCGCTTAACGCTTGGAGAACTGGAAGCTCTTACGCGCTTTCGCCTTACCGTATTTCTTACGTTCAACCTTACGGCTGTCACGGGTAAGAAAGCCTTCTGCCTTCACCGCTGACCGAAGAGCCGGTTCATATTTGGTCAATGCCTGGGAAATACCGTGCTTGACCGCGCCAGCCTGTCCCGAAAGCCCGCCGCCTTTGACGGTGACGTCGACGTCATACTGACCTTCGCGCTCGGTGATTGCGAAAACCTGGTTGAGCACCAGACGCAGGGTTGGGCGTGCAAAATAGGTTTCCTGATCGCGGCCATTGACCGTGATCTTGCCCTTGCCAGGCTTCAGCCATACACGGGCAACCGCGTCTTTCCGGCGACCGGTCGCATAAGCACGACCGTATTTGTCCAGCTCTTGCTCGCGCAACGGCATGGTAGAAACAGGTGGCTCAGCGGTTACAACTTCGGCGTCCGCATCAGCAGCAGCGGCCGGTGCGTCAACCACAGCTGGGCCAGCGATATCTTTAAGATCAGCGAGATCGGTTTTTACGTCAGACATTATGCGCCCACCTTGTTCTTACGGTTCATCGAAGCGACGTCGAGCGTCACCGGGTTCTGGCCGTTATACGGATGCTCGGTACCGGCAAAAACATGCAATGCACGCATCTGGGCGAAACCAAGCGGACCTTTGGGGATCATCCGCTCGACAGCTTTTTCCATTACGCGCTCGGGGAAACGGCCTTCGAGGACCTTTTCCGCAGTCGTACCGCTGATGCCGCCGGGATGGCCGGAGTGCTTGTAATAGGTTTTCTGCTTGGTTTTGTTGCCGGTGAACTTCACCTTCTCAGCATTGATCACGATGACATGATCACCGCAATCAACGTGCGGCGTGTAGCTTGGCTTGTGCTTGCCACGCAAAATATTGGCGATAATCGATGCAACCCGGCCAACGACCAGATCTTCGGCATCAATGATATGCCATTTCTTTTCGACATCAGCGGGCTTGGCCGACTGCGTCTGTTTGGTGATACCCTTCATGGGGTGGCTCCTTCTTGGAGAATGGATTGATTCAGAAATGATAAAAGCCGGACACGAAGTTCCGGCCGGCTGCGGCGCTATTGGCGTTGTTTTTTCCGCAAGTCAAGCGAAAGCGGGGCTTTGCTGGAGGGTATAATGTTACCGTGACCTCGTTTAGACTTGCGGCCGACCGATCAGATATACGCCCCACGTGCAGGATGCGACGACCAGTGCCCCGACCGCCTGATGCAACACCGCAAGATGAATATTGATTCCGGTCATGACAGTCGCAATCCCGAGCAATATCTGGATTCCGAAGGCTGTGTGGATGGCGATCGACGCCCTGCGGTCGATGGGCCGGACCTTCCGGGCGAGAACGACGAGAAAGCCTACAGCGACCCAGGCCCACCAGCGATGAATGAAATGGATCAGATAGGGGTCGTTATTAAGCGCGTGCAAGACGCCCGCTCCCCAATTGATCCCGCCTGGAACGAAATAGTCGTTCATCAGCGGCCAGCTGCTCGACACATAGCCGGCGTTCAGACCCGCAGTATATGCGCCGAACAGAAGCTGGACAAACAGAACAGCTATCGTCGCAAGGGCAAAGCCGGTCAGACGCGACGGCTTTTTCCTGCCGGCGTCCAGCTGCCGCAAGTCGAGCGCCGTCCAGACGAGTCCGCCCAATATGAAAAGCGCAGTGAGCAAATGCACTGCCAGCCGGAAATGGCTGACATCAGTCCGCTCGCTCAGGCCGGAACTGACCATCCACCAGCCGATCGTACCCTGCAGTCCGCCGAGCGCGAGCAAGGCCACCAGGCGCAAGCCATAGCCGGACGGGATCGCACGCTTCACCGCGAACCAAAGTAGCGGCAGCGCAAAGGCCACGCCGATCAGGCGACCGAGCAACCGATGCACCCATTCCCAGAAATAGATGAATTTGAAGTCCGCCAGCGTCATCCCCGCCGGACCACTGATTTCCAGATATTCCGGGATTTGCTGATATTTCTTGAATTCCGACAGCCAGTCCGCCTCACTCAAAGGCGGTAGCGCGCCGGTCACCGGCTTCCATTCGGTTATCGACAGACCCGATTCGGTCAGCCGGGTGATGCCGCCTACCACGACCATGATGAACACCAGAAAGGCGACGGAATAGAGCCAGTTGGATATGGCTATGGGGCGGGAGAAAGCCGCATCAGACGGCAGCTTCAGGGCGATCGGGTCAGTCATCGACTGCTATGTGGAATCAAAACCACGGACTGACAACCAGAATCAACGACAGTGGCCTGAATCCAAAAATGTTATGTTGTATCTTAACACGCTTTTTCCTATATCGGGTGCACGCAAAAATAAAGTGAGATGGTGAGTCGTGTTTACGGCAGCGAAATTGTGGAGCAAAGATGGTCTGTTGATCAGGGACGGCTTGTGGGATCGCATTGCCGTACTGCTTTCGGGCCTGTGTCTCGTACATTGTATCTCGACCATCGCTATTGTCGCGATCCTGTCTTCAGCCGGTGGCTTGCTCCTTAATCCTATAATCCATGAAATCGGTCTGGGCATCGCTATTGCCATTGGCTTTTACAGTCTGGGACGCGGTGTCCTGGATCATGGTTATATCATGCCTGTCGCCATTGGCAGCCTAGGGCTGGGAATGATGATGGGCGCGATATCGATTGGTCATGACAGCGGGCATGGCAGCGCCGAAATCCTGTACACTATATTGGGCGTCGGATTGCTCGCGCTGGCCCATGATTTGAACTACCGCGCCACCCATTAATGCGCGCCCCATTGCCCTTGTGGCGAAACATCCCTAAATTATGCTTATGGGAAAACATGATCATCATGAGCATCAAGGCGATTCTTTAGCTGACGCGGCGCGCGCCAATCTGGAGAAATCCGGTGAGAAATGGACAGATACAAGGGCGGCGATCTTTGACACGCTGGCTGGTTTCTCTCGTCCGGCGTCGGCTTATGACATTGCGGAACTTGTTTCCACCGCGCGCGGCAAACGCGTTGCACCAAACAGCGTTTACCGGATACTCGACCTGTTCGTGGCAAATAATCTCGCGATGCGGGTCGAAAGCGCCAATGCTTATCTCGCCAACAGCCATCCCGGCTGCGAGCATGACTGTATTTTTCTTGTCTGCGACACTTGCGGTGAGGCAACTCATATTGACGACGACACCTTGTCGCAGCAAGTGCGCAGGGTCGCGAAAAGTGAGGGCTTTAAATCCATCCGTCCGGTGATAGAGGTGCGCGGCATCTGCCAGAAATGCAATTGATCCACCCCGTTTGTAAGTTAATGTTAACGGACCACCTGCTGAAAATTCGACAGAACAACGCGATGCCGTTAAAGCTGGGACTATACAGGGAGTAAATATGCCAGTTTCGAATACACCTTTGCTGGATGATGTCTCCTTTCCAGCCGATTTGCGCAAATTGAAGCCGGGTCAGCTTCGCCAGTTTGCCGACGAATTGCGCGCCGAAGTGATCGATACGGTTTCCACCACGGGAGGCCATTTGGGCGCAGGCCTCGGCGTTGTCGAGCTCACCACCGCAATCCACTATGTTTTCAACACGCCCGAGGACCGGCTGATCTGGGACGTCGGCCATCAATGCTATCCGCACAAGATCATCACTGGCCGGCGTGACCGAATCCGGACGCTGCGGCAAGGCGGCGGGCTATCAGGCTTCACCAAGCGGTCAGAAAGTGAATATGATCCCTTTGGCGCTGCGCACAGTTCAACCTCGATCAGCGCCGCTCTTGGTTTTGCAATTGCCAACAAACTGAATGACAAACCAGGCCGCGGTATCGCCGTCATCGGCGACGGCGCGATGAGTGCTGGTATGGCCTATGAAGCAATGAACAATGCCGAGGCAGCCGGTAACCGGCTGGTCGTCATCCTAAATGACAATGACATGTCGATTGCACCGCCGGTCGGTGGACTTTCGGCCTATCTCGCCCGGATCGTATCCTCCCGCGAATTTCTTGGCGTGCGCCAGCTAGCGCGCCGGATCGCCAGCAAGCTGCCAAAAGCGCTCTATGACGCTGCTCGCAAGACCGACGAATATGCCCGTGGCATGACCATGGGGGGAACCCTGTTCGAGGAACTGGGCTTCTATTATGTTGGCCCGATCGATGGCCATAACCTCGAACATCTGATTCCCGTCCTGGAAAATGTGCGCGACGCTGCGGAGGGCCCCTGTCTGATCCACGTCGTCACCGAAAAGGGCAAAGGCTATAAATTTGCCGAAGAAGCCGACGACAAATATCACGGCGTCGCCCAGTTTGACGTTATCTCCGGCAAACAGAACAAAGGCCCCGGTGGCGGACCTCCCGCTTATCAGAATGTTTTTGGCGAAACCCTTGCCAAGCTGGCCGACAGCGATCCGCGTATCTGCGCGATTACCGCCGCCATGCCCTCGGGCACCGGTGTCGACAAATTTGCCAAGGCGCATCCCGACAAGGCCTTTGATGTCGGCATTGCCGAACAGCATGGAGTAACCTTTGCCGCCGGCCTCGCGGCGCAGGGCATGCGACCCTTTTGTGCGATCTACTCAACATTTCTGCAACGCGCCTATGATCAGGTTGTCCACGACGTGGCGATCCAGAATCTCCCGGTCCGCTTCGCGATCGACCGCGCGGGCTTGGTCGGAGCGGACGGCAGCACACACGCCGGATCGTTCGATGTTACCTATCTGGCGACCCTGCCCAATATGGTGGTGATGGCCGCAGCAGATGAAGCAGAACTTGCGCACATGACTTATACCGCATCCTTGCATGACAGTGGTCCGATTGCCTTTCGCTATCCGCGCGGCAATGGCACCGGCGTCCCGATTCCGGAAAAGCTCGAACGGCTGGAAATCGGCAAGGGCAGGATTGTCAAACAGGGCACAAAGGTAGCGATTCTGTCGCTTGGCGCCCGGCTTGAGGAGGCAAAGAAGGCCGCTGAACGGCTAGAAGCAAGAGGACTCAGCACAACCGTCGCTGACCTGCGCTTCGCCAAGCCGCTCGATGAAGAGCTGATCCGCAAACTGCTGACGACGCATGAAGTTGCGGTCACGGTGGAGGAAGCCGCTGTCGGCGGCCTCGGCGCACACGTCCTGACCTATGCATCGGACAACGGCCTGACCGACGCCGGCCTGAAAATCCGCACAATGCGGCTGCCCGACATATTTCAGGAACAGGACAAGCCGGATGTGCAATATGCCGGAGCAGGCCTGGATGCCGACGGCATCGTCGATACTGTACTCAAGGCGCTGCGCCACAATAGCGCGAGCGTTAAAGAAGCAGAGGCGCGGGCTTGACTTTGTTACACGAAATGTAGCTAATCCTCTTTGGAGGAGCCTATGCCGCCAATAGCTACCAACATCATTCTTTACACATCCATCGCTGCCTTTGTACTGTGCGTTATTGGCGGCCTTTTGATCCTGTTCGAAAGATGGGAACCAAAACATGCTGGCACGCGGCGATGGCTTGTCGGAGGCGTTCTCGCTTCGATTGTCGGCGGTGTCGTGGGCAATTCGAACGCGATGTTCAATCAATCGGACAATGCCATCTCGCTGGTCGAAAAAAAAAGCCAGGAAATTCCGGCAAAGGCAAATGCGACCGCCATTACCCCATCTAAAACCGCTGAATTGAGCCCACCGAATCCTGATCGAAAAGTGCCGGGCGACAATGACGTTCCACAATCGGATATTGCCGGATCAAATTCTTTTGATTCCACCCCGCAAAACACGCCTGCCAGAGCGTGGTCTCCGCAGGTGTTGGCATGGCAATCGGAAAACTTGCCGACCCGTCCAACGCTTCCAACTCCTCCCGACAAAAGCTTTCCAAAATGCGCCGAAGAAATGAAGACGCAGGATATTACCGAAATTACAAAGCAAAGCGCCCGCGGCTGCTTTCGCTTGCTGGATCAATTTAACTCCAGTATTTTGCTGCCTTATCAAGTCCATTATCATCCCTATACGGAACAGGTCGAACGGGCAGCGAGAAATCAGCCTGATGCCCAAATTCTCGACTTCCTGCAGCTGGAATATTTCAATTTGACCGATTCCGAAGGCGCTGATTTCCTGCGCTTCAGCGAAATTAGCAATAAATTTGACGGAGATCGCCGTTGGGTGCAGCGGCTCAAATAATTGACAGCGCGACAACAGGCGCTTGCCGAACTGCATTCTATTGCCTAGGCGATTCCACAAATGCCACCCGAACTCTCTCATATCGATCACTGGATTTTTGATCTCGATAATGTGCTCTATCCGGTCGAGTCCGACCTGTTCGCGCTGATTGATATCAAAATGGGCGAATATATTGCGCGGGCCCTCGAATGTGACTTGGTGGAAGCACGGAAAATCCAGAAAGGGTTTTTCCACGATCACGGCACAACGCTTGCTGGCCTGATGCATCATCATGGCACCGACCCTCATGATTTCCTCGATTTCGTCCACGACATCGACATGGATCGTTTGTCGCCTGCGCCTCTGGTCCGCGCCGCCATTGCAGCGCTGCCGGGCGAAAAACTCGTCTTTACCAATGCTGACCGGCCTTATGCCGAGCGGGTGCTGGAAAAGCGCGGACTTGCTGGCCTGTTTCACCAGATGCACGATATTCTGGACACGAGCCTGGTACCGAAGCCACAGCCAGCAGCTTATGAAAGCATGATCGCCGCCACCGGCATTAACCCGAACCGTGCCCTGTTCGTCGAAGATATGGCCCGCAATTTGCGTCCTGCGAAAGATCTCGGCATGACCACTGTGTGGATTAATACCGGTGCGGAATGGGCTGGTCGCGAGCATGATCCCGCCTATATTGACCACGAAATCACCGACCTGGAAAGCTGGGTCACCGGCCTCCACAAAACGAAGGAAGAAACACCGACATGACCGCAGCATTGCAGACCACCATCGACGACGCCTGGGACAAACGGGAGTCCCTTGGCCTGACAACGCAGGGCGAAGTCCGCGATGCCGTGGACGCAGCGCTGGCCATGCTCGATAATGGCAGCGGCAGGGTTGCCGAAAAAAGAGATGGCGAGTGGGTCGTTAACCAATGGCTCAAGAAGGCAGTACTGCTCTCTTTCCGGCTCAACGACAATGTACTGATCGAAGGCCCGGGTGGCGCCAATCACTGGGACAAGGTTCCCAGCAAATTTGCTGGCTGGGGTGAAAACCGGTTCCGCGAAGCCGGTTTCCGCTCGGTACCCGGCTCGATCGTCCGCCAAGGTGCCTTCATCGGTAAAGGCGTCGTGCTGATGCCAAGCTTCGTCAACATCGGCGCCTTTGTAGACGAAGGGTCGATGATCGACGGCTGGGCAACGGTCGGCAGCTGCGCGCAAATCGGCAAGAATGTCCATATTTCCGGCGGTGCCGGCATTGGCGGCGTGCTGGAACCATTGCAGGCCGATCCGGTGATCATCGAGGATGGTGCATTCATCGGCGCCCGCGCCGAAGTCGCCGAAGGCGTTCGCGTCGGCGAAGGCGCGGTGCTCTCCATGGGCGTCTATCTCGGCGCGTCGACCAAGATTGTTGACCGGGTCACCGGCAAGATCTGGATCGGTGAAGTGCCGCCTTATTCGGTTGTCGTACCCGGCACGATGCCGCCGAAAGTCAATGTTGACGGCGTACCCGGGCCAAGCCTCTATTGTGCCGTGATCGTCAAGACCGTCGATGCACAGACCCGGTCCAAGACCGGCATCAATGAATTGCTGCGCGACTGATGGCGACCGGGGTGGATCAGGTGAAGGTAACGCTGGAACCGAATGACCACCCCTATCGCAACGGTGCGTGGACTCCGGTTTTCGAAGAACTGGCCACGGATGATCTCGAAATAATCGGGACCATTCCGGCAGACATTGACGGACTCTATATCCGCAACACCGAAAATCCGGTGCACGACAGCATCGGGCGCTATCACCCGTTCGACGGCGACGGGATGATTCACACAATCCGCTTGAAAGACGGCAAGGCGACCTATCGCAACCGCTTTGTCCGCACCGAAGGGTTCGAGGCGGAGCAGGAAGAAGGCGGGCCATTGTGGGTTGGCATCATGGGCAAGCCCGATGAGTCCAAACGCCCGGGCTGGGGCGCGCATGGTAGCGTCAAGGACAGCAGTTCGACCGATGTCGTGGTCCATGCCGGTACGATCCTCTCAACCTTCTATCAATGCGGCGAAGGCTATCGGCTTGATCCGGAAACGCTCGAAACGCTCGGCACGGCGGACTGGGTGCCGGAGGACGGTATTTCGGCCCATCCGAAAGTCGACGAAGCGACCGGTGAATTGCTGTTCTTCAACTATTCAACCAAAACGCCCTATCTCCATTATGGCGTGGTCGGGCCGGACAATAAGCTCAAGCATTTCATTCCCATCCCACTGCCGGGCCCGCGCCTGCCGCATGATATGGCGTTCACCGAAAATTATGCGATTTTCAACGACTGCCCCCTCTACTGGAAGCCGGAATTGATCGAACGAAATCTCTATATTCCCGCCTATCATCCCGACGAGCCAACCCGCTTCGGGATCATCCCCCGTATGGGCCAGCCGGAGGATATCAAATGGTTCGAGGCAAAGCCGACCTACGTCCTCCACTGGTCCAATGCCTATGAAGAGGGCGATGAGGTGGTGCTCGACGGCTATTTCCAGAATGAACCGGTGCCGCCACCCCTGACCGATTTCCCGTCCGGCTATGAAAGCATGGGCGCGAGCATCGACCTCCACAGTTTCAAGCCCGAACTGCATCGCTGGCGCTTCAATATGAAAACTGGCGAGACCCGCGAAGAGACATTGTTCGACGACTATCCGGTCGAATTCGGGATGATCAACCAGCAGATTGCCGGACAGCCCTTTCGCTATGTCTATAGCGTCACCGGCGAACCGGGTTGGTTCCTGTTCAACGGCTTGACCAAACATGATCTGAAGACCGGTGAAGCGGAACATCTGAGTTTTGGCGAGCAACGATTCGGATCCGAAGCCCCCTTCATCCCGCGCGCCAATGCGCAGTCCGAGGATGACGGCTATCTGATCAGCTTTATCACCGATATGGGGCAGGACCGGTCGGAATGTATCATTATTGACGCGCAGGATCTTGCGGCGGGCCCGGTCTGCACGATTATCTTGCCGCACCGGATAAGCAGCGGCACCCATGCAACCTGGGCTTCGGCTGAGCAGCTGCGATAATTCGTCATCCCAGCGAAGGCTGGGATCCAAACCAATATCACGATTCAAACCATGGCGGGTTAGACCCCAGCCTTCGCTGGGGTGACCCGCTAGTCAAACAACTCTCCGCCCACCTCTTTGCCAGCAGGCGGTGTCAGCCCGAGATGTTTCCACCCGCGATCATTGAGCGTCCGGCCGCGCGCGGTCCGGGCGATCAGGCCGAGCTGGATCAGATAGGGCTCGATCACTTCCTCGATCGTGTCGCGCGGTTCGCTGAGACCCGCGGCCAGTGTTTCCACGCCGACCGGCCCGCCCTTGTAGATATCGGCGATCATATGGAGATAGCGCCGGTCCATTGCGTCGAGGCCGATGCTGTCGACCTCCAGCCGGGTCAGCGATGCGTCAGCGATTTTCCGGTCGACAAGTTTTGTACCCGCGACATTGGCAAAATCCCGCACCCGGCGGAGCAGACGGCCAGCGATACGGGGTGTGCCTCTGGCGCGGCGCGCAACTTCGGTGGCGCCATCGGGGGCAATGTCGAGATCGAGCAGCCGCGCGGCGCGATGGACGACCTTTTCCAGTTCCTCGGTCGTATAGAAATTGAGCCGCACAGGTATGCCGAAACGGTCGCGCAGCGGCGTGGTCAGCAGCCCCTGCCGCGTAGTCGCTCCGATCAAGGTGAATTGCGGCAGATCGATCCGTACCGAGCGCGCCGACGGTCCTTCGCCAATGATCAGATCAAGCGCCCGGTCCTCCATCGCCGGATAGAGCACTTCCTCGACCACCGGATTGAGCCGGTGGATCTCGTCAATAAACAGGACATCGCCTTCTTCCAGATTGGTCAGCAGCGCCGCGAGATCGCCGGATTTGGCGATAACCGGCCCGGACGTGGCGCGAAAGCCGACCCCCAGTTCGCGCGCAATGATCTGTGCCAGCGTGGTCTTGCCCAGGCCGGGAGGCCCAAAGAACAGCACGTGATCCAGCGCCTCGCTGCGCCCCTTGGCCGCCTCGATAAACACCCGCAAATTGCCACGCGCCGCTTCCTGTCCGATAAATTCATCGAGCGTTTTCGGACGCAGGGCGGCGTCGATGTCTTCGACTTTGCGTTCGCTCGAAACCATCCGCTCGCTCTCAACTTCACTCATGCAAAGTGACCTAGCTCATCCGTCATTCCCGCGAAAGCGGGAACCCGTTTCTTTGTCTCACCAGTGGTTAATAGTTCACGCGAAGCCGCGAAGGCGCAAAGATAGTGCGGCAAGCCCTGCCCCCTTCGCACCTTCGCGGCTTCGCGTGATCTTTTAAAAAATGCTACTTTATATGCGCCAGAATGACTGGGAGCGCCTTTGATCAGTGGCATCACCGCGCCGCCTTCTTCAACGCCAGGCGCACCAGCGCGTCCAGTGTTGCGCCATCGCCAACCTCAGCGTCCGCCGCAGCGACCGCAGCACTTGCATCCGCCGGTTTGAAGCCCAGATTTTGCAGCGCGCTGACCGCATCGGCGCTGTTGTTCGAGGGTGCGTGGACCGCGCCGCCTGCTCCAATAATCGGATCGGTCGCGATACCGCCGACCTTGTCTTTCAGTTCATTGACAATCCGCAGCGCCAGTTTTGGCCCGACACCATTGGCGCGGCAGACCATTGCCTTGTCGCCCATTGCTATGGCCCGCGAAATTTCTCCCGGTTCCAATGCCGACAGGATCGCAAGTGCCACCTTGCCGCCGACGCCCTGTACCGAGATCAGCAGGCGGAACCAGTCGCGCTCCGAGCCGCTGGCAAAGCCCATCAGCCGCATATCGGTCTCGCTGACCTGCATCTCCGTATAGATGGTCGCCCCATCGCCCTTGCCACCAATCGCGCTGATGGTGCGTGACGAGCAGAAAACCAGATAGCCAACGCCCTGCACATCGAGCACGATATTGTCCGTGCCGATTTCGTCAATAGTTCCGGTGAGTTTTGCGATCATATCTGTGTATTAATGCAAGGGTGGCACAAGTCCAGTTCCGTTCGTGCTGAGCTTGTCGAAGTACGAATTTGCGCGCTCCATGGTCCTTCGACAGGCTCAGGACGAACGGTGCTTTGCTCCGCTATCTCTTCCGGTGATGGGCATGGGTGATGGCCACCGCCAGCGCATCGGCGGCATCGGCACCGGCCAGTTTGACGCCGGGCAGCAGTATTTTCAACATTGCCTGCACCTGATCCTTGTCCGCATTGCCGACACCGACCACGGATTTCTTCACTGTCCGCGCCGAATATTCGCCGACTTCAATCCCGGTCCGCGAAGCGCCGAGCAGCACCACGCCGCGCGCCTGCCCCAGCTTCAACGTACTCTGCGGGTTGCTGTTGACATAGACTTCCTCGACCGCCGCGCCGTCCGGTTTATATTCGAGCAGCAGGTCGGTCAGTTCGAGGTCGAGTTTGAGCAAGCGGGTCGCCAAGGACATTTTGGTATCGGTCTTGATTTGGCCATTGGCGATATGAGACAGGCGATTGCCGTCGGCAACGATCACGCCCCAGCCGGTGGTTCCGAGACCCGGATCGAGGCCGAGAATGATCATATTAAATCGGTAGACCCATGCGGCGACCGACAAAAGCCATGATCATATAGAGGCTTATCGTCAGCAGACACCCGGCCGCCAGCGACAGCCAGAAGCTGATACCATTGCGCAACATCATCGGAATCAGCAGGAACATTGGAAGAGATGGAAGCACATACCAGAAGGTCGCCTCGGCATGCAGCGCCATGTTTTCCGCGTCAGGACGTGCATACCAGAGGAAGATCATGCCCAATATCGAGATCAGCGGCAACGAGGCGACGAGCGCCCCGAAGCTGGGCTGGCGCTGTGCGATGGCTGCCACCAGAGCCACGATCACTCCTGCGAGTGCGGCCTTGGCGGCAAATTCCCACATCACTCGGCGTTCAGTTTTTCCATGATTTCTTCAGACACGTCATAATTGCCCCAGACGGTCTGGACGTCGTCATCTTCTTCCAGCATGTCGATCAGATTGAGCAGGGTCTCGGCCTGCTCCTGATCGACTTCGACCTGCACCGAAGGCCGCCAGGCGAGTTTCACGCTGGCCGCTTCACCAAGCGCCTTTTCCAGAGCACCGGACACTTCATGGAGGTCTTCCATCGCGGTCCAGATTTCATGGCCGTCATCATCGGAGGAAATATCTTCTGCGCCGGCTTCCATTGCGGCTTCGAGAACGGTCTCCTCGTCACCGGCGCTGGCCGGATACTGGATATAACCAACCCGGTCAAAACCGTGCGAAACCGAACCGCTTTCGCCCAGATTGCCACCATTTCGCGACATGATCGTACGAACATTGGTAAAAGTGCGGTTATTATTGTCGGTCAGCGTCTCGATGATCAGAGACACGCCGCCGGGGCCGAAGCCTTCATAGCGGATCTCGCTATAGTCATCGCCTTCGTTCGCGGTCGCCTTTTCGATGGCGCGCGTGATATTGTCTTTCGGCATCGACACCGCTTTGGCGCTGTTGACCGCAAGCCGCAGACGCGGATTGAAATCCGGGTCCGGCATGCCGGACTTGGCCGCAACGGTTATCTCGCGCGAGAGCTTCGAAAATTGCGCCGCACGCTTCTTGTCCTGAGCGCCCTTGCGATGCTTGATATTGTTGAATTTACTATGGCCTGCCATTTTACCTCAAATTCCCGAATTATTATTCCACGATTACCGCGGTTCCGGATGCGGATACCATCAGCATCGAACCCTTGTCGCCGACGACCTCATAGTCAAGATCGACACCGACAACCGCATTGGCGCCGACCTTCGCCGCCTCCGCTTCCATCTCCGCCAGCGCTTCATCGCGCGCGCGCTTCAGGACATTTTCATATTTGCCCGAGCGCCCGCCGACAATGTCGGTGATGCTGGCGAACAGGTCACGAAACAGGTTTGCGCCGACGATCACCTCACCAATCACGATCCCGCGATAGTCGCGAATCGCATGGCCCTCGATACTGGGTGTCGTGGTGACGATCATCATTGCTCTCCCGCCGCTAAAGACTAGCTATTAGCCTATTGGTCAAGCCAGGCCAAGCGCCGCTTTATAGGTGTCGAGAATGGCTTCCATTTCCTGACGGTCATGGGCTTCCATTTTCCGCAAACGCACGATCTGGCGCATGATCTTGGCGTCATAGCCTTGTGATTTCGCTTCGGAATATACATCACGGATATCGTCCGCCATGCCTTTTTTCTCTTCTTCCAGCCGCTCGATACGTTCGATAAACAGACGCAGCTGGTCTGCGGCAACATTGCCTTCGCTCATGCTTCATTCCTTTGAAATATTGTATTCAGATTCGTAGCCCGTCTTTAAGATGCGTCGGCGTTTTTGGCCACGCTTTCCTTCATCTTTTTGAGCCGCTCCGCTGTTGCTTCGGTCTGGTATTTTTGCTTCCACTGATTGGCGGGCATGCCATGGATTGCCTCGCGGGCTTCGTCCTTGGTCATGGAACCGCCTGCATCGACAGTCGCCTCCATCACCCAGTCGGCCAGACAATTGCGACAGAAGCCGGCCAGTCCCATCAGATCAATATTTTCTGCATCGTGCCGGTGCTGCAAATGGGCGACCAGGCGGCGGAAGGCAGCGGCGGCGGCAGCGTCAGATATTTGTTCGGTCATGTTCGTTTCCGTTGTTTTTTGTTGTTAACCTGTCATGATTTGCGGATAGGCAATCGACTAGTAAAGCGCCACTAAGGAATTTGAACATGGCATCGCCGATCTTCTCCCGCAACCGCAAGGTCAAAGTGCTGGCTACGCTCGGGCCGTCCAGCGGCAGCCCGGAAATGATCGAGAAAATGTACCGTGCCGGTGTCGATGCCTTCCGGATGAACATGAGTCACGGCGAGCATGAGGCGCATGCCGCCAATGTGAAGTCGATCCGGGCGCTGGAAAAGAAAATCGGTCGGCCGATCACCATTCTCGCCGACCTTCAGGGGCCAAAGCTGCGTATCGGCACATTTGCCAATCCGCCGGTGATGCTGAAAGACGGCGCAAGTTTCACGCTCGACATGCTGAAGGAAAAGGGTGACGCGACGCGGGTCAGCCTGCCGCACAAGGAAATATTGGGAACGCTGCAACCGGGTCACACATTGTTGCTGGACGACGGCAAAATCCGGCTGGAAGTGACCAAGGCCGACGGCAAGAGCGTCGAGACCAAAGTCATTGTCGCCGGTGAAATATCCGACCGCAAGGGAGTCAATGTCCCCGAAGTCGTGCTGCCGGTCAGCTCGCTCACCGACAAGGATCGCAAGGATCTGACCTTCGCGCTGGGGCAGGATGTCGACTGGATTGCGCTGAGCTTTGTCCAGCGCCCCGAGGATGTCGCAGAGGCGCGGCGATTGATTGGCGGCAAGGCGGCCCTGCTCGCCAAGATCGAGAAACCCGCCGCGATCGACCGGCTTGACGAGATTCTCGAGCTTTCCGATGCGGTGATGGTCGCGCGCGGTGATCTGGGTGTGGAACTGTTGCCGGAACAGGTGCCGCCGCTGCAGAAGAAAATCGTTGCCGCTGCCCGCAAGCTCGGCCGCCCGGTGGTTGTCGCCACCCAGATGCTCGAATCGATGATCAAGTCCCCGACTCCGACCCGCGCCGAAGTGTCCGATGTCGCGACCGCCATTTATGACGGCGCCGACGCGATCATGCTGTCGGCCGAATCGGCGGTGGGCGACTGGCCGATCGAAGCGGCGACAATGATGGACCGAATCGCCTCTCAGGTGGAAAATGATCCGTCATACGCGGATCGGGTGCATTTCACCGAAACGGTCCCCGACGAGACGACGGCGGATGCGCTGGCGGCGGCGAGTTACAATATTGCCCGCACCATCGAGACATCGGCTATTGTCTGCTATACATCATCCGGCTCGACAGCCCGCAGAATGGCGCGCGAACGTCCCTCCGTGCCGCTGCTGGTGCTCACTCCCAATCGCCACACCGCGCGGCGGGTCGGCCTGTTATGGGGAGCCTATGCGGTAGTCACGCGCGATGTTACCAATTTCGAGGAAATGATCGGCAAAGCCAAGCGCATGGCCCTGCGTCACAAGCTGGCCGAGGCGGGATCGCGCTTGATTGTTTGCGCTGGCGTTCCCTTTGGCACCCCGGGCTCGACCAATTTGCTGCATATCGTGCGGCTGAGCGGCGACGAGCTCAAGCGCAGCTAGAGCAGGCCCAAGGCTTTCAGTTCCCTTTCAAGTCCGACGGCATTCTTGAAATGATGTCCGGGGAGCCCGATTGCCTCACCTGCCTCGATATTATCGAGCCGGTCGTCAATGAAAAGACATTGGTCGGCGCGGCGGGCAAAGCGTTTCAGGGCCAGTTCGAAAATGGCTGCATCCGGTTTGATCAGCTTTTCTTCGCCGGAAATGACAATATCGGTGAATAGTTCGAATATCGGCGCCGATGGCCGGAATTGCGCCCAGGACTCGGCACCGAAATTGCTGATAGCAAACAGGGGGTTACCTCGATCCCGAAGCGCATGAACCAGATCAAGCATGCCTTCGACCGGCCCCAGGATGGTTTCCGGAAACCTCTGGGAATAAGCCATGATATGATCGCTATATTCGGGAAATTCGCGACTGCGCTCTGCGACCATCTCGGCAAAGAGCCGACCGGCATCATGCTGGAAATGCCATTCCGGTGTCACGACATTAGCCAGAAACCAGTCCAGCTCTTCCGGGTCGTCAATCAGTTTTGTGAATAGACAGCGCAAGTCCCAGCGATACAGGACATTGCCTATATCGAAGATGACGGTGTCAATTTTTGAGATGGCAGAACCCCCGCCAACAACAGGCAGTTAGCCCTGGCGCGCCTTGAACCGGCGATTCGTCTTGTTGATCACATAGGTGCGACCACGGCGACGGATTACGCGACAATCCCGGTGACGGTTTTTAAGCGACTTCAAAGAGTTGCGGACTTTCATTTTGGTACCACGCCTTGATTATCTGAATTTCTTGAAAGCAGCCTTGCTGCGTTGAGCAGGGCAATTAAGGTCGGCGGCTGCCAAAGTCAAGCGACCAGCGCTATTCTCCGCGAATTTCGATCAGTTTGCGCTCCCACGCCAGTGCATGGGCGACAATTTCGTCGAGATCGGCATGTTTTGGCTGCCACGGAAAGCGGTCCATGATCGCCCGATTGTCCGAAATCAGCGAATCGGGGTCGCCTGCGCGCCGGCCTTCCATCTTTCGCTTGATTCGCATGTTCGTAACCCGGTCAACGGCATCGAGAACCTCGAGCACCGAAAAACCGCGGCCATAGCCGCAATTGAGCAGATGATTGCGATCCGGGTCCGCAATCAGTGCCTCGAGCGCCAGCACATGAGCATCAGCCAGATCGGAAACATGGATATAATCCCGCACGCCCGTGCCATCCGGCGTGTCATAATCCGTACCGAAGACGGCGACACTATCGCGCTTGCCGAGCGCAGCCTCTACCGCAACCTTGATCAAATGGGTGGCCCCCGCCGTCGACTGGCCGGTCCGGGCCTGCGGATCAGCGCCGGCAACGTTGAAATAACGCAAGGCACAGAAATTCAGCTCGTGCGCCGCCGCAACATCGCGGAGCATATGCTCGGTCATCAGCTTGGACATGCCATAAGGATTGATCGGCAGTTGCGGCGTGCTCTCGCTGACCGGACTTTCCTCGGGGATCCCATAAGTGGCTGCGGTCGATGAAAAAATGAAGTGATGCACCCCGCCGGTAACGGCCGATTCGATCAGGCTGCGGCTCTTGGCGCTGTTGTTGTGATAATATTTGAGCGGATCGGCAACCGATTCCGGCACGATGACCGAACCGGCGAAATGCATGATGCCGCCGATATTTTCGGTCCTGATGATTCGGGCGAGCAAGGCGGAATCCTCGATATCACCTTCATGAAAGGCAACACCCTCCGGTACCGCCCAGCGAAAACCGGTGGTCAGATTGTCGATCACTGCGACCGGCCAGCCGGCATCCAGCAAGGCAAGCACCGCGTGACTGCCGATATATCCCGCCCCACCGGTGACCAATATGGTAAAAGGCTTTGCCATCATGTCCTGATCCCTAGTAACTAACCAATATCTGCCGTTTAGTGCATTGGCCTCTCCATTCGGTTAAACAGGCTGACCTGCGGACGCAATTTTTTACCGCAGTCGCCGCGATTATGCTCTAATATGGCGCGGGGCAAAGTAAGGAGTGCGTATCATGACCGGCTTGAAATCATTTGTGGCGATGGCAATGGCAGGATCGCTATTGTCAGGATGTGTGGCGATGACGCCGCCGGTGGACGTCACCCGTTTTCACAATGCTCAGGTTGCCGCGATTGTGCCGGGCAGTGTCGTTATCGAAGCCAATTTGACCGATGAAGGCCATAGCCGCAGCATCGAATATGCGACCTATTCCGCTGCTATATTGCACGAATTGCAGCGCGTGGGCTTCACGGAAGCGCGCGAGGCGGCCAAAGACAGCAAATATCTCGTCCGCTACACGATTGAGAGAGCGGTGTTGAGCGCTGGCGGAACACGATCACCGATATCGGTCGGAGTCGGCGGCAGCACTGGCAGCTATGGATCCGGCGTCGGATTGGGCATTGGCATCAATCTTGGCGGCAAGCCAAAAGACAAGATCGTCACCGAATTATCGGTCCGCATTACCAAACGTGATGACGGTACCGTCGTCTGGGAAGGCCGCGCGTCGGTCGAGGCCAAACAAGGCTCCCCGGCATCGCAGCCCGGCCTGGCAGCAGCAAAATTGGCCGCAGCCCTATTCAAGGACTTCCCCGGAGAGTCCGGAACCACTATCAGGGTGAAATGAGCATAAAAATCACCAGCGCATTCGATAGCGGCAATATCGAAGTTCATGCCATCGAAGGCAAGACTGCAACGCTCTCGATCCGCAAGGACAAGGACAGCGAGTTTTTCCAGTGGTTCCATTTTCGGGTGGCCTGCGAGATTGGCGACGAACTGGAATTGAACATTGGCGGGCTGAAAGACTCCGCCTATCCGCAGGGATGGCCCGACTATAACGCCTGCGTCAGCGAAGACCGGGAATATTGGGGTCGCGCGGCGAGCAGCTACGACGAGCAAAGCGGTATCTTGTCGATCCGCTACACCGCCAGCAGCAATATCATCTGGTTTGCCTATTTCGCACCTTATAGTATCGAACGGCACCATGATCTGATCGCCGAAACCGCCGGATTTGAGGGCGTCAGCGTGCGCACGCTTGGCCATAGCCTGGAAGGCCAGCCGATAGACTGCGTGGAATTGGGAAGCGGCGACAAGCAGGTCTGGCTCTACGCCCGCCAGCATCCGGGCGAAAGCATGGCCGAATGGTGGATGGAAGGCGCGCTGGAAATGCTCACCGATCCGGCAGACCCTCATGCACGGCTGCTGCTGGAGAAATGCCGGTTCCATATTGTGCCCAATATGAACCCAGATGGTTCGTGCAGAGGGCATTTACGAACCAATTTCGCCGGCACCAATCTCAATCGGGAGTGGCATGAACCCAGCGCCGAAAAATCTCCCGAAGTGCTATGCGTTCGCAATGCTATGGACGAAAGCGGCGTTGCTTTCGCCATGGATGTGCACGGAGACGAAGCGATTCCTGCGGTTTTTATCGCCGGTTTCGAAGGCATTCCGTCGATCACCGATGCGCAGCTGGAAAAATATCACGGCTACCGTGATCGCCTCGCCCAGCGCACGCCGGATTTCCAGACCAAGCTTGGCTATCCGACCGCGGCCAAGGGCAAAGCCAATCTGTCGATGTCGACCAATCAGCTGGCCGAACGTTTCGGCGCCGTGGCAATGACGTTGGAAATGCCGTTCAAGGATAATCGCGATCTGCCCGATGCCGAGCAGGGCTGGTCCCCTGAACGCTGCAATTTGCTCGCCCGCGAATGCCTGGCCACTCTGGCCGAGATGATCGGCGATATCTAGCGGAAGCTGCGGAGGCAGAGGGGCGCTAGACACAGTCTCAAGCCATAGCTGCTCCATGAATTTCCGGGCGGCAGAAGCGACCGATTCTGGCTGAGCCGGAAGCGGTCGCTTCTGCCGCCCTTATCGCTTCCCCACTCCGGAATTGGTGATTGGGACGGGCGGGATCCGACGCGGCCGGGACAAGCGATTTCGAATTGGCGTTCATTCCTTCGGCCAGATGGTTCACCAATCGACATCCATGCCAGCTGGTTGCAGGCCTCGGACAACAGCCTTCAAGCATATATTCCTGCCGTGATCAGCCCCCTTTCGAACGGCATTACATGCGGAAAGGAAAGGCAAATCTCTGTCGGCAATAATATTCACGCACGTGATAGTGAGTGTTGACATTCCAAAATGATGTCGACATAAACCCTGCCCAAGTCAGCGACAAAGAGCGTTGACGTGGAGGAGAGGTTCAAATGAAAGTTACATTTTTTGCGTCCGTGTCTGCGGTCGCCTTGCTCGCGCAACCCGTTTCTGCTGTGGCACAGTCCGGCGAAACATCGCAGCCCACCGACGAGACAGCGCAGGACCAGAAGCGCGGTGACAAGGAAATTATCGTTACCGCCACTCGCCGGAGCGAACGGATCCAGGATATTCCCATCAGCGTCACTGCTTATGATCAAGCGGATCTGGACGACCTTGGTATCGTCGGCTTTGAAGGTGTTGCGCAGAATACGCCCGGCATCGTCGTCAATCGGCCGACCCAGAATTTCAATAATTTCACCGCCCGCGGGATCAACACCAACGGCTATAGCGCCGGGCTGCAGAGCGCGGTTGCCATCTACGTCGACGAACTGCCAATTTCGGCAAACGGCAATTCGACCATTCTCGATCCCAATCTGTACGACGTAGAGCGCGTCGAATTTCTGCGCGGGCCGCAGGGTACATTGTTCGGTTCGAACTCGCTCGCCGGTGCGATGCGCATCATTACGCGCAGTCCGGACCTGGATGAATTCCAGGCCTCCGCCAGCGCCGACATCGGCCTGACCGGATCCGATTCGATACGCCAGCGCTATAATGCGATGATCAACATACCGATCATGACGGACGAATTGGGGCTTCGCGTCACTGGCTATTACCGCAACGAGGATGGCTGGGTCGACAATATCGGCACCGGCGTGAACAATTCCAACAGTCTGGAAGCCTATGGCGGGCGCGCAATCCTGCTGATGCAGCCGAGCGACCGGATGCAGGTGAAGCTGCTGGCCTCCTATGAAAACAGCCAGCCCGCGGATTCGGGACTGACCAATCCGAACCTCGGCGAGTTCACGCGTCTTTCCGACCGGCCCGACCTGTTCCAGGGGGAACTCACCAACTTCAACGCGACCGTCAATTATGAGTTCGACTTCGCTGAACTGATCAGCTCGACAACATTGTCGACCTATGACGCATCCTTCTATGTTGATCTGGCCGGAACTTTCGCGCAGGCCTTCCCGTTCGCACTGGACGCCTTTGGCTATGACGACCTGTTTGTTCAGGAAACCCGCCTGGTCTCGCGCACGTCGGGTCCGATCGAGTGGGTCGCTGGCTTCTTCTATTACGACAAACGGCGCGCCGTGGACTTTGCCTATCGCTCCACGCCCGAATATCTCGCCGCACGCGGGCTGACCGGACTGCCGGATGAATATTATCAGCGGTTCAATGCCTATACCGACCAGAGCGAGATTGCCGGTTTCGGCGAATTGACCTACCGTTTCAGCGACAATTTCTGGGTCACTGGTGGCCTGCGCTACGGCAGCACAGAGGTGCAAAGCTTCACCCGGGGCGGTGGCTATAACAGCAATTATCTTACCCTCGCCTTTCTCGGCTTTCAGAATGTGCCGGTGACAATCACACCGATTGGCTACGAGGAAGGGTTGAAGGTCAAGGACGACCGCCTGTCCTACAAGGCCAGCGTCTCGTGGAAGCCAAATTCGGATCTGACCACCTATGCAACCATATCGACCGGTTTCCGGACGCCGGTTGTCAACGCCCGGGCCGGCCTGGTCAGTACCATCAATCCGAATGATCTCGTCATTCCCGACGGCGCAAATTCGGACAGCGTCACCAACTACGAGGTCGGCGTCAAAGGCAGCTGGCTGGGCGGCGACCTGACCGCGAATCTTGCGGGTTATTATATCGACTGGAAAAACATCCAGGTTCAGGCGAACCGCGTCTCGGATTCGATCCAGTTCGCGACCAACATCGGCGGTGCCGAGAGCTATGGCATTGAATTCGAGTTTCTGGCGCGGCCGGTCGAAGGCCTCAGCCTCGCCCTCAACGGGTCGTACAACGAAGCCAAGGTGACAAAACTTTCGGCGGTCGAAGCGGCGATATCTGGCGCGGTTCCGGGTGTCCGGCTTGCGTCGCCGCATTTTCAGGGATCGGGCACATTGCGCTACGACTTTGCGGTCGGTGGCGGAAACACCGCCTTCGCTGCGCTCAATGCGTCGCACGTCGGATCGTTCCCGAACCAGTTCCCGAACGTACCAGGCAATCCTAATGCTGTGAGCCCGACTTATGATTTCACCGAGGCATGGACCAACGTGAATCTTTTCGCCGGGGTCAAGCTGGGGTCGCTGGACCTGACCGCCTATGTCGAGAATGTGTTCGATGATTCCTCGATCACCTATATCCATCCGGAAGCCTTCCTCGATGGCCGTTATGCAAGGCTGCGGCCGCGCACGGCGGGCATTCGTGCGAACTACCGCTTCTGATGGGGCATCGTAACATGAAAGATGCGACGTTCCGGGGCCTGACCCATCTGGCTCTCCTGCTGGCGGTCATGGTCCCGGTACCGGCGGCAGCCGCCGATGGTCCGGTCGTCGATGCGCCGGCAGGCAAGGTGCAGGGAAGCGAGGAAAAAGGGGTCCGCATCTTCAAGGGCATTCCTTATGCTGCACCACCGGTTGGCAAGCTGCGCTGGACGCCGCCCCAACCGGCAGCTGACTGGCAGGACGTACGCGATGCCACCAAATTTGGTGCGGCATGCATGCAACCAAAGCCGCGAGGACCCAGCATCTACGCATGGGACCTGCCGGAGATGAGCGAGGATTGTCTCTCGCTCAACATCTGGGCACCGGACAATGCCACGCGCGCGCCGGTCTTCGTCTGGATACATGGTGGATCGCTGACCACGGGATCGGGCGGCGATCCGCTTTATGACGGCAGCGCGCTTGCGGCTCGCGGCATGGTCGTCGTGTCGATCAACTACCGTCTCGGGGCGCTCGGCTATCTCGCGCACCCGGAGCTCAGCGCAGAATCGTCAGACGGCGTATCGGGTAATTATGGCCTGCTCGACCAGATCGCGGCACTCCAGTGGGTGAAGCAAAACATTGGCGCGTTCGGCGGCGATGCAGCCAATGTGACGATCGCGGGCGAGTCTGCGGGCGCGCTCAGCGTCATGTATCTGATGGCGGCGCCGGACGCGCGCGGGCTGTTCGACAAGGCGATCGCCCAGAGCGCCTATATGGTCTCGGCACCAGCGCTGCGCGAAAAACGCAATGGCATGGTACCAGCCGAAGAGCAGGGCATAGACTTGACGACCAAGCTGGGTACTGACGATCTTGTCGCACTCCGGGCAATGCCCGCAGAAGAGATTGCCGAAAAGGCACCTGCGGCCGGATATTTCCCTTTCCCTGTCATCGATGGCAAGACCGTGCCGCGCCAGCTGGTTGAGACTTTCGACCGCAACGAACAGGCACCGGTGCCAATACTCGCCGGCTTCAATGCGGGCGAAATCCGGTCCCTGCGTTTCCTGCTGCCCAAGGCACCTGATAATGCCGCCGCATATGAAGCGGCTATCCGGACCAATTACGGCGAGTTCGCGGACGCTTACCTGTCCCGCTACCCTGCCAAGAACAAGGAAGAAAGCATGCTCGCCGCGACGCGCGATGCCATGTACGGCTGGACGTCCGAGCGGCTGGTATCAAATCAGGCGGCGCTCGGCATACCCGCCTATCTCTATCTTTTCGACCATGGCTACCCGGCAACCCAGGAATGGGATTTGCATGCCTTCCATGCTGCAGAACTGCCTTTCGTATTCGATACTGCCGGCAAGACACCGCCCCTATGGCCGAAAATCCCGAACAAATTGTCAGAGCGCAAGTTGATCGCCGCGATGGGTGATTATTGGGCAAGCTTCGCCCGAAGCGGGCAACCACGAGCCAAGGGCCAGCCGGACTGGCTGTCCTATTCCCAGAACAAGGCGTTCATGCATTTTGCCGACAAGCCGCGTCTGGGTCATAATCTTTTCCCCGGAACAGCAGCGCTGCACGAAGCGGTCGTGTGCCGCCGGCGCGCTGCGGGTGATACCGCATGGAACTGGAACATCGGCGTCATTTCGCCACCACTACCACCCAAAGCCGAGGGGTGCCAATGATCGACGGTTCAATGCAAGGCTATGCACTGACACTCGACAAGTTTCTTTCCCACGCTGCAAAATGGCACCCCCTCGCCGAGGTGGTTTCAGCAGCGCCGGACGGTACTGTCGAACGGATCAGCTATGCCGCTATCCATGATCGCGCGCGCGCCGTATCGGGTGCGTTGCATCGGCTGGGCGTGGGCAAGGGCGACCATGTCGCGACGCTCGCCTGGAACAGTCAGGGGCATTTTGAAAGCTGGTACGGGATAATCGGCATGGGTGCGGTGTGTCATACGCTGAACCCGCGACTCACCGCCAAGAGTCTCGGAGCCATGCTGGCGCAGTCCGGAGCGCGCCTGCTGCTGGCCAGCCGGGATCTGCTGCCGCTTGCCCGGGCGACTGCTGCGGAGGGTGGCGCCATAGAACAGATATTGCTGCTCGACGATGATGGAGCGACGATCGAAGCAGCGGATGATTCGATCAATGTCGGCGTGCTGGCAACAGCAATGGCTGAGGCATCATCGCCGGACATCGAATGGGGACAGTTCAACGAAAACACACCCTCCGGACTTTGCTTCACTTCGGGTACAACCGGCGCACCCAAGGGAGTTACCTATACCCACCGCGGTTGTTATCTGCATACGATGCGGCAGCTTCAGGCCGACGTGATGGGGGTTCGCGCGAATGATGCGGTGCTTGCGGTCGTTCCCATGTTCCATGCCAACGCCTGGGGCCTGCCGTTCGCGGTCCCCGCGGTTGGCGGCAAGCTTGTGTTACCCGGCAGCAATAGCACTGGAGCGCATCTGGCCGCTCTGATCCGGTCCGAAGGCGTCACTCTGGGCGTCGGCGTACCGACCGTGTGGCTCGGCCTGGTCGAACATCTCGAGACCGAGGGCGGTGATGTACCATCGCTCGAACGGATACTTGTGGGAGGCGCTTCGATGCCACCGGCGCTGATGGAACGGATCGAGCAGCGGCTCGGTGTCGAGGTGCAGACCAGCTGGGGCATGACCGAACTGTCGCCGCTCGGCACCGCTGCAGTAGCGGGAGATTCGGGGCGGCTGGCGGCCCTTTCGGGACGGCCTGCTATCGGCATTGACCTGCTCCTCACCGACAGCGAGGGGCACCCGCTTGACGAGCAACGCGGACCAGAGGGCCATCTGCGCGTGCGCGGACCGAGTGTCGTCAAACGCTATTTCGGCGATGACAAGCCCGCGACCGACGCGGAGGGCTGGTTCGACACCGGTGACCTCGCGCGCATTGACGTTGACGGCAATCTGATGATCACCGGTCGCGCCAAGGACCTGATCAAATCGGGCGGTGAATGGATCAACCCTGCTGAAATTGAATCACTGGTCGGTGCCCTGCCCCAGGTGTCGCTTGCCGCGGTGATAGGCCGGAGCGACCCCAAATGGGGCGAACGGCCGATTCTGCTGGTCGAAACCTGCGATAATTCGATCAGCGACGAAGAATTGCTCGCGCCGCTGCACGAGAATGTCGCGTCCTGGTGGATTCCTGATGCAATCATCCGTCTGGACGGGATGCCGCTCGCGGCCACCGGAAAGATCAATAAAATACAATTGCGGGCAGATTACGGACACGTGTAGGGTGATCCCGTAGGGTGATCCCGGTCGCGACGGATATAGTGCAGAAGGAAATGAGTTTGGCATCGACAGCAAAAACCAGTGTGAAGAAAGTTTCCAAGGCCGAACAACGGGCCGAGATGATGGAACAGATACTCGATATTGCCGAACTCCTTTTTTCCAAGCACGGCTTTTATGGTGTGACACTGAAGGATGTGGCCAAACAGGTCGGCGTCCATCACACTTTGCTCAACTATTATTTCGACGACAAGCAGACGCTGTTCGACGCCGTGTTTGCCCGGCGTGCTGTGGTTACAATCGAGAAACGGATGCAGGCGCTTGATGATTATGACCGCGCTGCCGGGGAAAACCCGACCGTGGAAGGCGCGCTCCACGCCTTTCTCGACACCGACCTCGACCTCTATATCCATGGCGGTGAAGGCTGGAAGAATTACGGCGCATTCGGCGCGCAAGCATCGAATAGTCCCGATGGCGCTGAATATATGGATAAATATTTCGACCCGGTCGTGCTGCGCCTGATCGATATTCTGAAAAAAGCCCTGCCGGACGCCGCTGAAGAAGATATTTTCTGGGGCTATCATTTCGTAACCGGCGCGCTGATGCTGACGCTGGCGCGAACGGGCCGTATCGACAAATTGTCGCACGGCCTTTGCCAGTCGGAAGATTATTCTGCGGTCAAACAACGTATGGCCCGATTCATGGCGGCGGGCTTCAAGGAAATTTGCGAGCAGCGTTAACGGGCTGGTAGCTGAGACTAGAAACAAGATCAGTTCCAGTTTCAAGATGAACTTCTTATTCACTCACACGTGAGTTATTGAAAGTACAAGATCTATGATGAAGGCATATTTGAAGGGACGGTCGAACAGCTTGATGCGGGCATTGTCTGACGCATGCGGTTTCGGAGGGCAGCACAATGCTCCCGCAGCAAACCGCGAAATGATGAGCATCGAACAGGTCGATCCGGCGATCACTGCCGGGCATTGATATTCCCCGGCAGTAGCGAGCTGGCCGAAGTCCGCCGCCGCTGCCGGGATAAATGGGAGAAGGAATATGGCTACCGACACGGAAGCTTTGCCAGACGGCGTGGGCAAGAAACAGAATGAAAAGCTCGTCATCACCGCTTCGTCGCTGGGGACGGTGTTTGAATGGTATGATTTTTACCTCTACGGCCTGCTTGCCAGCGTCATTTCGGCGAAGTTTTTTTCGGGGGTCAACGAAACCACAGGCTTCATCCTCGCGCTGATGGCCTTTGCTGCGGGCTTTGCGGTACGGCCGTTTGGCGCGCTGGTATTCGGGCGGGTCGGCGATATCGTGGGACGCAAGAAAACCTTTCTCGTCACCATGGCGATCATGGGTATGTCGACCTTCGCAGTCGGCTTGCTGCCAAGCTATGACCAAATCGGCATTGCGGCACCGATTATCCTGATGGCGCTGCGATTGTTGCAGGGCCTTGCGATCGGTGGCGAATATGGCGGTGCGGCGGTCTATATCGCCGAACATGCACCGAACGGGAAACGCGGTTTTTACACCGGCTTCATCCAGACAACAGCGATGCTCGGTCTTATTCTGGCTTCCATGTTCGTGGTCGGGTTGCGGACCAGCTTGGATGCCGATGACTTCCTGTCCTGGGGTTGGCGCCTGCCGTTTCTTTTCTCGATCGTCCTGCTGCTGGTCGCGCTCTGGATCCGCCTTCAGCTCAACGAAAGCCCTGTATTCCAGAGGATGAAAGCGCATGGCGCAACATCCAAAGCACCGCTCAGGGAAGCTTTTGGCAAATGGAAAAACCTGAAGATCGTTTTGATCGCGCTTTTCGGCGCGGTTGCGGGACAAGCGGTCATCGGCTTCTCGGGCCATCTCTATCCGCTTTTCTTTCTTGAGAAAATCGCCAAGGTCGATGGTGCTACCGCGAACTTCCTGGTCGCCACTGCGCTCACCATCACGATTCCTCTCTATGTTTTCTGGGGCTGGCTCAGCGACAAGATCGGCCGCAAGCCGATCATGATGACCGCATGTGTTATTGCCGTTTTTGCCTATTTCCCGCTTTACAGTGCGCTGGTCAATGCCGCGAACCCGGCAATGGCGGCTGCTATCGAACGCGCACCCGTTAGCATCGTGGCCCATGGCTCCGAATGTTCGTTTCAATTCGATCCTATCGGTGGCAACACCTTCGACACAACGAGCTGCGACATTGCAAAATCCTATCTCGCGAAGAGCGGGATAAATTATGAAAATATCGATGCGCCGATCGGCAGCATAGCGTCGATCCGGATCGGTGATCGGAGCATCATTGCTCCCGACCCTGCGCTTGTCTCAGGCGACACCAAGAATAGCGCCGTTGCCGCTTTCGGAGCTGATGTGCAGCGGGCGTTGGTAGCCGCAGGCTATCCCACCGACGCAGACCCGGACCAGATTGACCAGTTCAGGGTGATCGTGATCCTCTGCATGCTCGGAACCTTGGGAACGATGGTCTACGGGCCGCTGGCAGCGTTGCTGGTCGAACTGTTTCCCGCACGTATCCGCTATTCGTCCCTATCGCTGCCCTATCATATCGGGAACGGCTGGATCGGGGGCTTCATGCCGACGGTTGCCTTCGCGATGGTTGCGGCGACCGGCAGCATCTATCAGGGCCTGTGGTACGCGATTGTCATCGCCGGCATTACCGCAGTGGTCGGAATATTGTTTCTCCCGGAAACCTATAAACGCGACATTGAAGCATAGAAAGGAAGGGGTGATGGCGGATCAGGACTTCGAGATCGGGCGGCGCGAGTTGATGCAGGTAGCGGCAGGCACAGCGGCCGCTCCGACGCTTCTGGCAAATACGGCATCGGTGAAGGTTCGCCGACGTGCGCCTCCGGGCTTTTTGTGGGGTGCGGCAATCTCTGCCCATCAAAGCGAGGGCAACAATGTCAACAGCGATGCCTGGCTGGCGGAAAATCTTGAGCCGACCTTGTTCAAGGACCGTTCGGGTGATGCGTGCGATAGCTATCATCGTTATGATGAAGACTTCGCACTCGCCCAGCAATTGGGTTTGAACTGCTACCGTCTGGGCGTCGAATGGGCACGGATCGAACCCAGCGAAGGCTGTTTTTCCAATGCGGCTCTTGATCATTACAAGCGCGTGCTCGAATCATGCCGCGCTCGCGGGCTGCGGCCGATTGTGACCTTGAATCATTTCACCACCCCGCTCTGGTTTGCTGCCCGCGGCGGCTTTGAGGTACAAGATGCGCCGCAGTTGTTTGCCCGCTTCTGCCGCACTGTCGCCGAAAGACTCGGCGGGCTGATGCATCTTGTGACTACGTTCAACGAAGCCAATATCGGATTGCTGGTGGCGCTATACCCACAGTCGGATGAAGCCCGAAAGCAGATCCGCGCGGTCAACCAGGCTGCGGTTCGCGCCACCGGTTCGCCGCGCTTTTCGCGCTTGGCCTATTCCGATCCGGCAATTTCAACTCCGATCCTGCAGCAGGCGCATCGACTGGCCTATGACGAAATCAAGTCGGCAAGACCGGATCTTCCGGTTGGGATAACGTTGACAACCCAAGAGATTCAGTCCGCAGGATCACCTTCGCTGGTCGCGCATTATGAGCGGAAGCTCTATGGCGACTGGGTCGATGTGGCCCGCAGCCACTCCGATTTCTTCGGGGTGCAGTGCTATACCCGCATGGTTTTCGACGAGAAGGGCATGGTCGCGCCGCCGCCGGACGCCGAACTGACGATGTCGGGCTATGAATTCTACCCCCAGGCGCTGGCGAACACGATCCGCTGGGCGCATCGAACCATCGGCAAGCCGATCTACGTAACCGAAAGCGGCGTGGCCGTGAATGATGACAAGCGCCGCATTGCCTTTATTGATCAGGCGCTCGATGGTGTCCGGGCCTGTATCGACGAAGGGATCGCTGTCCGCAGCTATCTCTACTGGTCCTTGCTCGATAATTTCGAATGGACATCGGGCTATGGCCACACTTTTGGACTGGCAGCCGTTGACCGCGAGACGTTCAAACGGACGCCCCGGCCAAGCGCCTATCATTTCGGTGCACTGGCTCGCGCGAACCGACTGTAACAACGCAAACCTTCAGGCTTTGCCAGCTTCCAGCAGAAGATTGCGGAATGCCTCGGTCGTCTCGGCAACGCTCGACGCATCTATGCATCGCTCGTCATCGTCGGCGACATGATGGAAGCGATGCACGCCGAACACGCCTGCAACCGAGGGGTAGCCTGCGGCAATGATCGCGGTTAGCTCGCCCGCCGATAATTTGTCGCTGGGATAGGGGCCTTCGAGACCAGCCAGTCCCTTGAACAGGCGCCGTGCCGGGTCGAGCAGTGGCGGGCTGACAACCAGATAGCGCTGCGAATCTGTGCCCGGCAGCGGTGACAGGCCAAACAGCCCCTCGTGCCAGTCGCGGGCGGCAAGATTGGCTCCGAGATGTAACCAGAAGTGGGTCTCTTCGGGCTTGGGCGCTGTCGCCTTCAGCGATTCCTCGGCGCCCAGATTCTCATATTCATGGCCGCTGTTGCAAAGGAAGGCGATATCGTGATCGGGCAGCATTCTGGGTATGTTGCGCGCAAGGTCGAGCCATGCGGCAATGCCGCCACCGCGTTCTGCCGCGCAACCGTACCAGCCGGAGCGCGGTGTCGAGACGACGATCCATTTCCCTTTTTGCCGATCCATCCGGCCGATCACATTGAACGCCGGTCGCCGACCGGCCTGTCCCGTCAGCGTCGCTGTCGCCGTGGCATGTGTCGTCGCAGCGCTCAGGAAGGCTGCCGCATCGGCAGGCGCAAGCAGGCCTACGGGTCCTGCAAACATCGGTGCGCGACCATCGGCATTGAGTGCGATCACCTTGCCGGTAGGACCGTTGGTGACAATGACTACGGCCTTCGCACCGCCGGCAAAGGCCGCATCGACGGGCCCGCGCACGGATTTCGAAAAGGCAGAAGACCAACGGCCATAGGGTAGATCGACCAGTGCAATTGCCCCGCCGAGCGGCGCATCCGCCCTTCCCGCTCCATCGACGCGAACCAGCGGTCCGGACACGCCGCTGGCGGGCGTCGGAATGACAATTGGTTGCGGCCAGAGTGTTGCGCGCGCGCCGTCGATGGTGATTTCGCAAATGGCTTGATCGAAATATGGCACTGAAAGCACGGGTTTCTCGACCACGAATCCGGCCTCCTCAAGCTCGCCGGCAAGCCAGTGGCCGCAGGCTGCATCACCCTCGCTGCCCGACTGCTTGCTCCCAAATCCGATATATCTGGCGAGATCGTCTGCAATCGAATTGGGCTTAGTGGTGGCTGTGGCCTGCGCCGCTGTCGGTATCGCGACAGTCAGGGGCAGGCTGCTCGCACCTGCCAGCACATCGCGTCTCGTCGGTCCGCTCATATCATCATCTCCCGGTGTTTCTGCCGCTTGTTTCCTTGCCGACATTATGTCGGTCGTGAAGGAAGTGCACTTGATATTCACTAGCGAGTGAGTGTATAGTTGGCGCCGGACAATGGCAAGCATTGCGGCAGTGGCAGGAGAGGAATGGAATGAGCAAAATCGCTCTTCGGATCGCAGCATATATCGGAATCTTGGCGGCTGCCATAAGCGGCACGCAATCTTCATCGAAAATGCCAGATCGGCCTGAAGTCCAGATCCCCCAGGGTCGGCTTACCGGAACAATCACGGATGATATCGGCATATTCAAGGGCATAGCCTATGCCTTGCCGCCGGTTGGCGACCGACGCTGGCAGCCACCCGCTCCGCCTGCAAAATGGCAGGGCACTTTTGACGCAAGCGCATTCGGGGCCAGTTGTATCCAACCGCCCTACCCCGCCAGCAGTGTCTATTTCGAGGAACTGGCAGCGACCAGTGAAGATTGCCTGACACTAAACATCTGGTCGCCGAATAACGCAAATGGCGCTCCTGTGGTCGTCTGGATCCACGGTGGCGCGCTGCAACGCGGATCAAGCGCCAGCCCGATGTACGACGGAAGCGAATATGCGAAGCGCGGGATTGTGTTTGTTTCGATCAACTATCGGCTCGGGGTCTTCGGCTGGCTGGCACACCCTGGACTCAGTGCTGAATCGCCGGATGGCATTTCCGGCAACTATGGCTTGCTTGACCAGATTGCAGCGCTGGCGTGGGTGAAAGACAATATCGGCGCATTTGGCGGCGATGCACAGAATGTCACGGTGATGGGTGAATCGGCCGGTGCGCTCAGTATCACCTATCTACTGTCCAGCCCGCCTGCCCACGGTCTGTTTGCAAAGGCTATCATCCAGAGTGCGAATATCCGCGCAGTGCCGCTCCTGCGCGAAAGCGCCTTCGGCATGCCCGCTGCCGAGACAATTGGCGCGGCGCTCGGCGAAGATATCGGCGTTCTGCGGGCGCTCGACCCCGACGCGCTGATGGTGAAGGCCTGGCAAGCCCGCTTCCCGGCACAAGGCACGGTCGATGGCAAGATATTGCCTGCGCAAGTCGTCGAAACCTTCGACCGCAGCGAGCAAGCGCAGGTGCCGATCCTGGCCGGACTCAACAGCGGCGAAATCCGTTCACAACGGCTGCTGATTCCCGCTGCACCCAATGAGCCTGACGCCTATGAAATCGAAATCACTAAGCGTTTTGGCAATCTTGCGCCGGCCTATCTGCAGCTCTATCCCGCCTCGAATATTGCAGAAAGCCAGCTCGATGCAACACGCGACGCGGTCTATGGCTGGGCGATTGAGCGGCTGGTCAGGCAACAGACCGCAGCGGGGCAGCCAGCTTTTTCCTTCATCTTCGATCATTGCTATGCTGCGGCGAAGGAGCGCGACCTGTGCAGTTTTCACGCCGGTGAATTGCCCTTCACCTTTGGCCGCGTCGGCCCGGACAAACGATTGCCTGCCAACTGGCCTATACCGGTCGATCCCGCCGATGATGCCCTTGCGACGACGATGATCGACTATTGGGCAAGCTTTGCCACTACCGGGGCTCCCTCGTCCGTCACAGGTCCTGCATGGCCTCCATATGCCAATGACCAGGCACGGATGCGCTTCGCCGCAACTCCAGTCGTGGGACATGGTCAGGCGGCGGCTATGTTCGAACTGCAAGAACAGATAATGAAACAGCGGCGGTGCAACGGCGAGCAGTGGTTTCTGAACATGATTCCATTAAAAGCCTGTCCAGTCGACAGCAGCCCCAATGATTGATGGCATATTCGCACCGGTAACATTGAGAGGCGTCATGATAGTCTGGTTGAACGGACAATATCCCGCTTGATCACCAACACACTTCGCCCGAATTGATTGGCATCGCGCCGGTTTTCCCAGCATAGCTGCTGCCGGTATATCACAATCTTCGAGGGGCCGGATGAACGACCTGTTTGCCGATGGCTCCATAAGCGAGCGGACATTATCGCGAGAGCATATAGTGCAAATGGCGTCCGGCCATTCGCCAGCATGTCTGATTGACTGTGATCTGGAAGGCGTTGATCTCGCCAATCTCGACCTGTCAGGCTGGAAATTTGAACGATGCAATTTGCGGCGAGCCGATTTTTCCGGGACTTGTCTCGAAAGGACGGACTGGCAGTCCTGCCGCGGCGCCTTTGCGACGTTCAGCGGTGCCGATTTGACGGAGGCCTCATTCCAGTCGAGCGATTTCAACAATGCCGTGCTGCGCCGCTCGACCCTCGCGTCTGCATCATTTCGAAGCTGCAAACTGACCGGCACGGATCTGTCAGAGAGCAAGTCTCTGGACGCACGTTTTGAAGAAACGCTCCTGATCGGTGCCAAATTGCCCGGCTATAGCTTCCATAAACAGACCCTGCACAAAATAGATTTCAGCCACGCCGACCTGCGAAACTGTGATTTCCGCTCGGCCGTGCTTGATGATTGCAGCCTGCGCGACGCGAACATGGCGGGCTCACGCTTTGCAGGGGCTGATCTTCGCGGTGCGGATCTTGGCGGCCTTCGCTTGATCGATGCAGGTTTGTTTCGCGGCGCAACAATTTCCAGGGTGCAGGCCGGACAGTTGCTTGGCGAACTTGGACTTAACGTGCTTTAGGCGCCCATCGTCGACATCCGTGAGGGTTGCAATTGGGACCTCAATTTCAGCTTGGATTAGCGATCGGTTTCGCCGGCCAGGTTAGATAGATTGGCACTAGATTTCGGATGGGCTGACCGAATCTTCTCTTCCGGAACTCGGCAGACAGAGTGAAGGAGCTTCAAGTTCAGCCAGACCATTGGCCAGGATCGACCTGACGAGATCCACCTGTCCCGTAGTTCCGGTCTTGGCGAAAATCTTTTTTGAATAGTTGCGCACGGTTTCGATCGTAAGGCCCATATGGTCAGCGGCCTCGACCAAGGATTTCCCGCCAGCCAACTCTTTGGCAAGCCGCGCTTCGCTGGGGAGCAGACCGAACAGGTCAACCAGCAACCCGCAACCGTCCGCCGTCATCTGGCTCTCTCCGTGCAATGTCACAAGCGCAACAGCGTTACAGAGCCAAGCATAATCCGATGCTGGAAATGGTGAAACACGCATATGCAACATCGGACCGGAACTTATTTCAATGGCCGCTGAACGTTCAGCGGTTCCGGTTGCACAGCGATCAAGGATATCCGCTAGCGCCGTTTCGGTTGCGCGATCTGCGAAAGCGAACCGCTCACCTTGCATGCCAGAGAGAATGCTAAAGCCGGGCAATCTGTCTGGCCGGTCAGATACTGACTCCACAATGACGCCGGAACGATCAAGCAAGAACCAGCCGAGGCCGGTTTTGCGAGCCAATTTGGCAGTTACGGACGCATGAAATCGTTCGCGCTCGACTATCACCGCAGCGCGCGCGCATGACCTGAGATAGGGGAACAATCTTCTCAAAATAGCGCCGTCCGCTGCTCCAAATTCGACCGAACCGAAGACTCCCACCTTGATTGAAAGACTTTCGGAAACAACGGCGCGCATCGCTCGCACTGCGGGCGTGCCAAGTTTGGCGAGCGCCGCATCCATTCCGGCGCCTGAGTCGATATCTTTCAGCTCGGCGGCAGAATATATCCGTTCCGGGCGTAGACGGTCGGAAAGAATTATAGCCAGCGCAGCGGAGGAAATTGATACCGGCTGACCATTTGGCATCGCATTGACGATATATGCCGCGTCGGAAGAACCCGGAATTTCAATGATCATTGCCGCGAACCGAGCGTGTGCCATCGTTGCGAGTCCCGCCAGGAACTCGGTCCAGCCTGATTTTTCGACCACCGCCTTCTGCAGGGAAAGCAGCAATCCGGTTTCGGAATTTCCCGGGAAAGCCATGCACAATTGCTACACCCTCCCATATGGGAGGTCCATATAAAAGCTTTCTCTGGTCAATATAGTCCCAGCAATTGAGGAGCGGACATTGACGGCACGAACATTGACCCATCTGGAGCGGCTCGAAGCCGAAGCGATCCACATCATGCGCGAGGTTGTGGCGGAGGCAGAAAAGCCGGTGATGCTCTATTCGGTCGGCAAGGACAGCGCGGCGATGCTGCATGTCGCCAAGAAAGCCTTTTACCCTTCGCCGCCACCCTTTCCATTGCTCCATGTTGATACGACCTGGAAGTTTCAGGATATGTACAAGCTGCGCGAAAAGGCTGCTGCAGATGCCGGCATGGAATTGCTGGTTTACAAGAATCCCGAAGCGGTCGAACGCGGGATCAACCCCTTTGATCACGGCGGATTGCATACCGATATGTGGAAAACCGAAGGACTCAAACAGGCGCTCGACAAATATGGCTTTGATGCGGCCTTCGGCGGCGCGCGACGCGACGAGGAAAAAAGCCGGGCCAAGGAACGGATATTTTCCTTCCGGTCGACCAATCACCGCTGGGATCCCAAGAACCAGCGGCCCGAACTGTGGAAACTATACAATACCCGCAAAGCCAAGGGTGAGAGCATCCGCGTCTTCCCGATGTCCAACTGGACGGAACTCGATATCTGGCAATATATTCATCTGGAGAATATCGAGATTGTTCCGCTTTATTTCTCGGCCAAACGCCCGACAGTCGAACGCGACGGCATGCTGATCATGGTCGATGACGACCGCTTTCCGCTGCAAGAGGGCGAGACACCGGTCGAACGATCCATCCGGTTCCGCACATTGGGCTGCTATCCGCTCACCGGTGCGGTAGAAAGCACCGCTGCAACCTTGCCGGAAATCATCCAGGAAATGTTGCTGACAACGACGTCGGAAAGACAGGGCCGTGCGATCGACCATGATTCTTCGGCATCGATGGAAAAGAAAAAGCAGGAGGGATACTTCTGATGACCGATACCATTTACAAGACCGACGCACTGATCGCCGAGGACATCGACAGCTATCTGGAGACGCATCAGCACAAGTCACTGCTCCGCTTCATCACCTGCGGCTCGGTGGACGACGGCAAATCGACCCTGATTGGCCGGTTGCTTTACGACAGCAAGATGATTTTCGAGGATCAACTCGAAGCGCTGCAGGCCGATTCCAAATCGGTCGGCACGCAGGGCCAGGAGATTGATTTCGCGCTGCTGGTCGATGGTCTCGCTGCGGAACGGGAGCAGGGGATCACGATCGACGTCGCCTACCGGTTCTTCTCGACCGAAAAGCGCAAGTTCATTGTCGCCGACTGTCCCGGGCACGAGCAATATACCCGCAACATGGTCACCGGCGCCTCGACCGCCGACCTTGCCGTCATCCTGATCGACGCCCGCAAGGGTGTGCTCGTTCAGACCCGGCGGCACAGCTATTTGTGCAACCTCGTCGGCATCAAGAATATCGTATTGGCCGTCAACAAGATGGACCTGATCGATTATGATCAGGCAAAATATGACGCGATTGTCGCCGAATATACCGCTTTCGCCACCGAGATCGGGATCGACAATTTCACCGCCATGCCGATTTCCGGCTTCAAAGGTGATAATATTACCGAAAATTCGGCGAATACTCCCTGGTACAAGGGTGAGCCACTGATGGCGCATCTCGAGACGGTCAATCTTGACCTGGACGCCAGCCAGTCCAAGCCGCTGCGCATGCCGGTCCAGTGGGTCAACCGGCCCAATCTCGATTTCCGCGGATTTTCCGGCCAGATTGCGACGGGCACGGTGAAGCCGGGTGATGAAATCCGCGTCCTGCCTTCCGGAAAAACCTCAACCATCAGCAAGATTGTCACCCTCGGCGGAAATCTGGAAGAAGCGGTCGCCGGACAATCGGTCACGCTGTGCTTCGATGACGAAATAGATTGTTCGCGCGGCGATGTCATTGCGACGGCGGACAATCCACCCGAGGCATCCGATCAATTCGAGGCAACCATCGTCTGGATGGATGACGATGCCTTGCTCCCTGGCCGTGCATATTGGCTCAAGCTCGGTACGCAGATGGTATCCGCGACAGTGCAGGAACCGAAATATAGCATCGACGTCAATACGATGCAGCATATGGCGGCAAAAACGCTCGACCTGAACGCTATTGGCGTAGCCGAAATTGCCACCGACAAACCTATCGTGTTTGAGGCTTATGCTGACAACCGCACATTGGGTGGCTTTATCCTGATCGACAAGATCACCAACGCCACGGTTGGTGCGGGCATGTTGCATTTCAGTCTTCGCCGGGCACAGAATGTCCATTGGCAGGCAACAGATATTACGCGCGAAGCCCATGCCGACCTCAAGAACCAGAAGCCCAAGGTGCTTTGGTTCACCGGTCTGTCGGGGTCCGGCAAATCGACCATCGCCAATGAAGTCGAAAAACTTCTCAACGTGATGAACCGTCACACTTTTCTGCTCGATGGCGACAATGTCCGGCATGGGCTCAACAAGGATCTCGGTTTTACCGAGGCCGACCGGATCGAAAATATCCGCCGGGTGGGCGAGGTGGCAAAACTGATGACCGATGCCGGTCTGATCGTTCTGACTGCCTTCATTTCTCCGTTCCGTGCGGAACGCAACATGGTGCGGGCGATGCTGCCCGAAGGCGAGTTTGTCGAAATTTTCGTGGACACGCCTTTGGAGGTCGCCGAGGAACGCGATGTGAAAGGGCTTTATAAAAAGGCGCGGGCTGGCGAACTCAAGAATTTCACCGGTATCGACAGTCCCTATGAACCGCCTGAGAAGCCGGATATCCGGGTCAATACCGTCGAAATGACTCCAGTCGAAGCTGCGGAATATATCATCCGCCAGATCGCGCCGCTGAAATGAACGAGAAAATCATGCAGGATGATGTTGCCCTTGCCGCCCATCTCGCTGACACAGCCGGCAAGCTGCTGCGGCAAGTACGCGATAGCGGGCTGTTGTCGGGTAAGGCGCTGGGCAAAGCGGGCGATGAAACGGCGAACCAGTTTCTGATCCACGCGATTACGCACCAGCGTCCCGATGACGGACTTCTTTCCGAGGAAAGCAAGGACACCGAAATACGCCTGTCAAAATCGCGGGTGTGGATCATCGATCCGGTCGACGGCACCCGCGAATATGGCGAAGGCCGGACCGACTGGGCAGTGCATGTCGCGCTGGCCATAGACGGCCTTCCCGCGATTGGTGCCGTGGCGCTGCCCGGCCTGGATCTCGTGCTGCGTTCCGACCAGCCGAACCCGGTACCGCCACCGCCTGAGAAATTGCGCATGGTGGTCAGCCGGACCCGCCCTGCCGCAGAAGCAGTGGCGGTCTCGGAAATCCTGGGTGCCGAACTTGTACCGATGGGCAGTGCTGGCGCGAAAGCCATGGCGGTGGTCCGCGGGGAAGCCGACATCTATCTCCACACTGGCGGTCAATATGAATGGGACAGTTGCGCCCCGATAGCCGTGGCGGCGGCGCATGGCCTGCACGTCAGTCGTGTCGACGGCTCCCCGCTGCTATATAACCAGCGCGATGTGTACATGCCGGATCTGTTGATCTGCCGGAAGGAACATGCCGATCCAGTGTTTAAGGCGCTCGCCGGACTTTAACGGTTTCACCTGTCCCTGCTGCTTATATATGTGAAATGTGCCGCCATCGACCAACATCCCGGGGTATAGTATCGATGAAAAACGAGGACAGGATTGAGGTGGCAAAGCTTGCCGAACTTGCCGCAGGAGAATCCAGGGCCTTTTGTGTGCGGCGCCAGCCAATTCTGGTCTGCAACAGCGGCGGTAAAATCTACGCCGTCGCGAATGAATGCTCACACGCGTTTCAGGCCCTCGAGGCTGGACGCATTGGGGCTGGCTGGATAGCCTGTCCGGCACACGGCACACGTTTTGATCTTGCAACGGGCGAACCCCTTAATCCGCCAGCTGTCGAGAATATTGCGACCTTCCCGGTCGAGATCGAGAATGGAAGAATATTTGTCGATGTTTCCAGCATCGCCTGATCGATATTATCGCCGCGCCCTTGCGGTGCACCGCCAGAATAGTGCCTAGCTTCACCATGACCGATGCACTTGAAAATCTGCGAAACGAAATTCGGGCGTGGCTCGCCGTTAATAGGCCAAATGACTGGCGGACAAGCGCCGACACACATGAAAAATTCGCAAAGGAACAGCGCGCCTGGTTCGCAAAATTGGTTGCAGGGGGCTATGCGATTCCACACTGGCCGAAGAAATGGCCTGGCGGTGGCCGCAGCCTTGCCGAGCAGAAAGTGATTTACGAGGAACTGGCCCGCGCCGACGCGCCACGACTGCTCTTGTCCTTCGTGTCGACCTACCACGCCTTCGCTACGCTTAACGAATGTGGCAGTGAGGAACAACAGGCGCGCTATCTGCCGAAAATCCTGAAGGGCGAGACATGGTGTCAGGGCTTTTCGGAACCTAACGCCGGATCCGATCTGGCCGCGATCAAGACCAAAGCCGTGCGCAAGGGGAACATATATGTCGTCGATGGCCAGAAAGTCTGGTCAACCATGGCTCAATATGCCGACAAATGTCTGCTGCTGACACGGACATCTTCAGAAGGGCCGAAGCAGGCTGGCATGACCTATTTGCTGATGGATATGAAATTACCGGGTGTAACCGTTCGTCCGATCCATCAGATTCAGGGCGATGAGGAATTTGCCGAAATCTTCCTGGATGGCGTGGAAATACCGGTCAGCGAACGCGTCGGGGATGAAGGAGACGGATGGGCGGTGGCGCAGGCCACGTTGGCATCCGAGCGCGGGCTGACCCTGATGGAATTGTCCTACCGCATGCGCGGCAATATGTATCGACTGGCCGAGACAGTCCGGGACCATGGCCGAGCGGACGATGCCGGCGTGTTGCGCGATCTTGGAAGGCTGGCTACCCAAGTTGATGCAGTCTGTGCGCTTTCCGACCATTTCCTGCAGAAGCGGATGGACGGCACCGAAGCGATCGGCGATGCCTCGATCGTGAAAAATGCCTATTCGCGCTGTCTTCGCGCCTGGGCCGACCTGGGTGTTCGGGTCGGCGGGATTGATGCCCAATATCGCGGGCCGATCACTTTTGGCGATCTCAACACCGGCAACTGGATGGCTGATTTCATGAACAGCTATGCCTGGACCATCGCGGGCGGCAGCGAAGAGGTTCAGCGCAATATCATCGCCGAACGCATGCTCGGCATGGCTCGCGAACCGAAAGGCTGGTCGCTGTGACAATTGAACTTTCCGAATTGCGTGATGCGGCGCAAAAGGCTTTTCCGGCGAGCCAGCTCAAGCCACCGCGCGATGAAAGCTGGCAGCTGATCGCTGAAATGGGCTGGCTGATGCTTGATCTGCCGGAGGATCTGGGAGGCCTGGGCCTCGAACGCGATGCCGTCGCGACCATCCACCATGAACTGGGGCGGGTGCTGCCGGCAGCACCCCTGATCCCGGCCCTGCTGGGGCTTCAGGGAATTGCCGCATCATCGACCCTCGTCGACAAGACAAGCTGGATAGAGCGGATTTGCGGCGGCGAATATATCCCGCTCCATATGCTGCCTGCAGCCGTTCAAAAGCAGGACGACGGAACCTATCACGGACGAGTTGCAGGTGTTTTTGAAGGCGACATGGCAAGCCATATTCTGGCAGAAATGGGTGATGTTTATACTCTGATCCCGCTCGACGCGCCCGGAGTAACCTTGCATGAACAACCGCTTTGGGATGAGAGCCGACGCCTTTTTGATATCGAGATGACCGGATATCAGATCGACCCATCTCTTGTCATAGCGGAAGGACCAGCCGTTCAGCGATTGCACGACAGCCTGTCGATCAGCACACATTTGGCGCTGTCTGCGGACAGCCTGGGAGCGGCAGGCGCGCTGCTCGACATGACAATCGAATATCTGAAAACGCGTAGGCAATTCGACCGGCCGCTCGCGATGTTTCAAGCGCTCAAGCACCGTGTAGCGGATCTCAAGGTAAAGCTGGTCGCGGGTGAAGCTTTATTCTGGAGTCGCATCGCCGGCGATCCCACGCCGCTTGAAATGGGCGCATTGAAGGCTCATTCGACTAGCATATTCAGGGATATAGCGGAAGAATCCATCCAGCTGCATGGCGGCATCGGCCTGACCGAAGAACATCCCTGCCACCTTTTCTTCAAGCGCGCTTTCCTCAACTGCCAATTGTGCGGCAATGAAGATCATTGGGATGAAGAGGCTGGTCGCCGGCTACTCGACGCCAACTGAATCTGGCGGAAGACGGCCGGGCGCAAAAGGCCCGTCAGGCAGGTTAACCAATATAGCGCGAAATAATATCTAGTGAGACAGGCCGGCGATCGCCCTGCCCCGTCGAAAGACGAAGGCAGGGGCGATTGCAATCAGGCCATTATTTCCTTAACCGCCGCGACGATATCCTCTGGCTGGACGATGAACGCAGTCTCGAGATTCTTGGCAAAGGGTACAGCACAGGTCGGACCACCAAGCCGTTTTACGGGTGCCTTGAGCTTGCCGAACAATTCCTCGCTCACTGTTGCAGCGATTTCACCGCCAGGACCGAAATTGCGCGATGCTTCGTGCGCAACCAGCAACCGGCCAGTCTTCTCGACGGATGCCAATACGGTTTCCTTATCCCACGGCGAAATCGTTCTGAGATCAATGATCTCTGCCGAGATGCCAGCTTCGGCAATTGCCTCGGCGGCAGCCATTGTGCGGATGGTTTGTGCCGACCAGGTAACGATGGTGACATCGGTGCCTTCCTGAACAACATTGGCTTTTCCGAGCGGAATCGGTCCCTGATCATCAGGCACGTCGTTCGGAATGAAAAATGTGCCACCCGCCTCGACGAAGATACAAGGGTCGGGATCCTGAATACAGGACAGCATCAGACCTTTATAATCAGCCGGGAATGCCGGACAGACAACCTTGATACCGGCGACATGGGCAAACCAGCCTTCGAGAAAATCGGAATGTTGCCCTGCAGTCTGCCAACCGGCACCGGTCAGCGTGCGAATGACAATCGGAACGCTTGTTTGTCCGCCGGACATGAAACGCAGCTTTGCCGCATGATTGACGATCATGTCCATCGCGACGGTTGTGAAATTCATCATCATGATTTCCGCGACAACCTTGTAACCGGCCATGGCGGCGCCGATGGCAGCGCCCATGATCGCCTGCTCGGCTATCGGCGTGCTCTTGACGCGGTCGTCACCAAATTTCGTCGACAGACCAGAGGTTATGCCAGTGATCCCGCCACCCTCTTTGTCACCGACATCTTCGCCCAGAACGAGCACCTTGTCATCTGCAGCCATTGCTTCGTGAAGCGCTGCGTTGATCGCCTGAACGGCGTGCATTTTCACCATCTCGCTCATGCCGGTATCTCCTCGGCGAATACGTCGCGACGCAATTCATCCAGCGAGGGAAGCTCGCTTTCAAGACCGAAGTCGCGCGCTTCCTCGACTTCTTTTTCGATTTTTTCCTGCATGTTCGTCAACTCTTCCTCAGTGGCATGACCTTCTGACACCAGACGCGCCCGGAGAGCCGGAAGCGGATCAGCAGCCATTGCCGCCTCTTTCTCTTCCTTGGTCATATATTTGTCGTCATCACCGATCACGTGACCCCGGAAACGGAATGTCATGCATTCGAGCAATGTCGGTCCCTCGCCTGCGCGCGCACGTTGGATCGCGGCCGAGGCATGGGCAAACATGTCATCAGGGTCATTGCCGTCGACGGTGAAGCCGGGCATGTTATATCCGACCGCGCGTTTTGAAATCTGGTCAACCGCTGTGCCGTCCTCATAGCGCGTATGTTCGGCAAACCGGTTGTTCGCACATACGAAGATGACCGGTAATTTCCAGAGCGAGGCCATGTTGAGCGATTCATGGAAGGCACCAATGTTGGAGGCGCCGTCGCCGAAATAGGCGATCACGACACGCTTGCTGCCATCGAGCTTGGCTGCCCAGCCGAGACCGTTCGCAATCGGCATTGAAGAGCCGACAATACCGGTGGTTACCATGATACCGGTTTCGGGATGGGTCATGTGCATCGCACCACCCTTGCCCTTGCAGGTTCCATCGACTCTGCCGGCTAGCTCAGCCCACAATGGCTTCAGCGGGATACCCTTGGCGACCATGTCCTGGATACCGCGATAGATCGTGCAGATCTGGTCCTCATCATTCAGGAAATGTGAGATGGTAGACGGGATGACTTCCTGCCCGCGTGCCGAATAATAGGGCATGGTGAGCCGGCCCCGGCGCATCGAAGCGAGAACGGCGTCCTCGTTGCGTTCGATGCGCAGCATCCGGCGGTAGATATCCACCAGATCCTCGCTGGCGGGTTTGGGTGCATTGCTGAGTTCGGCCATTGTTTCCCTCGAACTTCGTTAAAATCCTGCCGACAATCACGTCCTCTTGACCCAAGGTCAATCACGCAACTTGGAATATTGCAGGTTATCGCTCCCGCGTTGGTTTCTGCCAGTTGCCCAAAAGCATGGGATCAAAGTTGATTGTCGAGGCCAGCCGCATGCTTTGCCGCAATATAGCCGAAGGTCATGGCCGGACCAATGCTTGACCCGGCACCAGCATATATATTGCCCATCACCGAAGCGGTGCTCACACCGGTCGCGTACAGGCCGGCGATCGGTGTCCCGTATGCCTTCACGACGCGTCCTCTCTCGTCGGTCACGACGCCACCATAAGTACTGACATCTCCGGGTATGACAGGCACTGCGTAGAACGGACCCTGTTCGATACTGCCCATTGAACTCTGCTCGGAAAACGGATCGCCTACAAATCCGCAATTGTCATATTGCCGGGCACCTCGCTGGAAATCCTCGTCCTTGCCCAGCGCAACAAACCGATTCCAGCGACTTACGGTTTGAGCCAGCACTTCGGGATTGCTACCGATACTGGTCGCCAGTTCCTCCATCGTATCGGCTCGATGCAAATAGCCACTTTCGAGCCAGCCTTCGGGGATTTTCTTGTCGATATATTTGTCCGCAACCTTGTATTTTTCGACATATTGCCGGTCAAAAATCGCCCAGCTCGGGATCGCCGGTGTCTGTTCATTTCTCTTGCGCATATTCTCGCAATATAATTCGTAGGAACCGCCTTCATTCATATAGCGCTCGCCAGACTGGTCGACCAGGATCGCATGCGGCTTGCCGGTCAGGCCCTGTGCGCCGGGCGCCACATAAGCTTTGTCCCAACCGGGCGCGAGCGTCGACTGATAGCCGACAAGCTGATCCATTTGGGCGAGGACACCGCCGACACGTTCCAGTTCGCAAATCATCTCACCGGTATCGCCTTCGGGTGTTTGCGACCATTTCGCACGCGTACCCGGCGCATATTTGTCGCGCATTTCCTGGTTTTGCGAAAAGCCGCCGGCGTTGACCAGCACACCAAAGCGCGCGCCAATTTTCTTGATCGCGCCATCGGTTTCGACTGTCACACCAACGACTTTACCATCTTCGATCAACAATTCCGAAACCGGACTATTCAGCCTGATTTCCGCACCGGCATCCAGTGCTGCCTTCAGCATTCGTCCCTGCAGTGCTGCACCGGCGGTGGTGAACTTGCGGCCCAATAGCTTGTCGCGGACAGTCCGCAAAATTATCTTGAGCAGTATTTTTTTGGCACCGGGATTTGTCCGCATATGACCCGATTCCATCGCGTCACCGAGCAGAACGTTGAATTCGGCAAATCCTGGCCGCAACTTGTCAGCCATCGGGCCGAGTTCCTTCAGATTAAATGGTTCGGCGACCACTGTTCGCGAAGTCTTGCACCCCCCTGGTAGCTCGTCATAATAATCAGGCCAGAAAACAGGGCCCCGCCGCAGTTTCACTCCCTGTTCAACCAGAAAATCAACCGCCCGTGGAGCTTCGGTCAGATAGGCGCGGCGCTTTTCGCTCGATGTCCCGGGAGCCTCGCCACCATCCAGTTCCTGCAGGCGATCAAGATAGGTCATCGCTGCCTCGACGCTGTCATTCTCGCCATCCGCTTGCATGAACCGGTTGGCGGGAATCCACATCACACCACCGGACTTGGCCGTCGTGCCGCCAGCCAATCCGGTCTTCTCGACAATGAGCACCGATTTTCCGGCCTGCCGCATCACGAGCGCCGAACTGAAGGATCCAGCCCCGCTCCCAACCACAACCCAGTCGTAAGTCTCATCAAAATCTGCCATATTCCGCTCCCTCAGCCTGACCAAGCATAGTCAGTTAAGACGACTTACCCTATGCGCGACAAGGATTATCGCGGGTGCGACGTTTGTATATCGCACCAGCGTGATAGAAGGTCGAAAAAGGACGGATGCCGATGACTCATGATTTGCCCCAACTCGATACGATCAAGCTTCAACGAGACGGACGTTTGCTCACCATCGCCTTCAACCGCCCCGATGCCTTGAATGCTTTCGACCAGACCATGCATGACGAATTCCCGGCGGCTCTCGCTTTCGCGCGGGACGACGAATTGTCCGATGTCATCCTGTTGACCGGCCAGGGCAAGGCTTTTTCGGCGGGCGGCGACTTCGCCCATATTCAGAATAACGCCGACAATCCCGAATGCTTTGATCATGAAATAGAAATGGCGCGGCAAATTGTCGAAACACTGATCGATATCGAAAAACCGGTTGTTTGCCGGATGAACGGGCATGCTGTCGGGCTCGGCGCAACCGTCGCTTTGCTGTGCGACATAATTTTCGCTTCGGACAAGGCGAAGATCGGCGATCCGCATGTCAATATCGGCCTGGTTGCGGGCGATGGCGGCGCGATAGCCTGGCCGCAAAGGATCGGGCTAACCCGGGCCAAGGAATATTTGCTGACCGGCGACCTTATCGCCGCAGAGAAAGCTGTAGAGATCGGCCTGATCAACCAGGCATTTGATCCGGCCGGGTTGGATGGTGCCATTGCGGAACTTTGCAACAAACTGCTCGCCAAACCGCAATTTGCCCTGCGCAAGACCAAAGCGCTGACCAATATTGAGCTCAAGCGCCTGTCGGGCGCGCTCCTGTTACCCGGCATGAAATGGGAGTCAGAATCGGTACGCGACGGCGATCACCGCGAAGCAATTACTGCCATGATCGAGAAACGACCACCGGTTTTCCAGCGGGATTGATCCGTCAGGCGCTTTCTTTTTTCGACCCGGCAAGCGTCACCCGCGACTGGCTGAGGATCAGAGCCAGATCATCATTGGCCGACGCGATCCCCTTGCGGAAGGTCGCAAAGCCGTGGATTGTACCCCGCATCTCGTGGAATGCTACTTCGCAACCCGATTGCACCAGCTTTGCTCCAAAAGCGCGGCCTTCGTCGCGCAAGGGATCCAGCGATGCGGTTGCGAGTACGGTCGGCGCCAGACCGGAAAGCTCGGCTTGCAGTGGGCTATGCCGCCAGTCATCCGGATTGCCGTCATAATGTTCATTGAACAGCGCCATATCCGCTTTGTCGAGGCCATAGCCTTCCGAAAAGGCGGCGCGGGAAGGATAGTCTCGAGTCACATCGGTGCCCGGATAGAGAAGCAGTTGCTGGACGACCGGATATTTGGCCGGCCTGTCGCGCAGCGCCAAGGCGGTCACGATCGCAAGATTTCCGCCAGCACTGTCGCCGCACAGGATCAGTCCGTCAAACTTTCGCTCAAGTACTGCCTCATTTTCGGCAATCCAGCGCGCGGCGGCCTCGGCATCGTCGGGTGCGGCCGGCCATGGGGCTTCGGGTGCGAGCCGGTATTCGACCGAGATGACGGGCAGATCAAGTTGCCGCGCTATCTCCGCCGACAGGCTGGCATGGGTTCCGATCGAACCGACGCAAAAGCCACCGCCATGATAAAACACGACCACCGGCCCTGCGGCCCGGCTTGCGCGCGGGTCGAACAGGCGCAGCGCTATTGTCCCGGCGGGGCCCGGCATCTCCAGTTCACGATCGACAGCCAGTTCACCGACCGGCAAATCGGCAGCCGCCATGACCTCCGGAGGAAGCGTGCGGATCATCGCAATCATTTCGGTGGTGAAGGTCGGTCGTGGCTGGGCTTTTAATTGCTCAAGATAGGCCTGCACATCAGGCCGGACAAAAATTTCTTCCGACAAATCGTTTCTCCATTGATCGTATGAATCGGCTTTCGCGGACAATTTTCTGGACCCCGACCACTATAGGTCACGATGTCTGCGGTTAAAGTTCTTAGTCCCGAAACGGCCAGCATTCGCCGGAGCGATGAGTTGGCAAAAGCCGCAACCACCCTTGTAGCATATGGAAACATTGAACAGGATATTGGCCGGTCGCAAGAAAGAATTCCCATGCCGCTATCCCCCGATATTCTGTTCACCCCCTTCCGGTTGAAAACGCTCGAACTCAAGAACCGGATCGTGATGGCGCCAATGACACGCGGTTTCGCCGAGGGTGGTCTGGTCGGAAAACCGCAGTCAGATTATTATCGCCGAAGGGCCGAGGGGCAAGTCGGTCTGATCCTGACCGAGGGCACTGTGGTGGATCGCCCCGCGTCCCGCAACGAAGCCGGCATACCCTATTTTTACGGCGAAGCGCTGGAAGGTTGGCGAGAGACAGCCGATGCCGTGCATGCAGCGGATGGCAAAATCGCTCCACAAATCTGGCATGTGGGTTCGGTCAAGAGCAGCTCCACTGAATATGAGCCTGACGTTCCTTTCGAAAGCCCTTCGGGGCTTTTCGCACCAGGACAGGCGCGTGGCGTGGTGATGAGCGAAGAGGATATCGCCGACACCATCGCCGCCTTTGCGCAAGCCGCCGGCAATGCCAGGCGGCTCGGGTTCGATGCCGTCGAAGTTCACGGGGCGCATGGCTATTTGGTTGACCAGTTCTTCTGGTCCGGGACCAACAAACGCACTGACGGATGGGGAGGCCCCACGCTCAGGGAACGGTCACGTTTTGCCGCCGAGATAATTGCGGCGATCAGGCAGACGGTTGGACCAGATTTCCCGCTTATCCTGAGGGTTAGCCAATGGAAACAGCAGCAACTGGAAGCGCGTCTGGCCGAGACGCCGGAGGCGATGTCCGACTGGCTGGTTCCGCTGGTTGAAGCTGGTGTCGACATCCTCCATTGTTCGCAGCGGCGCTTCTGGGAACCGGAATTTCCCGAGGTGGACGGCGCGCAAGGATTGAACTTTGCCGGCTGGGCCAAAAAACTGACGGGTGCCGCGACAATCAGCGTTGGCTCGGTTGGTTTGGCGAGCGATTTTATCAACGTATTTTCGGGTGCAACGGCCGAACCGGCCGGTATCGACGGGTTGATCGAACGGATGGAGCGCGAGGAATTCGACCTGATCGCCGTCGGACGCGTACTGATCACCGAGCCCGATTGGGTAGAAAAGGTCCGCACAGGCAGGTTCAACGAAATGCAGACATTCGATCCTGCTGCGCTGCACCGGCTATACTGACCGACAGCCACCCAATGGGAAACCCCAAGGTGTGAAGTCGCAATTCGTCAGGATGCCGACCCAAGAAAGCCGGCTCCCTGAAGCACCGAGGATTTTGTTCTCCGTTCAATAACCGCGCGTATCGACCCAGTCGTCCTTCTCTCCCGGCTTGTAGGTCTTTCCCGGGGTTCTGCCCGATTTGGTCTTGAGGTCGAAGCCGATGGGATCGGCCCCACCTTCGATTTCCACACCAAAGGCTGACAGCGCCCAGCTCGTCATCACATAATGGCCAATGGTGAAGACCAGATCCATCATCTGCTTTGTGTCGAAATGGCTGGCGAGCACGTCCCATGTCCGATCGGACAAATTGCCGCCGGACGTCAATTCTTCTACCGCGTCGAGAACCGCCTTCTCGACTTCGCTCCATTCGCCGCCTTCGGGATAGTCGCGAATGGCTTCGATTTCTTCAAGAGACAGGCCGGCATTCATCCCGTAACCGACGTGATTGTGCCATTCGTAGGCGGATTTCGCCTTCACAGCGACCCGCAAGATGATAATCTCGAGGATGCGGGACGACAATGTGTTGCCCATCAGCAAATGCTTGCCCCAGATATTATAGGCCTTGCCCAGATCCGGGTGATTGCCCATCACATTCATGATGTTGGTCTTGGAGCCTTCCTCCCAGGCATTGGGCTCTCCCCAGAAGGCAAAAACCTCTCTGGTATCATCGGTCCATTCTTCCCGCGGCACATGGTTGATGCGTGGTTTTATGTCGGTCATGGTTATAATCCTTCAAACAAGATTGTGCGATAATCTGCGGCCATTTTGCGATCCGCCATAGCGGCCTGATATTCCGGACTCTCGTACCAGCCACGGGCGTCTTCGATTGTAGGGAATTCGAGCAGCACAACGCCATCAGCTTCCTTCCCTTCCAGCGTTTCGGTGAATTGATAAACCGACAATGGCTTGATTCCGAAACGCGTTGCATATCCTTCCGCATTGGCCTGGTTGGCGGCACTGTAATCCTCCATTTTCTCGGTATTTTTCACCGGCTCCTCGCGAATGAAAATCATATAGGCTGGCATGAATAGTTCCTTTCAATCAATGTCCCATACCGGGCTCGCTATCCCGCTCCAGGTCGGCCAGAGCCGCATCATGGTCCTTCCGGTAGGTCCGACTTGCCAGACCGAAGCAGATGGCGGCAGGAATATAGACAGTTAGCGCTAGCATAAGAGAAAAACGCAGCGATTCCTCTCCATATATCGGACGGAGCAAGTCGCTTATCTGGCCGATGAAAACCGGCCCCAGGCCGAGACCGACCAGATTGATGGCAAACATGGCGCAGGCCGCTGAAGTTGCTCTGGCCCAGACCGGGGCCAGCGTCGTCGCCATGTAGAGCATCGGCGCGGCGAAAAGGCCGGTCAGAAACACCTGAATGCCAAAGAAGGGAAAGGCGAGATTGGCGGGGCCGTTCAGCGCCAGGAGTACCATGAGGACGGCCAACGCTCCGGTAACGATCGGTGTCCACAAATGCCAGCGCAGGTCCTTGCGCCCGAGAAAGTCCGCCAAGGGCCCGCCACTGAGATGCCCGAGGACCGATCCCGTTGCCAGCGCTGCGCCTAGCTTGGCACCAATTTCGGTCGAGGGGAGGCCGTGCGTCCGTTCAAGAAAGGCCGGTACCCAGGCCTGCAAGCCCATTCCGATCAGCGCCATGAGTGTCGCCGCCAGCATCATCAGCGGCAGGGATCGAATCCCCCATAAGGCGGCGATTGTCTTGCCAAAGGGCGGCTGGTCGAATTTCTGGCTGATACCGTCCGCCATGCCCGCGCGGACTTCTTTCACGGTCAACATCAGCAGCGGTGCAATTATCAGTCCGGGAATGCCGGCGAGAATGAATGTCCAGCGCCATCCATATTCCACTACGGCCCAGCCAGCGAATGCCAGACCCAGCCCCATTCCGATCGGCGCGCCGAGCAGATAGATCGACATGGCGGTACCGCGTTGGCGGCGCGGAAAATAGTCGGCGAGCAACGCCTGCATCGGGGCACTTCCGCCGGCCTCGCCAAACCCGACTCCCACTCGTGCCAGGAACAATTGCCAGAAGTTGGTGGCCAGACCGCAAACCACGGTCATCGCGCTCCAGGTAGCAATCGCGATGCTGACCACGCCGCGGCGTGACCATCGGTCAGCGAGCCGTGCTGCAGGAATGGCAGTGATCGTATAGATCATCGCAAATGCCAGTCCCGTCAGCAGACCCAGTTGCTGATCCGTCAGATCGAACTCGCGCCGGATCGGTTCGACCAGCATCGTCAGAATCTGGCGGTCCATGTAACTGGTTGCTCCAACCAGCATCGCCATCAGGAGAACCCATGTGCGGCGGGACAGCGAGGGAATGGCTCGTTCGGTGTTAGCGCTGATTGACGGGTTCATCTTCTTTCTCTTTTTCGATCACGCAGCTACATCGGAGCCGTGTCGTCAGTCGGGCGGATGAGGATTTGGGAAACATTGGCGCGGCGCGGCAGGCCAATGATGAACATTATGGCGTCGGCGATATCGGAAGGCTGCATCACGCCCGCGCGCGCCACATGGTGGCGCATGGCATCGCGCATCTCCGGGTCCGAGATCCCTTCGGCCACTTCTGTTTCGGTCGCGCCCGGTTCGATGATCGAAACGCGCACACCATATCCACCCATTTCCTGACGCAGGCCCTCGGTGAACCCGGTCAGGCCGAACTTGCTTGTCGAATAGGCTCCCATCAATCCTGCCGCCCGGCGGCCAGCGGTGGAGGAGATGTTGATGATGTCGCCCTCGCCCTGCGCCTTCATCTGCGGCAGAGCGGCCTTGCAAATATATATTGTCCCCATCAGATTGATATCTATCACCCGCTGCCACTGGTCGATTGACAGGCTCTCCAGTCCGCCGGCCTCGATGATCCCGGCCGAATTGACAAGAATATCGATCCGCCCGAATTTTTCGATGCTATCCGCGACCATCCGCAATGCGTCTGCTTCTCGAGATACGTCACCCGCGACGACAAAGACCTTGCCTCCGCTATCGGCAATCTCGCTGGCCAGCACAGCAAGCTTGTCTGCCCGCCGGGCAGCCACCACAACCTCGGCTCCAGCAGCAGCCAGTGCTCGCGCCGCCATTTCGCCGATGCCCGACGATGCCCCGGTCACCAGAGCCACTTTACCCGCTAGTTGCTGGTTCAGACCAACCTCCTCTTCTTCAAACATGGTCAGGCAAATTGCCCGACGACTTGCGGCAAATCGGCGGTGGTGCGAATGCCGGCCGGAGCGGCGCATAGGGCTGGCACGGCGTTGACTGCGCGATGGGCCGTCAGTCCCGGCGTAAAAGCCGCATAATCTGCTGGCGCAACCGGGAAGGAAATCATCACGTCGAGCGGCGTGTCGCCATCAACGCATATTCGCCAGCCGGATTCGCGCAGGTCCCAATCGCCATTTTCAATGCGATCCGAAGCATACCAGTTGGCCCGGAAACGAAAACGCACCCGATCGGCGGAAATGCCTGAAATGGTGATGCGCTGGGCGGCGATATTCCCCTTTTCAATCGTTCCGGCGGCTATGTTGACGGTTTCGCTGGCGGGAGAATATTCGCCATGCGCTTCCCAGCGGTCGATATGGATTCCACTGGCCTCGGCGATCTGCGCCAGCGAAGCGGCGAAATCCTGTTTTACGAAATCAGCTGCGGCTTGATTGAACGCGCTCATCGGCTTTCCAAATCCCATGACTTCGAACAACAGCTGCGGCGAATTGCGCGAACCGACGTCGGCAAATTCGTCGATTGTCAGACAATCGAGCCGGCGCGACAGTGACAGTAACGGAATTGCAAGAGCTTCGGTGACGAAGCCGGGACTGGAACCCGTGCTGTAAATCGATGCGTCGCCTTCGCGGCAAGCCTGTTCGATCTTGTTTCTGGCCTCTTCGTCCATGAACGGCGGGTGATGAAAATCTCCCCTGGTGGTCACCACATTCTTTCCGGAGGCAAGCAACTGGCAAAGCTCATCGATATCCGTGCCTTGGCGCATATAGAGCACACAATCTGCGTCCTGCGCGATCAGCTCCGATGCGGAATTTGTCGAGACGATACCCGTTGCGGCTTCGAGCCCGCAAAGCGCCGCAGCATCGCGACCGACCTTTTCTGCCGAACTGACCCAGACACCGACCAGCGCCAGTCCGGGATGCTCGATAACGGCCCGCAGGGAACGTCCACCGATATTGCCCGTGGCCCATTGGATTATTTTCAATGGTTGTCGCACGCCCATCTCTGTTTTCCCACCATCACCCCGCTAATATTTGAACCCGGCGGAAATGCCCCATGTTCCAGGGCTGGCCCAGACACTGCCAATACCCAGGGTATTGAACAACACCTGCGACTGATAGCTGCTGTTGGTCACGTTATCGCCGAACACAGAGACCGAGAACCGGTCTGTCGCATCTTTCCATTCTGCTCGCAGCGACAGGAGTTCATATCCCTTTTGCCGAAATTGCTGCTCGGGATCGAAAAAGAAGGATGAGGTATAATAGAGGTTTCCGGAGAAGGTCAGACCACCGCTATCGCCGAGATCGACTGCATAGCTCGCACCCAGATTGCCGGTGAATTCAGGCGCACGTTGCATCTTGAATCCCGAAGCATCTGTGGTCGTCTGGACCAGTGCCCCGGGGCCAAAGCCCCCCAATGACTGCGGCACGCACCACAAAGGCGTCAGCGCGGCAGCTGCGGGATCGCAAAAGCTGTAAAATGGCGCGTTGGTGAAGGATTTGTACCGTGCATGCGTCCAGGAAGCCCCGGCGAAGATATTGAAGGCATCGGTGGCGCGAAATTGCACCTGCCCCTCCAGACCATAAATTTCCGAAGTTGCGGCATTGCGGATTTGTGCTGCACCATTTTGGAAACTCGATACCTGCAAATTCTTATAGTCATAAAAGAAGCCAGCGAGATCCACGGAAAGACGGCTGCCGGCATATTTGTAACCCAATTCGAAGGCATCAATTTCCTCGGGCTCGACCGGCTGCTGCGAAAGGCCACCGACGTTGAGAATGCCTGCCTTGTATCCGCGGGTATAGGAGGCATAAAGGCTTGATTCGTCATCGGGCTTGAACCGGATGACAGCGCGCGGGGTGAAGCTGTCATTCTTGAGCTTGTCAACCGGGATCCGGGTTCCGGGAGCACCGGTAAAGGGCACGGTTTCCCCGTTTGGACCGATATAGCTCGTGGTGAACGGATTGGCCGTAAAATAGGAATCGTCCACAATATCATGGCTGTAACGCCCCCCGGCCGTCAGGAAAAGCCGGTCGGTCAGTTCGTATGTTACATCCAGAAAAGCCGCATAGGATGTTGTTGTCGTACTGGATCCGCCAAAATCGAAAAAGGGTGCCAGGCCGAAGGACGCGTCGACATCCCACGTGTCCCTTATCCGGAAATAGTTCAGGCCTGCCGTCCATTGCAGACGTCCACCCGGCTTGGAATTGAGCAGGAATTCCTGCGACCAGGTTTCATCATCGACGCCCACGAAAATGTTGAAAAACGGGAGCGCTGTGGCATCCAGATCACCAAAATAGGGTGACTGGTCGTCGCGATACTGGGAATAGGATGTCAGCTCGGCAAAGCCCAGATCAGCGCTCAGGGTTATCTGCGCGGTATCGCTGTTGGTCCGAAAACTTTGTGGCGGATTGAGCATAGTCTCGCCGGGTTTTGTCGCAAAGCTGCCTTGCGGAGCGAAATAATATACCAGCGGCAATCCCTGTGAACTGTTCGCGCCATATATTGCCTGACCGGCGGCAGAAACCTGCGACAGAAAACCGGCCTCACCGGTCTGGTCAACGAAAGCGTTGACGAGCTGCGTGGTTGGATCACGCGATTCCGTATGCGTGTAGCGCAGCAAGATTGAAACTGCATCGGACAATTCTGCCTTGATGCCGGTCCGCACTGACCAGTTCTGGAAATTTCCAATCTCGTTGTCACCGCTGGCAAGATCGGTGAAATAACCATCCCCTCTGCGGAACTGTCCCTCAATATCCATGGCGATCGTATCGCTTAGCCCTGTGGTACCATAGGCCTGAAGCGTCACTGCATTGTAGCGGCCATAGCCCGCCTTGACTTCGGCCGCCGTTTCGAAAGACGGCTCTGCGGTCGTCACCAGGATCGCACCGCCGGTCGTATTCCGGCCGAACAAAGTTCCCTGCGGCCCCTTCAGCACCTGTATATTGTCGACCTTGAGCAAATCGAAATCCGAGACATAGGTGTTCGATTGAAAGAAGCCATCGACATATATGCCGACATTCGGTCCGCCACCGGAAGTTGTAATGGCAGTGCCGACACCGCGAATGGTCGGTTGAACCGCCGGCCCCTGGGAATCAAAACGCAAGGACGGGGTCAGTTTCGCAATATCCGAAAGTTCCCGCACGCCCGCTGCATCGAGACGCTTGTTATCGAGCAACGTGATACTGATCGGGACGTCGACCGATGCTTCCTCACGCCGCTGGGCCGTGACAACAATGATGCCGTCATTCTCCTGCTCGACCGCGTCGCGATCTTCCTGCGCAAGCGCGGGCTGCAACGATGTTGTACAAAGCAGCGAAACAAACATTGTCCGCCGAAGCGCCAGTAATCTCATGTGTACATCCTCTAGTTCGTGGGCTTCAAATGATTGCCCTTTGCGCAAACTTGCCGCGCTTTGAACAGAAAGGTCACCTGCAAATTGTCCCGATGCAGCATTGATCGTGTTGGCGATGACAAATCAGACCGCGCAACGGCTGGGTTAGGGGTCAGGGGGTCAGGAAATCGGCATCCCCGCCTTTGGGGTCGGGGGATTCAGAACGCCAGCGAACCGAACCAAATGGCCGGTCAAGGCGTCTGCGGACAATCTTTTGTGTCCCCTCGATCAAATATTGGTCAACAATCTTTTGCGCTTCGCGATCTGCTGCGGTCTGTCGATCGCGTATCCGCAGATAATCGGCCCAGGTCGGGCAATGATAGCGTTCGGTCCACAGGACAGGGTCGGCAATATCACGCGCGATTGACCAGTCGTAACCGCCATTGCGCAAACGCAACGGCCGTAATTTTAACGCTTGATTGTAGAAATCGCGCGCATCATCCAGCGCCACTCGGCAATCTATCTCGATCACAATCGGGCCGGATCGCAGTGTAAGCGGCAAGCCGATTTCAGGTTGCGAATCAAGGGCAACGGCTTCAGCATTTTCGGGCGATTCCTGGCCAAGCGGCAACAAGATGGAAATCAGCGGCAGAAGCGCCATGCAGCAGCCCGATGCTATCACGGCCAGGTCCACCGACCATATGTTTGCAAATACTCCCCAACCCCACGCACCGAAAGCGATCCCCCCGGTCATTGCCGATGCGAACAAAGACAAGGCGCGGGCAAGTACCCAACGGGGAGCGGCAAGCTGAATCGTTACATTGTACAGCGCTATGACCAGTATATTGGCGGCACCGGCTACAAACATGGCGATGAATGTGACCAACAGGCTTGTACTTAATCCGGCGACGACCAGCCCGGCACCACCAACCACCATCAGGAATCGACTGGCAAGCTCGGTTCCGAAACGTTCCCGGAAAGAGCTGACGAACAGCGCGCCAAATACGGCCCCGGCACCACTTGCCCCCAGCAAGATCCCGTATGTCGCCGCATCGCCGCCGAGCAAGTCTCGCGCAATCAGCGGCGCTAGCGCCGCCGCTGTCGCGCCCGTCAGTCCGAAAAGAAACACCCGGACGAGGCTTCGCTTGAGCATCGGTGAATGGAATACGTAACGCGTGCCGGAAACGATCGCCCTGCCAATTCCCTCAGGGGGCAGTCTCGGCGGCGCCTGCTCCCGGCGCCAGAAGAAAAAGGCCACCAGAAGCGGAAGATATAACAGGGCATTCAGCCCGAACGCCGCCTGGGCGCCCACGGCAAGAACGATGACGCCGCCCAGCGCCGGGCCAAAACTGCGCGCAACATTATAGCTGATAGTGCCGAGCGCCACTGCGGCGGGCAGGTTCTTCGGACTTACCTGCTCATTGATCGAGGCAGACCATGCCGGACTGTAAACAGCCACACCTATTCCGATCAGGAAACAGAATCCCAACAGGACCCATGGCGTCGCTAGTCCCAGAATCGCCAGCACCGTCAAAAATGATGCAGACCCAATGGAGATTGCCAGACCAGTCATTGCGACCTTGCGCCTGTCGAACATATCGGCGAGCGCACCAGCCGGCACCGATGCCAGCATTATCGGCAGCATCATTGCAGTCTGGACCAAGGCCACCATCGCGGCGGAGGAGGTCAGTCTGGTCATTTCCCACGCGGCACCGACGCCGAGAATTAACTGCCCCAGATTACCCAACACGCTGGCCGACCAGATTCTACGAAACACCGGCTCCTTCAAGGGAGAAAAAGGGTGAACCCGATGGTCTGCGGTGCTGCTGAACATAAAGCTCCAATGGCGGACGTCGTGACAAAGAACAATTCCAATTGAACTGTGGCCAGCAACTTTTCCGCTGAATGATCCAGACATCGTTTTGGCGATGTTCAAAATCGCTGTCGCGACGCATAAATGAAGCAGGTTCATTTTTTTGTTGACTCTCGGACAGCTATAATCAACATTGTTGTTCATTAAAAAATAAGAAGTAGGAGAGAATCGCATGCAGGCCGCTGTTTCAAACAAAGCAAAAATTGCAAAACGCGTGATCGAGGTTTTGGATTACTTTGATTTCGACCATCCGACCGCGACGGTTATGGATATCGTCCGCCGCTATGACCGGCCGCAATCCAGCACTTCGGAGCTGCTTTCCACACTGGTTGATCTGGGTCTTCTCTACAAAGATCTTGCTACGCGTTCCTATACACTTACGCCGCGCGCTGCGATGCTCGGATCGACAACCCAGCCGGATTTTGTACGCGATGGACGCCTCGGCAGTCTCGTTGACAAACTGGCAACCCAGACCAGTCTTTCCGTCGGAGTGTTCGGCATGGTCGGTCTGGAGGCACAAATTTTCTGCTGGCATAATGGCGAACCGCCCCTGAAGGCATCCACCGAGAAGGGGATTTATGGTGGCATGCAGGAAAGCCTTTCCGAAAGCGCGGTTGGCTGGCTGCTACTCTCTACAGTCGAGAAACAACGGCGCGACGGCATGATCCGCCGGCTCAATGCCGAAGCTTCGGAAGACAAACAATTCTGCTTCCCGGAAATGGTCGAAACGGTCGAACGCGCTCGGGATTGCGGACATGTACATGGGAAGATGGGCTTCGGTTCGATCGCCGATGTTTGCGCAGTGCTGGTCAAGGGGCCTGGAATGGCACGACCGATGGCGCTCGGAATTGTTTACGAGCCGGGTGAAAATACCGATATCGAAGCCATGACAGCCCTTCTTCAGGACGCGGTTGCATCTTGCGTTGAACAGCCAGAAACATCCGACGCCGAGATGCTTCATCACGCCAGGGCCGCCTGATAGACATTCAAATCTCACGTGAAGGATTTGACAGACAGATCCCCGTCGCTGTCATTCGCTGCGACGGGGTATGGAAATCTATACGGAGAGCCGCTCTGTGAATGTAGAACAATTGAAATTCACTCCGATATCCCGGGATAGCGTCAAGTTTTTGGGAACTCGGCCGATCCCGGCCAAGCCTTATTATGATCCCGAATGGTTCGAACTCGAACGCGAAGCCATATTCCGGCGCAGCTGGCAGTGTATCGGCCATGTTTGCGAACTGCCCGATTCAGGCAGTTTCATCCGACGTGAGCTGGAAGTTCTTCGGGCATCGTTGCTGATCGTCCGTTCCAAAGACGGCACGCTGCGCGCCTTTCACAATGTCTGTACCCATCGCGGCACGCAGTTGGTGGAAGAAGCACAGGGTAAGCGCAGCCGATTTTCCTGTCCCTATCATATGTGGACTTTTGGTTCCGATGGCGAGCTTGTCTCGGCGCCCGACTTCGAGCAGTTTAATCTGGACAAGGAGGATTGTGCCCTCAAACAAGTCGCCATCGATATATGCGCAGGCTTGATCTTCGTATATCTCGGCGATGATCCGCCGCCGCTGCGGGACTGGTTAGGGCCGCTTGCAGAGCAGATGGAAACCTTGCCGGTCGCCCGCGCCACAACCTTCAGTGAATATAGCTACGAAATCGATGCCAACTGGAAATTGACCTATGACAATTTCCAGGAAAATTATCATCTGCGCTTCATCCATCCGCGCAGCGGCCAGTCGGCCTGCGCGCCAGACAATCCCTTTGGCTACCCGAAAGAATTCGATTTTATCGGACCGCACCGGACCCAGACAATCTGGACCAATCCCAATCCCGACCCGGCGCCATTCCTGAGTACCGCTTTTGCTCGACTTGTTCCGAACGCAGCCGAAAAAGGGCTGCTCGACACGCCCTATGGTCGCAAATATTTTGCCCTTTTCCCCAGCTTCTTCATGCTGGGCACCCCGCTGCAGAATTTCGTCCATATAGTCTACCCGATCAGCGCCGAAAAATCGCGCGGCGTAATCCGGCTTTACTGGGTCGATGACGATGCCAATGCCAGCGAACGTTTTGGCCGCGAGGCATTGATGGTCACGGCGCGTGATGTTCACAGCGAGGATGTCCATGTCATCGAAGCGGGCCAGCGCGGACTATCCAGCGGCGCGTTGACGCATATTCACATGCAGACACAGGAAGCGCTCTGTCGCCACCTGTTCAATATAGTGGAAGAAATGGTCGAGACCTATCGCAATGAGGCGAAAGACACATGAGCGCGCTCTTGCCTGAAGGCTTTGAGGAACTGTCTGAATTTGTTGAGATTTGGGCCGTCCCCGATGCGTCCGCGCGCGATATGTTGCGGGGTTCCGTACCAGCCGGTGATCGCCAGAAATTCTACAATGCCTTCGCTCCTCGTCTGGAGGAAACACTCGATTTTCTCGACAAGACACCGCTTGCCACGCATGATCCCAAGCAGACCAATCTTATGAGTCTGGCACTCAGCTTTGCTCATGCCGCCCAAGCTCAGGAAGTGCAGGGACCGGACGAAGCGAAACACGCACAAAGCAGAATGCGATTGCCAATCATCTGTGCGCCGGCGGACCGCTGATCATGGACATGGACCTGTCAGGCAAGACCGTGATTGTCACCGGAGCCACCGCCAATATCGGCCGCTCCATCGCCCTCGCCTTTGTCCAGGAAGGTGCCAATGTGCTGGCTGTCGGCAGAGATGAAGACGCGGGGACGAGACTGGTCGAAACGGCAAAAGTCTCCGGCGGCGGAAAGATCATATTCCTGGCAGTCGACATGCTGGAAAAAGACGCAGCTCGAAAAATCCTTGTAGAGGCCGAAAAAATCGGCCCGGTCGATATTCTCGTCAACAATGTTGGTGGCAATGTCGGTGCCGGTTTCTTCGCCGATTCCGACCCGGATACCTGGCAGGGCGACATCGACCTGAATTTCGGGACTTTATTGCGAATGACCCATGCCGTTCTTCCGGCAATGATTGAACGGAAGACCGGGGCGATCGTCAATATCGGGTCGACTGCCGGGATTGTCGGCGACTATATGCTGCCGCTTTATTCCGCGATGAAGGCGGCGGTGCACGGCTTTACCAAGATTCTTGCGAAAGAGGTCGGCCAACACGGGATACGCGTCAATTGCGTAGCGCCTTATGGCACCATGTCGAGCGACCCGGAAGCATTCAGCAGCGGTAGCCGTTTTCGCGGTGACTTTTTCGCTAAGCTGTTCAAGGGAACCAGTCCGGAGGATGCCGCGAAGCGAGCCCGAACAACCGTTGTCGGGCGACCGATGGCGATGCCGGAAGAAGTCGCCTCGCTGGTTGTCTGGCTGGCGTCGAACAACGCCGGCTTTGTCACCGGGCAAGTCTATCCGGTCGACGGCGGCTCCCTGCTTTAGGTTTCTTCTCCGGGCAGACGCCTAAGCAGGCCCGAAACGATAGATAACCCATTTATTGCCATCAAGATCACGGAAATAGGCACCGTAAAATCCGTCCGGATCATCGCCGCGGATACCCGGCCTACCCTCGTCCGCTCCGCCCAGTTCGATCGCTTTTGCATGGACGGCATCGACCATCTCACGGCTTTTGGCTTCGATTGTAAGCTGATTGCCATTGCCCGCTGACGCTCCACCGGCAAAGGGCCGCCCGATCAGGAATATGGAGCTACCTTCGGCCTGATAGGCCAGCAAATCGGGGCGTTCCATCACCAGTTTTGCCCCTGTTAACTCAGCAATTGCATCATAAAATGGCTTTGCTCTTTCCAGATCATTCGTCCCGAAACGTCCGCCTGCAATCATCTTATTCTCCTATTTTCAAAAGGTTTCTGGCAGCAACAACGGCTGGCTGCAGCCGCTCTGCCGGATCTGGAACAGCGCCGGCCAATGCGATATTCGGTATTTCCAGGCCAAACGGGATATCATGCGGCAGCACGGCCACAAATTCCGCTAGCGGCAATTCGCCCGCCCCCGGTGCCAGCCGCGCATTCATCGCCTCGTCCATGTAACTTGGCAGAGCGGACATCAACGGTACATCGCAAAGCTGGACATAACCGATCTGCGTTGGATCTACGGCAGCAATTTCCGCCACTGTCCCGCCGGAACGAAAGAAATGCATCGAGTCGATCAGCAGCTTGAAATTGGGCATATCGACCGCCCGCAAAGCCGCCAGCGCCTGCCCGCAATTGGCGATAGCCAGGCCAGGCCCGAATTCGAGTGTCACCAGCATATCGCGCGCTGCGGCCATTTCCGTCAGCAAAGCCAATTCCTCTATGGCCCGGACATTGTCCGGCTCCATGCAAACGGCTCCCAAACCGCGTGCGCCAAGTTCGGCCATGATATCCACGTCGCGTTCGCGCTGGGCAACATTGATCTGCGGACGAATGCCGAAGCCTTCACCGAGAGAGATGCTGACTTCGTGATCGCGCGGGGCAGCGATCATCTCCCGCCGCAATTGCGGATCATCCCGCAGCGACCAGTCGGGAAAGCCGAACGGATTAAACGGCTCCGGCAATTGTGTCAGGCCGCTGGAGATGTGCGCGCAACCCAGCCGAGCGGCAAGACCAACCTGTTCGAGTATCGGAAGCCCGTGGAAGCTGAGCATTTCAATTCCGAGACGATTCATGCTGGCAGCCTCAAAGCAGGCGCGGATCGACAATCGTGCGGACTGGCGCGCCCTCAGAGGACATGTTGGCGAGGGCATCGGCCACCCCGGACAGCCCGATCGTTGCTCCGATCCATGGGGCCACATCGATTTTGCCGTCAGCAATAGAGCGCAAGGCCAGGTCCATGTCTTGCGGTTCCTCGCCACCGGCAAACTGAACCGTCAGCCGTTTGTTCTGGGCGGCAAAGACGAACAGTTCCTCCGGCTCCATGCAATAACCGCCGACAACGATTCGCGCGCCAAAGGCCACGGACTGGATCATCTGCTGCAGCAGTCCTGGCAGGCCGACACATTCATAAACGAGACTGACCTGTCGCCCACCAAGATCGGCCAACGGTTCATAAGGTGAAATTTCACGCGGATCGAGCGCGAGATCGGCACCCATGGCCAAAGCAAGTGCACGACGGTCCGCGTGATAGTCGGTGGCGACGATCGGCGCGATCCCGGCCAGTTTAAGGCCGGCAATCACGCCAAGACCAATAGCCCCGCAGCCGATTACCAGCGCACAATCTTCCTTTGTCGGCAAACCGCGCCGCGCATGTTCAAGACCGACAGCAAGCGGTTCGGTCATCGCTGCGAGATTATCGTCCAGCCCGTCCGGTATTTCGCTGAGCATATCCTCGTCGAGCAGCATATATTCGCCGAAGCCGCCGGGGCAGGCATTGTTGAATCCGATTACGGAATGCGATCCCGACTGGCGCATGATCGGCAGCGAGGTTACCCGCCGTCCGGGCTTAACCGTGCGCTTGCTACCCGGCCCATAATCCACGACTTCGCCGACATATTCGTGGCCGGGGACAAACGGCACTAGCGGATCCAATGCTGAATATGGTCCGCCAAACTTCTGTGAAAGATCGATCACATTCTGACCGGCATGCAGAAAATGGGCTTCTGACGCACAAAGGCCGCAACGATGCGTACGGACCAGGGCGTGGCCTTTGCCGGGGATCGGGTCATCGAGCGTGCCTACCTCGACAGCGCCATTCTGTATGAAAGCAGCTTTCATCTATTTTGCTCCAGAAATTCATAGGAAGGATCGCTCAAATCGCGCGAACCCAAGGTGGATTGGCTCATTGCCATGACTGGCCCGGCGGAATCAAAATCCCTTATGGTGAGCCGGTGATCGATCGCCCAGCGGCCATCCCGCCGCGACCAGCGATCGAGATAGCGGCCGCACACGCGCATTTCGATAAGTTGCCCGTCGCGTTCCATCCGCAGATTGGCGAAATGATAAGCCTCGCTCGCCGCCATATCACCATCCAGTTCGATGATGACATTGGTAACCTGGTGGGAATGGGCGAGCATCTGACCATGAGCGGCGATGACGAAATCAATGAAGCCGTGACCAGTGCCTTGATAGACAGCTTCTCCGTAGTCAGCCGTACCATCCTCATGCCAGACAGCATAGCCAAGCGCGGCATCGAGCCGATCGACGGCGCGACAATAGTTGTAAATCTGCTGGCCTATTTCTTCCCTGGCCAGCAATGCCCCCAGTCCCTCGTCATTCATTTCCCGAAAATCCTCTTGGTTGCCTGACCAATCGCCAATGTTCTCGTGCGCCTCCCGGCTGCCGACATCGGCAAACGGCCCGCTTCATCATCAGCCTGTCCCCATATGAGAACGGGGCCATTGCCGATTTCGTCGAATAGCCGGACAGCGACCGCTTCCGGATCAGCAAGATCGTCAGGCAACGGAAGATTTTTTGCTGCCATGAAGCGGCGAAGTTCCGGTGTATCAGTCGTGCCCAGAGCGGCGTAAAGCACGTCCACTCCCTTCGGCTGCAATTCGGCCCAAAGGCCTTCGGCAAAATTCAGCATGAAGGACTTTATCCCCGAATAGGCGGCCATGTTTGCAGCACCGCCCCAGCAGGCGCCGGACCCTACGAGTATAATGCCGCCTTTTCCGCGGGCCGTCATTTGCGTGCCGAAATGCTGGCAGCATTGCAGCGGTGCCAGCACCCCGCGGTTGACTTGGTCAATCCAGTTCTCGACCGGAAGATCGAGAAAATTCTTCCCTTCGGGATCCCCGCCCGCATTGACGATGAACAGGCCGATTTCGCGATCGCCGGCGGTCTTGATAATATGATCGGCAGTGTCCGGCGCATAGAGATCGATCGCTGCGCAGATGCATTCAATGCCGGTCTCATCTGCGATCTCGGCAGCAAGGTCAGACAGTGGCTTTTCCCGCCGGGCAATCAGGATCGAACCGATGCCCGCACGGGCCAATGCCTTGGCGAAAGCCTTTCCGGTGCCTTCGGAAGCACCGGCGATAACTGCCCAAGGTCCATGACGTTGAGGATCAATCATTCTATTTCCCGGATATCCAGCGATGCGCGGCCAAAGTCACTTTTCGTTGGTCGTTTGTGGCTCGAGCGAACGGGTCATGATTTCGACTGCCTTTCGACGCGGCATCGAGCGCAAGCCGTCAAAGGCCTGCTGTAGTTCAGGCGGCACGATGACCGGGCCATTCTGAAGATTTTCGATCGCAAAGTCGGCCACGTCATCGGTCTCGGCAACCGCCATCTCGCCATCATTGCCAACTTCGGAACGTTCCAACGCGGGTGTGCGGGTACGTCCGATCAGCAAAGCCGCAACATCCACGCCCAGCGGAGTCAGTTCTGCCCACAGCCCTTCGGCCAATATCTGCGTATAGGCCTTGGCAGCGGTATAGACCGCCAGCCGCTTTGAGCCGGCCACGCAACCGAGCGAACCAACCAGCATGATCGCGCCACGTTGCCGGTCGGCCATGGCCTTGCCGAAATGACGCGCCAATGCGGTCTGGCCTACAACGTTGAGCTGGATCGTCGAGAGCGCCTCATCCCATGGCTGGTCGATCAGGGTGTAGGGTTTGCCGCCCGCACCGGCAATGTAGAGCAGGCTTCCTATTTCCAGTCCGTCAGTCGCTTTAATAACCGTGTCGAGCATATCCGGCGCGGTCAGGTCGGCAGCGCAAATCCGCACGTCCACAGGATATTGCCCCCGGATTCGTACCGCCAGTGCTTCCATCTTTTCCACATTTCGCGCAAGCAATACGAGGTGGATACCGGCGGCAGCGAAGCGGTCGGCGAAAGATTCTCCCAGTCCTTCCGAACCGCCAACGATTAGGACCCAAGGCCCGTGCATCTCCTTGCTTATCATCGTCCGCCCAACTGCTGCCAGCGTTCCGGATTTGCCCAGATATATTCGGTGAAGTGGCCCAGCCACTCGCGCGTATCGACATAGCAGAATTGCAACATGTCGGGCGTCCCCCCCTTCAGCACCACGGGGAACGGATTCTTCTCGATATGTGCGATGGTTTCATCCCAGTCATCGACCCGGTGGCAAACGTGATGGAAAGCGAGCCCATCGCCTTCGGGCAGTGCTTCCTTGTAGATCTTCAGCACATCGCCACTTTTGGGCTCGATCAGTTCGTAGTTCAGATCCTCGACCCAGACGAAAGCCAGTTTCTGGACTCCGCTGCCCTCGCCTTCCGGCGTCCAGAGCTTCACTTCGACTTCTGTTTCCAGAATCAGCCGCGTGTCCGCCCATTTACGAAACCCTTGAACAGCCTTGTCTACGTCCCGCGTCACATAGGCGTTCTGATAATGTTGCCCGATGGCCATGCAATTTCTTCCTCTCTCACTGGTTGGTGGATCAGTGATGCAGAGCTAGCATTTCCCATCCTTCCCTGTCGCGCATCGGTCTATCACCGGACGACTTATCGCTAACGCGATGCTCCAGACACTGGTCACTCCGGGGGGATTGCGCCATGAACGGATGAAAGAAAAAGGAGCGAATGATGGCAAACGAACTGTTTGATTGTTCAGGAAAGGTCACTCTTGTGACTGGCGGCAATGGCGGCATCGGCCTCGGTTTCGCCAAAGGCATCGCGAAAATGGGTGGTGCAATTGCGATATGGGCGCGCAACGAGGAAAAAAACGCCGCGGCCAAACAGGAGCTGCTCGAAGCCGGAGCCGCCCGGGTTGAGACCTACCAGGTAGACGTGTCTTCGGAAGAGCAGATCATTGATGGCTATGACAAGCTGATGACCGATTTCGGACGGCTCGACTGCGTGTTCGCCAATTCGGGAGGAGCACCCGGCTTCAATTCGGTTTTCGACATGCCCACCGACGCATGGCACAAGTTTCTCGATGTTGCCCTTCATGGCGCATTTCTTACCCTGCGCGAGGGAGCACGGCATATGGTTGCCCGCGCCGAGGCCGGCGAGCCCGGAGGAAGCTTGGTGGCCTGCGGCAGCCTCGCTCTGTTCCGGGGCATGCCGGGCAAGCAAAATTACGCCGCAGCGAAAGCCGGCGTGGCTGCCCTGACCCGGTGCATGGCAGTCGAATTCGGACAATTCGGTATCCGCGCCAATGTCGTCGCACCGGGATTGATCATGACACCGATGATGGGTGGAGAAGCGAACGAGAAGGCGATGGCCGATATGTTCGGTCCCAAATTACCGTTGCGGCGAGTCGGCTATCCGGATGACTTCGAAGGCGTTGGCGCCTTTCTTTGCTCGGACGCCTCATCCTTCCTGACCGGCCAGACCATCACCATTGATGGCGGCGATATGGTAAGCGGCTGAAGACCGGACAAGGAACCGAGAAATGAAACTACTCAATATCCACGATGTCGACAAGGTAAGCCTTGATCCCTACACGCGCCCCGAAGCGGGTCCGAAGGATGTCGTGGTCAAGATGAAAGCCTGCGGAATTTGCGGCAGCGACCTCTCCTATATCAAGAATGGCGGCATACCCGGACCGGGCAAGCCGACACCGCTTGGCCACGAAGGTTCGGGCGAGGTGATGATGGTCGGCGATCAGGTTGAAGGCCTGGCGATCGGCCAGCGAGTCATCGTTAATCCCATGAACACGCCCGGCTTCATCGGCAGCGGCGGGCCAGAGGGCGCGTTTACCGAGGAACTTCTGGTGCGGGAGGCCCGCTTGAACGACAGCGTCCTGCCGATTCCCGAAGGCATTCCCTATGACATTGCCGCGATGTGCGAACCGCTCGCGGTCGCGCTGCATGGTATCAATCGGGCGGAAGCCAAAGCCGGCGATCAGGTCGCCATCTTTGGCTGCGGACCAATCGGGCTCGGTATGGTCATGTGGGCAATTGATCGCGGGTGCCGGGACGTGATCGCACTCGACCTGTCGGAAGAGCGGCTTGAGCGCGCCCGCGCGCTCGGCGCGCATATCATCAACCCGGCAAAAGAAGATGTGCAGGCCCGGATCAAGGAGATCCATGGTTCACACCATTATTTCAACCGGGAGCGCGCCAACACGGATGCCTTCATTGATGCCGCCGGCGCTCCTTCGATTCTGGCCGATGTTGTCGCTATGGCAAAAAAACATGCGCGCCATGTGATCACGGCTGCCTATCTGAAACCGATTGAATTGCCGGCCGGAGCAATGCTGACCAGCGAAATGACAATCACCACCGCTGTTGGCTATCCCGATGAATTTCCGGAAGTGGTCGCAGCAATGCCGCGGCTGAAAGATACAATTGCCACTCTGATCAGCCACAGACTGCCTTTCGAGCAGATAATCGAAGGACTGAGCATTGCAGCAACCCCGCAATCAGCAAAGGTCATGATCGAGTTCGAATGATGTACAACCCGTGACATTCGCAAAGATGATGGAAGCCCTCGGGCAAATCGCCAGCGATTGTTGTACGAATTCTTCTCGAAGGCCGAAAGGAGCATAATGCCGAAAGTAACCTATATTTCCAGCGATGGCGAAAGCCGGACGCTTGATGTCGCAGTTGGCGAAACCGTGATGCGCGGGGCGCTGGACAATGATGTAGATGGCATCGTGGCCGAATGCGGAGGCGGTCTCGCTTGCGCTACCTGCCATTGCTACGTCGATGCAGCATGGGCAGCACAAGTCGGCACGCCCACGTCACAGGATGAGATAGACATGCTGGAGATGGCGGCCGCGGAGATTCGCGATACCAGCCGTCTCTCTTGCCAGATCGAAATATCCGCAGAACTTGACGGGTTGGTCGTGCACCTTCCCGAAGAACAATATTGAACGTTCAGGAGACAAACTCATGAAGATCGATCCCGCCAATCCGGTACCGCCAAAAGTCACCCGCCGCGTTGGACCCGACGATATTCCGGACCATGTTCCGCCAGAGCTCGTTCGCTCCGCAGGCATCATATACGGTCCGGAGTTTCTTGCCGATCCCTATAAGTTCTTCCCGGCGATGCATGAGAAATTTCCGCCGATTTTCTATGACGTCGGACCTTTTGGCAATGCCTGGGTAATGACCAAGCATGAAGACGCGCTCTTCGCCCTTCGCCACGCGGAATATTTTTCAACCGAGGATGCGACGCCCTTCCCTCGTGATCCCGAAGATTATTTCAACTTTATCCCGATCGAGATCGATCCACCTGATCACCGCAAATATCGCAATATTGTCGACCCGCTGGTGTCACCCAAGGGTGTTCTCGAACTGGAAGACAGTATCCGTGCACTCGCCAACGAGTTGATCGACGACGTCATCGACAAGGGAGGCTGCGAATTTGACGAGGCCTTTGGTCGCCCGTTGCCGGTACTCGTATTTCTGGACCTAATGGGACTGCCGCGCGATATGTGTGACGATTTCGTCGAATGGGCGATCGCTCTGTTGCATTCGAACGACCGCGAAATCATGGGCCAGACCATGGTCAAGATCAGCGACTATCTCAAAGGCGCGATTGCGGAGAAGGAAGCAAATCCCGACAAGGGTCTGATCAGCCGGATTGTCCAGGCCGAGTTCGACGGTCGTCCGATCTCGGAAAAAGAAAAATTCGGTTTCGTCATATTTCTGTTCATTGCGGGTCTCGACACGGTCTTCGCGACGCTCAACAATATCTGGCTGTGGCTTGCCCGCAACCCTGAGCGAGTACAGGAAATCATCGACAATCCGGACAATATCAATGCGCAGGTGGAAGAATTGCTGAGGGTTTTCTCGGTGACATTTTCCGGCCGCACCGTAGCGAAGGATATCGAAATGCGGGGCGTGCAGATGAAGAAAGGCGACAAGGTCACCAGCATCCTGCCAGCCTGCAATTACGATCCGGATGTATTCCCCAATCCTACCGAAGTTGATTTTACCCGCCCCAAGAAGATCATCCTGGCCTTCACCGTCGGCGTACACAGTTGCATGGGTGCGCATCTGGCGCGGCTGGAGATAAAAATCGCGTTGCAGGAGTGGCTCAAGCGAATCCCGGAGTTCAAACTCAAACCGGGAACAGAGATCGTCTATCGTCCAGGGGGAGTTATCGGGCCACATCATTTGCCGCTGGTCTGGTGATCCTTTCATCTCAGCTTTTGAAAAGCCGTGAATCATGACCGCGTATCGCGGTAGCGATTTGCGGAGCGGCCCATTGATCGGCCTCTGCTTCACTGCGAACATTCACGAACCAGACTGGGCTCCGTCGCCCGAAACATGAGAGAGAAACTATGTCCGACATTTTAGGCTATTCTGGCAAACGCGTCATTGTAAGCGGTTGCTATTCGGGGATGGGTGCAGCCACTGCAAAATTGCTGCTGGACCTTGGTGCCGAAGTTCACGGGATGGATTTCAAGGATTCCGATCTGCCACTGGCATCCTTCACCAATGTTGACCTGCGCGATCCCGCTTCGATTGAGGCCGCCGTGGCGGCGCTTGGCGGCAAGATCGATGCGCTGTTCAACTGCGCAGGGTTGCCGAACGGATTGCCGCCAATGGACGTGATGAAAGTCAACTTCATCGGCCTGCGGCATCTGACACAGCAGGTATTGCCTCTCATGGGCAAGGGCGGAGCGATCGCCAATATCGCCTCTGTCGGGGGATTGGGCTGGAGCAGACGAATCCCGACCAACATGGAGCTTGTGACCACTGATGGATGGGACGCGGCTGTGGCATGGTGCGAAGCCAATATGGAAACCGTGGCGGAAGGCTATTCTTTCTCCAAGGAGAATGTCATCGTCTGGACCCAGTTCATGGGAGCACAGCTGATAAAGAAGGGCATTCGCATCAACTGCACGCTGCCTTCGCCCACCCAGACGCCGATGATGGCAAGTTTCCTGGAAACCTCCGGCAAGGACGTGATCGACGCTGCGGCCGAACCGCTCGGTCGTTACACTACTGCGGAAGAGCAGGCTGGCGGCATCGTCTTGCTGAACAGCGACCTGGCTTCGGTTGTGAACGGCGTCGTATTCCCTGTTGACGGCGGTTTCATGGGTGGCCTGGCCACCGGCCAAGTCGATCTCAGCAAAATGATGGCAAACGCCAAACCGGAGTAAGCCAGTAATGAATTTCGACCTCACCGAAGAACAGGAAATGATGCGCGAGAGCTTCGCGCGTTTTTTTGACGACACTTGCACACCGGAACGTCTTCGCAAGGCCGAAAAAGAAGGGCTGGATCGTCAGGTCTGGAGTGGCTTGGCTGAACTCGGAGCCTTTCTTCTGCGAGTGCCGGAAGAGAATGATGGTCTGGGGCTCGGGACCTTCGACGCCGCGGTGTTGATGGAAGAAGTAGGCCGCAAGCTGCCGTTCGGGCCGATTGCGGAAACGGTGCTGGCAGCACGTCTGCTGGCGATACTCGGAAGCGATGCCTTTGCCGGGCATCTGGGCGCTGTGGTCGGCGGCGAAAAAGTCGCCTCGCTGGCACTGCATGATATCCTCGACAAGCCGCAACAATTTGTTGCCGGCGGAGCCGAAGCGGATATCGTCGTCGCACGCAAGGGTGATCAGGTGCTGTTGTTCGACCTGTCGCAACACGAACGCACCACCGAACCGAGCCTTTCCTCAGACGGACTGGCAGAAATGGATTTCGGTCTCGTCGAGGCGACCGTACTGGCATCCGGATCGGAAGCCACGGCCTTGTTCGAAGCAACGGTCGAGGAATGGAAAATTCTTGTGTCGGTGGCTTTGGCCGGTCTCGGCAGACAGGCCCTTAAAACTGCCTCGGAATATGCGTGCGAGCGCAAACAATTCGGTCAGGAAATCGGAAAATTCCAGGGGATCAGCCATCCGCTCGCCGATTGCCTGTGCCTCGTTGACTCCGGCAAATTGCTTGCATGGAAAGCCATGCGCGCCATAGCGGATGGGGATCAGGACGCAGCCGCACAGATTTCAGTGGCGGCATGGTGGGCCGCGCGCGCCGCCGGCGAAGCAACAAGCCAGGCGCTGCATACTTTTGGTGGCTATGGTCTCACGACCGAATATGACATCTATCTCTATGTGCAGCGCGCTCGTTCCTGGCCATTGATCGCAGGAGATCCGGAGCAGTGGCTCACCGAAGCCGGAAGACGGCATTATGGCGAGGAGAAAATATCGCTACCGGATGTCGGTGACCTGCCCATCGAATTCGATATCGGCGAAGAAGCCCGTGCAATGATGGCAGAAATCGATGCCTTCATGGAGGCAAATGTCACGCCCGAGATGCGGAAAAAATTCCACTACAGCTGGGAAGGCTTTGTGCCCGAGCTGCACAAGAAACTGATCGAGGCACGACTGCACTTCCTCTCCAGCCCTGAACTTGGCGGGCGCGGTATCGGCCCTTATGCCAAGGCTGCTGCCAGACGCACATTCGACAAGCATGGCTATAATAATCCTGCCGCCGGCGTAGCGGAAATGGTCGGGCTGATGATTTCGCGAGCGGGATCGGATGAATTGAAACAGGAAGTGCTGTCGAAGATTACGTCCGGTGAATCCATCGCCAGTCTTGGCTATTCCGAACCCGGCGCGGGATCGGATGTTTTTGCTGCCCAGACCCGTGCCGTACCGGACGGAAACGGATGGCGGATCGATGGCACGAAGATGTTCACCAGCGGTGCCAATCTTTCAGACTATGTGTTGATGCTTACGCGCACCAACACGGAAGTTGCCAAGCATAAAGGCCTGACGATGTTCATCGTGCCCTTGAAGGCACCAGGTGTAACGATTCAGCCTGTACACACCTTTCAGGACGAACGGACCAACATTACCTTTTACGACAATGTGAAAATCCCGGACAGTTGGCGGCTTGGCGAGGTTGATGGTGGAGTACGCACCATGTCGCTCGCGCTTGAACTCGAACATGGCGGCAGCTTTGCCAATCCGATGTTCGCGACGATCGAAGCCGCCGAAGAACTCTGCCAGGAGATCGACGCACCCGAAGGCGGCAAGTTGATTGATAGCAATGATGCCCGGCGGCGCCTGATACGCGCGCGCGCCAATGCAGCAGCTGCACTGCTGCTCGAACATCGTGCTACTTGGGCGGGTGCGGAGAAGAAGCCCAATCCCGGCTTCGGCCCGATGGCAAAAATGTTCTCTTCCGAATGTTTTCTGGAAGATGCCCGCGATCTGCTCAGCCTGACTGCGCCGCTTTCGCTGACCAAGCGCGAGGGTGCCGCCGCGCTGCTCAACCAGTCCTATCGCCATGCGCACGGGACACGCATTTATGGTGGCACCAGTGAAGTTCACCGTTCGATGATTGCGGAACGAGCGCTTGGCCTGCCCCGAACACGCGCGTAAGGATATCGATATGACGGAAGAACCACATCTGCTGACGGAAGTACGCGACTCCATCCTGATCGTGTCGCTCAATCGCCCCGAAAAGCTCAATGCTCTTTCAGGCGAGACCATGCAGCTTTTCGACGAAGCGCTGCTACGATTTCGTGATGACCCCGGACTTCGCGTCATGCTCGTCAGGGCCAATGGCCGCTTTTTCAGTGCAGGTGCGGATATGAAGGGTGGATCAGGGCGCAAACGCCCCGAAACCGCAACCGAAATTCGTGAGAATCATCGCATTGGCCTGCATGGCATGCACCGAATCTATGACGAGATGGAGCATATCGAGAAACCGATTGTATGCGCGGTCCATGCGACCTGCGTCGGCGGCGGGCTTGAACTGGCACTGTCCTGCGACTTCAGGCTTGCGGCAAAAGCTGCAAAATTTTCGTTTCCCGAGGGTCTGTTCGGCGTGCTGCCCGCATCAAATGGTGTGAGCCGCCTGACTCGCATTTGCGGTTCCCACTGGGCGCGCTGGCTGATCATGGGTAACCAGAAGGTCGATGCGGATCGCGCCTTGATCATGGGACTGGTTCACGATGTCCTGCCTGACCAGGATTTTGACGCAGCGGCGCTGGAATTCTGCCACCATCTGACCAAGAGCGATCCCGAGCAAATGGGCGCAGCCAAAATAGCCATCGAACTGGCCGCGGACCTCGGCCGTGACCAGGGAAGGCAGGTCGAACGGATGGCAAATAGCGCGTTGATGTTAAATCCGGCCTACCGGCAACGCATTGATGATTATATCAAGAAGATCGGTAGCGAGGGCAAATAGTCCTGCAGGACTTTAGTGACAGCTGGCCAGCATCACCATTGAACACCGCGTTCACTGCGAATTCCAAATTCAAACAATCGGGCTTCGGCGGCCAATAGCCCGGTTTTGTCGGGGCGATATGCAGTCGGAAGGTCGTTCATCAAAAGCTTGTTGTTCAGCACCGATACCGCACGCTCAATGCCCATATAAACCGCAGATGCCATTGAATTATGTGGATATTCGGAACTTTCGGATTTCTTCGCCATTTGCGCAATGATCAGGCCGAGGATTTCCTGGGCAACGGAAGCACGGTGAGCGATCATCTTCCGGTCCCGCTTGTCCGCAAAATTATTGCGTATGTGAAATACATTCGCATTTCGGGTCCAGAAGATAAAAAAGGCATTGATGAACTTGCTGCACTCTTCGGCGAGATTTTCATCTTCCCAGCGGATGCGCAAATGAGCCAGATAGGCCTCCTCAGCGTCGACCATTATATGTTCAAGCACCCCGAGGATAACGTCTGTGAGGTCGCTGAAATAATTATAGACCGAGGTCATGCCCAGGTCTGCTTCGGCTGCAATGGCACCGAGGGAAATCTGGAGGTCGTCTGTCTCGACAATCAATTTGCTGGCAGCCGTCAGAATTCTTTGTCGGGTAATGATGCCCTTGCGCCCTAATTTTTGTCCATTCAGATTGCGCACGACCCGTTCGCTAGCTGGTCGCTCGTTATTTTCTGCCGAAATACGTAAATCCGATGAACTGTGCAAATCACTCTTTCCATGCAATCAATTTGGTTTCGAGATGCTCCTCGATCCCTTCGCGGCCCCATTCCCGGCCGACACCGCTGGCCTTATAGCCGCCGAACGGGATATCCCCGGCTATACACATGCCGCCATTCACGCTGATCGAACCCGTTCTGATCCGCCGCGCAACGGACATGGCCCGCTCGAAGTCACCCGAAGACACACCACCCGATAGCCCATATTCGCTATCGTTCGCAATACGCACGGCAGCATCATCATCATCGAACGGGATGACGACCAGAACCGGTCCGAAAATTTCTTCCTGCGCAATCCGCATGTCATTGGTCACATCGACGAAAACGGTTGGTTCGATGAAATAGCCGGTTCCCTTGTCGGGACGCGCATTACCACCAGCGAGCAACGTAGCACCTTCTTCCTGCCCGAGTTTGATATAGGATAGCACGCGATCCATTTGGCGCTGCGATATCACCGGTCCCATGATCTGCTGCGGGTTGTCGAAGTCGCCCCAATTGTCACCAAAACCGGCATAGGCTTGTGCCAGAATCGCCTTAGTTTCCTCGTATCGGCTAACGGGAACCAGCAGACGAGATTGCACGGCACAGCCCTGCCCGGCATGAAATACCAGCATGGTCTGCGCGACTTCCATGGCGAAATTCGGCGCATCGTCGAGGATGATCTTCGCTGATTTTCCTCCCAGTTCGAGGAACACACGCTTCAGGGTCTGCGCCCCTTTCTCCATGATGCGCTTTCCGACGCCCGTCGATCCGGTGAAGCTGATCAGATCCACGCGCGGATCGGTAACCAGCATCTCTCCGGCCTCGGCAGGATCGCTGCCAAACACGACATTTATTACGCCCGCGGGAAAACCGGCCTTATCCGCCAGTTCACCGAAAATCGCGCCCATGCCCGGCGTGTTGGGAGCAGGTTTCAGGATAACAGTGCAGCCAGCCAGCAACGCTGCAATGACCTTCCCGACATTCACGTACAGCGGCACGTTCCAGGGAGAGATTGCGCCAACCACGCCCACTGGTTCATGAAATGCCCGGCGATGGCTGGTAAAACCATAGCCTTCACGTGTGCCATAGTCGGTTTCCCATTCGACTTCGGGAAATACACGCAGATAGTCGTCCCAGCCGTCCAGCGCCATGTCGACATGCGCCCGGCCCACTGCTCCAAGTGCAGCACCCGCTTCTATTCTGGCGAGCTCATTCAGGCGATCCTTGTTCTCCTCGAACAGGTCCCGCAATTTTTTGACCAGACCGACCCTCAATTCGACATTGGTTGCCCAATCGCTTTCATCAAATGCCCGGCGGGCAGCCGCGATTGCTTCGTCGACATCGGCAGCGGAGGCATCTGCTGCCTTGCCCACGACTTCTCCCGTCCACGGTCCGATAATGTCGAATGTCCTGCCAGCGGCGGCCTCGCGCAAGGTTCCATCGACATATAGCTTGGCTTCGGGGAGCATGGTCATTCTGAATCTTTCTTCTCTTGAACGGGAACATAGGGGCGATCGCCCGTGATCTCGACATGGCCGACATGCATGTCATGCGGTGTATCGACGACATGCCTGAAAATATCGGCGACGGATTTGTAATGCGACAAGGGCCGGGTGCGGACATCGATGCCGACTTTCACATTTTCTTCGACAAAACGCATCGTCAGGTCGATCGGCCAGTTCGAACCGGTCTTGCTTTCGTCATACATCTGGCCACAGCGAACCGAAGAGACCCTGATGCCATCGGGGGCCAGCTCCCGGTCGAGCATGCTGGACATGGCTTCGAGACCCGCCTTGGTCGCAGTATAAAGCCACTGCATGGCAAATTTGAGAGCAACACTCTCGCTGCTGACGTTGATGATTTTGCCGCTGTTCCGGAAAAGCGGCAGGGCTTCGCGCGAACATAATACGGGGCCGGTCAGATTGGTGTTCACCATCGCTACCACCTTTTCGTCCGTTGCCTCGGCGAGAGTGAAGGGTTCGTAGGATGCGGCGCTGTTTATCAGAACGTCGATTTTTTCGCATTTTTTGGCAATGTTGGCGAAAGTGTCGCGGACCGAGGCAGGATTTCCAACATCGCAGGACAGGGCGAAATGTTCGCCGCCCAGTTCATCGGCAACTTTCGCAACTTTTTCAAATGTGCGCCCGAGCAGCACGACACGGTCGCCATCTGCCGCGAAACGCTGGGCCAATGTGCGGCCGAGACCCTCGCCCGCACCGGTAATGATAATTGTTTTGGACATTTTTCACCTCTTTCACAAAGCCTATCGCGAAATTCCTTATTCAGACCAGTAGCGACCCGCTTTCATCGCAGCCGCGATAAGGTTGTTCAGGAATTAGCCGGACGGGCAAAATCTTCGGGGTAGACCGCCAGATCGCCATCATAGGCGATTCCGTCGCTCCAGAACTGATCGCCGCTCACCTTGCGGAAATAGTGAACGGTGCGGGCCACGGAGCCGGCTGAACTGCGCGGCTGGAAGGCGACACCCGACGGACTGACACCGCGCGCGCGGGCGCTGAAGTCGCGAACGGTGAACAGCAGGTCGTCGGTCTGCTGGGCACAGAATACGAGATCGCTGCCCGGACAATAGCGGCGCGGCTCGACCTGCAGATCGGCAAGTCGTCCGCGTTTCATCCCGACTTTTCCCGGGACACGGGACACTTCGGGCATATGCACATCGTCATACCATTGGTGATATTCCGGCTCGCGACCGGCGACAAAGTTGGCGAGGATGATCGACACGCCGGAAAAGGGCTTGCCCGCCTGATGATTGGGGCTGAATTTCCAGTCGGAATACATGGCATAGCTGTGGATGCGCTCGCTTTCGTCGCTATCGTCAATCATCCCGGCATCCCGCGCTTCGGCTAGCAGCGGCGCAAGCGCCGGCAAATCGATTTCCGGCGCCGGATAGTCAAATTCGTAGACGCTCATGAAACGCCATGGCTGGGGAATGTCCGGCATGATCTGTTCGGGAGTCAGTTCATAGCGGTCCGCCTGCAAAAAACCTCGCAAACGCGAAAGATCCGCGCGGTGCTTGCCGTCAAACCAGTCGGCATATTCACCCTCCCGATTTTCCGGAACATTGTGCAGGTGGATCGTGGTGTAGAGGCTCATGCATATTCCCTTTTGCTGTCCTTCGGACTATCATTGATCGGTCATGGCCAAAACCGAAAATCAACCGATACGCTTTTCCATCATCCGGGCGAAGGATGCCCCGGACTGTGCCGAATGCGACATGATGACCCAGCAGCCCCTTACCGAGGTTGAAACCGAAGGATCGATTGCGGCGCATGAGGCAGGAATGCTGGAAGGTGCCACATTGCGTGTGCTGTTCCAGATGCCTGGAATGAGCCTGACCCACGTCTGGTTCAAGAGCGGCTTTCCTTTGCCCCGCCACAGCCATGACACCGACTGCCTCTACTATATCCTGGCCGGATCGCTGCGAATCGGCACCGAGGATCTGGGGATCGGGGACGGGTTTTTCGTCGGCGCCGATGTGCCCTATGTCTACACGCCCGGCGAACAGGGCGTGGAACTGCTTGAATATCGCTCTTCCAATGCTTTCGATATCAAGCTGCTCGCCAATAATCCGAACTGGTGGAGCAAGGCGGTCGGCACGATCGGTGAACGTCGCCCGGAATGGGATAGCGAAAAACCGCCTTCATCCATGAACTGATCGCGTCAGGGCAAAGCCCTGCTCCGGTCTAGCGCCCCGTCTTGTCGAAAATTCCGCCAATCTCGATATTGGAAAATGTCGGCTCGCCCTGCCCGACCGCGACCCACAAGAGATGATCAACCTTGCCGGGGCCGTCCTTGAGCCAGACACCCCCGGTCGTCCCGAGTGTCAGATAATCGCGTCCGTTCCGGGCGGCATAGTCATAATAATGTTCATGGCCAGCGATGACAGTATAGGGCCGATCGGCCAGCAACGCTTCCAGTTCCCGGAATTCGGCGCTGTCATAGGCCCATGCGGGCTTGTGCATGAGAATGAATGTCCAGCGCGGCGCGGGATTGTCGGCTAGGACCTTGCGAAAATAGCTGACCTGCTCGGGGCTGATCGAAACCTCGCCAGGCTTAGCCACTTTTTCCTTGCCCCGCGTCGCCTCGAGAATGCGCTCCTGCGTTCCGACGGGATCGCGCGCCATTGCCTGCTGCAGCCGGACATGCCCTTCCATCGCGCTTTGCGGCAGCGCAATTGGCGGGTCTTCGGTCGAAAGACCGAGAATGAGAACATCGTCTTTCACCAGGCTCCAATAAGCCGGCCCGCGCCGTTCGCGCCAGATACGGGCCATGACCGCGTTGGAATAGTCGTGATTTCCCGGCACCGCATGAAAACGGGGCCCGAATTTTTCCAGCTCCGCTTCCACTTCATTCCATTGCCTGGCCAATTCTTCTTCATCCTCGATATAGCCTTCGACCAGATCGCCGACCGACAGCACCAGATCGGGTTGCATAGCGTGAATTTTGTGCAGGGCATCCTCGAACACTTCCGGTCGGTGTCCCCCTGTCCTGTCACCGATGATGGCGATGCGAAGCATTGGCGGCTGTTCGATATTCTCGCCGCTGGCAGATTGAACATTTTCCGAAACCGGGGTGCATGCAACCAGACCGGCCAGCATCAGGGAAACAGCGAAGCGGCCAATCGGATTGCGCATGAGGATCATCCCCGCCAGCCGCGCATCATGTTGCCGCCATCGCACAGGATCACCTGATTGTTGATGAAGCTGCCTTCATCCGATGCCAGAAATATCGCGAGATTGGCGATATCCTCAGCCGTGCCCTGACGCTTGACATATTGCATCGCCTTCAGCTTTTCCCAATTTTCCGGATCCACCCCCTGCTGCGCGGCTTCCGTCGCCATCAGGCCGGGCGCGATCCCCACACAACGGATGTCGTCGGCAGCAAATTGCGTGGCCATCGCATGGGTGAAAATATTGAGGGTCGCCTTGGTGATGCCATAGGCGGTCGCCGGGTTATAGCTGGCCATCGAGGATTTGTTGATGATGATTCCTTTGGCCTTCGCCAGCGCCGGCTGGATCGCCTCGGCGAGCAGCAGCGGAGCGAAGCTGTTTACGGTGAAGAAATGCTGCCATTTCGCCAGCCCCATGCCGCTGAAGCCGCGGGCAATTTCCCCCATGTGCAGCCCGGCATTGTTGATCAGCACGTCGATACGGTCATGATCGGCGAGTATTGCCTTGCCAAAGTCAATGATCTGCCGTTCGTCCGACATGTCAACCCGGTGGGTTGATGCCGTTGATCCCCGATCCTCGATCAGCCCTCTGGTTTCCGCCAGACCGGCTTCGTTGATGTCAAGGAGGACCAGATGCGCGCCCTCACCTGCGAAGGCGAGCGCATGGGCGCGGCCCAGTCCGGCGGCTCCACCCGTTACGACGACGGTTTTACCGGAAAATCTCTTGTTCATGCATTTCTCTCCCAATTCTGGAAATTGATCAAAGCTTCCGGAATATCACCCTCGATAGCTTCTTGATGCGATCGTCATTCGAAGCGAGTGAATTTGATGCTTGCTATCCGCCAACCCTTGTCCGTGCGCCTGAAAATATCCGAGTAACGCCCAACCACGGTCATCAGCCCCGCGCCTTCGCGCCGACGCGATTCCACCTGGATGGTCCAGTCCCCTGTTGCGCTGTCTCCATCAATTTCAATGATTGGCGAGCCGAGCGCGTGGATCATCCACTCGCTGCCGCCGCCAATTGCCGTGACCATGAAGTCGGCAATGGCCTCTGGTCCTTCCAGCATGCCAAAGCCATAATCGCCAACAAAGTCCTCGGTGAACAAAGTGCCAAACATCTCCCGTGCACCGGCCTGATCGCTGGTCGAAGTATCTGCTGCCAGGCAATAGCGGGCCTTGAGATTGGCGATCTCCAGAGCATCACTGCTCATCATGTTTCTCCTGACAGACGCTGGGATGCGAGTGCCTTTACATCGGCAGCCTTGATCTTGGAGCTGCCAGTGAGTTCCAGATCATCTTCGGCGAAGAACAGCACCCGTCGCGGCACCTTGTAGCTGGCCAGTTTCTCCTTGGCGAAGGCCTGAACCGCGCTCTGATCCAGATTTGCACCGTCGTGCAACACGATACAGGACACAACGAGCTCACCAAGAGTATCGTGGGGAATGCCCACTGTCTGCACTGCCTTGATGCCGGGATTTTTCTTGAGCACGGCGTCAATTTCGAGCGGGGAAACATTGGCTCCGCCTGTCTTGATAATGTCGTTGAGCCGCCCCTCCCAGTGCAGTCGGCCCTGATCGTCAAACCAGCCGCCGTCGCCGGTGCGCAAATAGCCTTCGTCATCGAGCGTCTCGTCGAGCGGGATGCCGATATAGCCGAGCATCATCGTCGGACCCTTGACGCAAATTTCGCCACGTTCGCCCATCGGCACCGTTTCGCCTGTCAGCGGCGCCACGATCTTGAATATATTACCCGGACAGGGCTTGCCATGGGACCCCCCGATCACATCCTCGGGCGTGTTGGAGGGGAAGGTCGAACTGAAGGTGAAGGTCTCGGTGTTGCCGTAAGTGGCATAAGGCTCTCGCCAATCGGTATCGATGGTCGGATGCGCTGCCAGCGGCGAAGTCCGATCGACATAATACATTTCTGACAGATCAACGCTGGCCCAGTTTGGCGCCGCGACAAGTTGCTCCCACTGGTGCGGCCAGGCATGGACCTGGTTCGCCTTTTCGGTCTCCATCAGCGCCAGTGCCTGCTCGGGCTGGAAGGTCGACTGCAACACCAAAGCGCCACCCTTTGTCAGCCCGCCACCAAAGGCCATGGCGAAATTGCCCGACCAGAAAAACCCGTTCGCCGACCAGACCCGCGGCGTACGTTCGACGCCATAATATTTCGGGAAGCGCCACAGTTGCAGGGTGACTCCGCGATGCGCGGACAGCACGCCTTTGGGCATGGCAGTGGAGCCTGAGGAGAAGAACAGGACGCCAGGATCGGACGGCCGGTTTAGCTTGGCTCGGGCAAGAACGCGGTCGTCACTGATATTTTGTCCGCGAGCGAGAAAATCATCCCAAGTCTCGATCCCACCGCTCGCTTCGCCGATGGCAGCGACATGGGTGAGGAAAGGAAAAGTTTCGGATATGATCTGACCGGGAGAGCAGTTGCTGATTTCCGGCTCGATCGCTTCCATCAGGGCGGAAAAATCCCTCTTGAGTATCTGCCGTTCGAGCAGCAGCACCGAGCAACAGGACAGATTCACCAGATGCTCCAGCTCGTCCTGCGTTGAAAAAGTCGAGATCGTCGTCGCAACCCCGCCAGCCAGCGCCGTCCCGAACGTCGCAGCCAAAAATTCCGGCCGGTTGGTCATCAATATGCCGACGCGCGTGCCCTTGCCGACCCCGGCCGCAATCAAGGCGCGCGCCGCCTCGAATGCCCGGTCGCGCAGGTCCGCATAGGTCCAGCTGACGCGCTTTCCCTCGTCATAGAACACCAGGGCCTCACGGTCGGCAAATTGTTCGGTGACCTCCAGGAACCAGCCGGAAAGCGTTAGTTCCCCGATACCCTCCTCTTCTGCAAGAGGAGGACCTGCGACGATGGAAAGAGGCTTTACCGGCATAAGATATCCCCGCGGGTCAGGCGTTCACGTCGACGATGTAGCGCCCGCGCACTTCACCCGACATGAATTTTTTCGCCGTATCGACCGCCTCGGACAGGGTGATTTCCTGACCGATGGATTCCAGTGCGGCGGGATCAAGATCCTTGGCGAGGCGATCCCATGCCTTCAGTCGCTTGGCCTTCGGCGCCATGACGCTGTCTACCCCGAGCAGCGAAACGCCGCGCAGGATGAACGGCATCACGGTTGCCGGCAGATCAAAACCCTGTGCCAGTCCGCAAGCAGCGACCGTGCCGCCATATTTTGTCTGCGCGCAGGCATTGGCGAGCGTGAAGCTGCCCGCTGTGTCAACGACACCAGCCCAGGTTTCTCGCTGCATCGGCTTGCCTTTCTCGCCCATTTCCGCGCGATCAATGATCCGGTCAGCGCCAAGCCCCTTGAGATAGTCCGCTTCATCCGGCTTGCCGGTGAGCGCAGCAACGGTGAAACCGGCCGCTTTCAGCAGCGCGATTGCAACCGAACCCACTCCACCGGTCGCACCGGTAACCAGCACTTCACCCTGATCGGGTGTCACGCCATGGTCGACCAGCGCGTCGACGCACAATGCTGCGGTATATCCGGCCGTGCCGATGGCCATCGCCTGTTTTTCATCAAATGCCTTGGGGAGGCCGACCAGCCAGTCACCCTTGAGCCGTGCAACCTGCGCCAGGCCGCCCCAATGCGCTTCGCCCACGCCCCAGCCATTGAGCACAACCTTGTCACCTGCCTTATAGTCGGCGTGCGATGATTCCCGAACCGTACCGGCAAGGTCGATGCCGGGGATCATCGGGAAGCTGCGTACCACTGGTGAACTGCCGGTGATCGCCAGGCCGTCCTTGAAATTCAGCGTCGAATAGGCGACGTCGACCAGCACATCGCCTTCGGGCAGATTTGCTTCGTCGACCTGGGTAAGGGCGACCGATTGGCCATCATCATTCTTGTCGATTACGATTGCGTTGAACATTACGAATTGGTTCCTTTTTCTGATTTTTCATTCACTAGTTTCAATGGCTTTGGCGATTGCCCGAAATCCTCGTCCGCCAGCCGTTCGACAACGGTCTGGTTCCGGTCTTCGACGAGCGTGCCATATAGTGACAAGCGCAGCATTTCCCGGGCGAAGCGATGCGCCAGCGCAGTGCGTTCCTTTTCATCATGCGAATGCGATCGTGCCCAAACCGGCCAGAGGAAATTCCCTGCCAGCGTGATCACCGAGAATACGTCAACATCGATTCCCGGCTTTGCCATGTCGGTCTGTGCGAAGCGGGCGATGGAACCGGCATATTCCCGCCAGAATGGATCCTTGGACGGATCGGGAAGGGACAGAAGTTGCAACAGCCAGATGCGACAGAGATCGGGATTTTCCATGGCGAAAACGGCGAGACGGTCAGTGGTCTCGACCATGTCGACCTTTTCGACATCGCGTTCGCCGAGCAATTCGGGATCACCGAAAACGGTCAGAAACATCCGCTCGGACACCAGCTCGAGCGTCGCGGCGACGAGTTTTTCACGCGTTTCAAAATGCTGATAGGCAGTACCCCGGTTGACCCCGGCTAGCGCCGCGACAGCCGACAGGCTCACGGCGTCCGGCCCGTCCTTGGACAGCAGGGTCAGGGCGGCTTCGAGGATATCTGCTCGCGTCGCTTCAGGATCACGGGCTCTGCGCTTGCTGTTATTTGCCATTTTTTCCGGTTCCCCTGTCGACACAGTCTGCATGGACGCGCACTATCATGCTTGCAACTGTGCGCTTTCATCTATCGCCCGCGCGAAAGTTAATCCAATATTGCGTGGCATTTGCCCCAATACGTCGCTGCAGCGATATGATGCGGCTGAAACGTTCGACGGCTTGGCCTCTCCGCCAATGTCGCGCATTCAGCATGCCAAACGGCCTGCAGTGCGGGTTGAACATAAACAAGGAGACAAAAACGGTGTCAACTCCCAAGCTCGATTGCTCTGATCTCGACAATTATATGGGCAAATCCATGCAGCCTGCCCGGATGGTCGATCCTTTTGCCAATTGCGATATCCGGCGCTGGGTACAGGCGATGCATTATCCGAACCGGCTTCATTATGACACCAACTATGCCATGCAGAGCCGCCACGGCGAGCTGATTGCGCCGCAAAGCTTCCCGGTCACCATGGATGACGGCCATGGCTCGGCACCGTCCTGCATCGGCAAGATACCCAATTCCCACATGCTGTTCGGCGGCGACGAATGGTGGTTCTATGGCCCCACGGTCAAAGGCGGCGACCGGATCTGGAACGAGCGCATTCCCTTTGACTATACGATCAAGGAAACCAGCTTCGCCGGACCGACCTGTTTCCAGCGTGGCGACAATTTTTATTATAACCAGCACGGCGATCTCGTCGCCAAGCAACGCTCGACCTCGATCCGCTACGGCCAGGAAGCGGGCGAAGCGAGCCAGTCCGGCACGACCGAAGGCCATGAGGAACCGGTGTGGACCGATGACGAGCTGGAAAAGCTGGAAGAGCGCAAGTTCGAGTGGATCAAGATGCTCCACGACCTTGGCCACAGCCCGCGTTACTGGGACGATGTCAAGAAGGACACCGCCCTGCCCGAGCGCGTGTTCGGCATCCATTCGATCGTCAGCTTCACCACCGAATGGCGCAGCTACACCTTCACGCAATGGGGCAGCATGCACCGTCGCACCGATCTCAACATGGCGGAACTCGGCTTTGTCGGTCCGATGGCCGGACCGGAGCAGGATCCGACCGAGGAAGCGATCAATCCGGAAAATACCGACGGCGCCTATATCGGCCCGTCGCGCGGACATCTGTTCCCACGCTGGGCGCGCTATATCGGCATGCCGCGCGGCTATGGCTATGGCGCATCGATGGGAGCGTGGATCACCGACTATTTCGCTGGCTGGGCCAGCGAATGGGGCATGGTCCGCCACAGCAAGTGCAATTATCGCAGCCCCGCGCTGACCGGCGATATCACGATCATGACCGGCAATATCCTCGACAAATATGTCGACGAGGATGGGCGCCACATGGTTGCGGTCGATTGCCGGATGGTCAACCAGCTGGGCGCGGTGCTGGCGACGGCAACGGCGGAGATCGAGCTGTTCAAACGACCCGAGTGAGGCCCAGCGGCCTGATACACCAGCGGAGAAGATAATGGCCGCTGATCGAACCGGCAAATGGTTCGATCGGCGGCCATTTACATGTTCTGCCTGAAGACCTGATCGCGCCGGGGGTTCCCGAACAGATATTCGGCGCCCCGAACCGCTACTATCTGCTGGTTTTTCTGCGGCTCAACCCGAGCAAGGCGCAGCGCGAACAGCAGGAGCCGGTTGTCGCAGCCTGATTGAACAGGCCGGTTCAGGCAAAGCCGAAACGATCGCGATAATCCTTGTAGCGTTCGCGAACCTCGTCCTCACTCACGCCAAATTCTTCCAGCGTATATTTGTGCTTGCCGTGCTTGCCCTTGGGGTTTTCCGCGATACAGGCGCGCATCGCTGCTTCCGCTTCTGCTGTTAGCGGCTCGTTGAAATGGTCATATACTTTTGCCATCATGCCGACCGGATCGCGCACCTGCTCGGCATAGTCGATATCGAAGATCGCATCTTCTCCATGCTTGGCGCGGTAAGCCTGCTGGCGTTCGATCATGAGATCGAATGTTTCCATCAGCGCGTCCGCAATCCGGCGGCCATCGACGGCATCGCTGTAAATCGGCCGAACCGTATTCACCAGAGAGCAGGCCGATCCCACAACCTGCAACGGATCGCGATGGGTCATGACCAGCTGGGCATCGGGATAGACGTTTGTCAGAGCGTCCAGATATAGCGGATGCCAGGGATTTTTAAGCGTCCAGCGGCCACCATTTTCGGCCTGCATCAATTGCAGCTGCATTTTTTGGAAACGGAAAGCCGGCTCATAGTCCGCTTCATGCAGGAACCATTTGTGATAGCCCGGAACATCCAGAATGGAATCGAACAGCTGCGAGCAGAATGACATGGCCATGGCGAACTGGTCTTCGGAAGGGCTGTCGGCATCCTCATGATGAATGGCGGAAAGATGCGGCATATATTTTTGCGACATATCGATCCGCTGTTGCTCGGCGAGATAGCGTTCGTCATCCTTATATCCGCTCGATTTCGATGGCGGCACCGAGCTCAGTGCTTCCCAACGCATATAGTTGCGGCGAGCAGGGTCGGAGGCCAGCATGTTGATCGTCAGCGTGGTGCCCGTGCGGGGCAGTCCAAAGACAAACATGGGCTTTTCAATCGGCTGTTCGAGCAGGTCGGGATGCTTTTTGAGATAATCCACGATCTTCAGGCGATTGACCAGATAACCGATTATCGATCCTGCAAAGCGTTCTGCCCCCGCTTCGCTCAACTTCGCTTCGCCGCTGGCCGAATCCATCAGGCGATCCAGCGCATCGCGAAACGGAAGATCGCCAAAGTCATCCAGCCCTGTCTGGGCGCTTGCCCGGTCCAGCAATTCCTGCGTTGTAATCGTTCCCACTTTTATCTCCCACGCTACATCGGGTCAGAACGACACCAGCCGCCACCCGTCTATCTTGAAGCCCGCGTCATATCACGCTTGCCGGAGCAGGCTATCCGTCAACCGTGCTTATCGCTCCCGCGAAGCGGCATTCACGGTCCGCTCCATTTTTGCCGCATCCCGGTGGCGATGTTAGTCGCTAGCTATTGCAGCGGTATTTTTGCAGCCTAGTGTCCGATGGAAATTCTACAGGAAGAGGAAGCTATGGACATTGCGCTCGAAGACCTTCTCGATCATGAATATATTCGCCGCTGTATCGCCCGGCTGGCGCGGGGAGAAGACCGGCGCAACGCCGATCTCATCCAGTCGGCTTTCTGGCCAGATGCGGTCGTGGATTATGGTGTGTTCAAAGGCAGTTTTGACGAATATCTCGCCTGGGTAGTGCCAGGAGCCGACGCGATCACCAACACCCAGCATGTTGTCGCGCAAAGCCATATCGAGCTGGAAAATGATGGAGCGAAGGTAGAGACTCAGGTCGTTTCCTATCACCGACTGGACATGGGGGAAGGCGAACGCGACACCGTGATCGGCGGGCGTTATCTCGACATATTCGAAAAGCGCGACAAGCAGTGGCGGATCGGATCACGCAAGATGCTGTATGACTGGTACCAGGACTGGGGCGATTCGATCGACTGGTCGAAGGGCGTGATGGGTCAGCAGTTCAGCGATTCCCGCTTTTCCGGGCGTGCCAAGAACGACTGGAGCAACGAGTTTTTTGCAGGGAACCAGCCTTAGACCGGCTGCCATATCGGAGCGCCGCGCTCTTCACGCAACGAAGGGATGATCCGGCCGTCAATATCGGTAATGCCATATTCAGCCGCCAGTTCAGGCGCGATGAATGTGCCGCCGCTTTTTTCCATGATCCGTTCGTCGCCGGCGAGACTGGCAATCACGCGGCCGGGAAACTCAACCGAGCTACCCACTGCGCTGTTCAACTGGGATGCCATTCCGGGAACAGATTTGAGATTTTCCGTGGCGCGTTCGGTATAAGTGAAACCCTGCCACAGGGAGAGTGAGGCGACACCGCTCGGCTTGAGTTCAACCGCCATATCCCTTGCCATCCGGTCGAGCGCGGTTTTGCACGTCCCGAACAACGCGCTGTAGGTGTAGGTCACCCCGACATATCCGGAGATAGCGACTATCAGTCCGGAGTGTTGCGGGACCATGATCTGCGCGGCTTGCCAGGATGCGACATATGCTGCGCGAAGCCCGATATCGATCATCGACCAGTTGGACACGGGCTTTTCCCAGAAACCTCCTGGCTGGGTCAGTTCGTCGGGAATGGCAATGGCATTATTGACCAGGATATCCAGACGTCCCTGCTCCTCGGCAATTCGCGCAAACAGCCCGGCAATTTCTTCATCGTTCGAATGGTCGACCTGCACCGCGATGCCCCGGCCGCCGCGTTCGTCGCATTCCCGCGCCGTTGCGGCGATCGTACCGGGCAGCGAATGCTTGCCATCGGTAACCGTGCGACCGGTAACGTAAACCGTTGCACCCTGTTCGGCCAGTGCGAGCGCGATTCCGCGTCCCATCCCACGACTTGCCCCGGTTACAACGGCAATTCTGCCCTCCAGATTATCCATACCCATGCCCTCGCAACCCTGCCTCCCGTGTCATTTGATCCGTAGCCAGAAAGGAATAGCATGCTTTGCAGCGCCTTTCGCACCGCTGGGGCGATAAGGCGGGGGAACAGTGTCATTCCGGGTGGAAACAACCGACCTGTCGCTTATGACAAAGCTGTAACCAGAGTCTCGGGGAAGTGAATGTCCTGCAAACCAAGTAATGTCCCGCCTGCCGAAGAGCTTGATATCCCGGCCCTGAGGGAGCGATACAAGTTCGAACGGGAAAAGCGTCTGTTCCGGGATGGGCAGAAGCAATATGTCCGTCCGCAAGGCGGGCCTGTGGCCGATTTTTCTGTCGACCCCGAAGCCGAAATAAAGCCGCGTGATCCGATCACAAGCGAAATGGATGTCGTTGTGCTGGGCGCAGGCTGGGGTGGTGTGCTGGCATCCTATTATCTGACCCAACAGGGCGTCTCTGATTTTTGTAACATCGATACGGCCGGCGACTTTGGCGGCGTGTGGTACTGGAACCGCTATCCCGGCATCCAGTGCGACAATGAATCCTATTGTTATCTCCCGCTGCTCGAAGAAACCGGCTTCATGCCGTCCAAGAAATTCGCCGATGGCGAAGAAATTCAGGGCTATACGCGGCAGATTGCGGAGAAATACGGCTTTGCCGACCGGGCCCTGTTCCACACCCAGATCACGTCCCTGACCTGGGATGAAGCGATTCAGCGCTGGCACGTCGGCACCAACCGCGGTGATGATATCAAGGCGCGATTTGTGGTCATGGCAAACGGCGTACTCAACATGCCGAAATTGCCGTCAATCGAGGGAATTGATAAATTCAAGGGCAAGCTGTTCCATACAGCGCGCTGGGATTATGACTATACCGGCGGCAGCTACAGCAACCCTGTGCTCGACAAGCTGAAAGACAAGAAGGTCGCGCTTGTCGGGACCGGTGCTACTGCGGTTCAGGCCGTCCCGTATCTCGCCCAATATTGCGAACATCTCTATGTGATGCAGCGCACGCCATCGACTGTCGATGCGCGGCCCAATCCGCCGACGGATCAGGAATGGCTCGCTTCGCTCCAACCCGGTTGGCAAGCTGAGCGGAAGGACAATTTCCACCGCGGCGCGATGGAGGCCTATGGGCCCGGCGACACCGATCTGGTGTGCGATTTCTGGACCGAGATCAGCCGCAATCTGAAGGCAGAACTGGAAGCGGAGGGCTGGCCGGAACTGAGCATGGAGGACATGCTGGCCCGGCGCGATGTCATGGACCATCGCGTGATGGAACGGATGCGCCGCCGGGTTGACGACTTGATCGAAAGTCCCGAACTCGCCGAAAAGCTCAAGCCTTATTACAATTTCATGTGCAAGAGACCGCTTTCCAGCGATGTCTTTTACCCGGCTTTCAATCAGGACAATGTCGAGTTGATCGACGTATCGGAAACCCGCGGGCTGCAGCAGCTGACCGAAAAAGGCTTTATCGCCAATGGCAGGGAATATGAAGCGGATTGCATCATATTTGCCAGCGGCTTCGAAGTGACCAGCGCGCTGGAACGCCGCTGGGGCATCGACAGAATCGAAGGCCGGGACGGGCTCTCGCTCTATGATCACTGGCGCAACGGACCGCAGACCCTGCACGGAACCATGACCCATGGCTTCCCGAACCAGTTCTATATCGGCTATATTCAGGGCGGGCTCAACGCCTCGGTCACCGAACAGTTCGGTCGTCAGGGCGAACATATCGCACATATCATCGCCGAAGGGCTGAAGCGCGGCGCGACGGCTGTCGAGCCGACCAAGGAAGCGATGGACGCTTATACCGACCATTTCAAAGCCACCCAGATGGATAATAGCGAATTTCTGAATGCCTGCCCGCCGAGCTATTTCAGCAACGAGGGTGCAAGCAGCCATGAATGGGGCCTGTTCCGTCAATGGGGTGCCGGCTGGAATGACTTCATGCAGACATTGAAATCATGGCGCGAGAAGGGTGATCTGGAAGGTCTGGATATAAGCAAAGATCAAGCGGCGGAATAGAGCGGAAAGGACATGGTCAATGGATAAACCTAGCAATATCAAACCGCCGAACATCGGCCCGGACGTGATGGACCGTGAAGAACTGGTGACCTATCCGACCGAGGCTTTCCTGTCGCGGGACTATCTGGAAGAAGAAAAGTCAAAACTGTGGCCGAAAATCTGGCAAATGGTCGAGCGGGAAAGCGATCTGCCCGATCCCGGTGACTGGATGACCTATGATGTTGCCGAAGAATCGATCATCATCCTGCGCAAGGATAACGGATCGCTGAAGGCCTTTCACAATGTCTGCCCGCATCGTGGCCGCCAGCTGGTGAGCGTACCCGACATGCTGCCCGGCAAGGTCCATGATGTGCGCGGGAACAACCGCAAGAATTTCATTTGCGGCTTCCACGGCTGGACATATGACACCGACGGCAAAAATATCTTCATTCTCGATCCGCAGGACTGGGACAACAAGCTCACGCCGGAAATGACCTGCCTGAGCGAGGTCAAGGTCGATTGCTGGGGCGGCTATATCTACATCAACATGGATCCCGACTGTATCCCGCTGAAGGAGTGGATGGGACGCGCCGGAGAAATTCTCGATCATTTCGAGCTTTCCAAGATGCACTACAAGTGGCGCCAATGGGCGATTTACGACTGCAACTGGAAGACAGCGATCGAGGCCTTTCTGGAGCCCTATCATGTCGCCGGCACCCATACCCAGCTGCTCGCCTATGGCAATTATTATGCGCTTTCAAAACAATATGGCCTGCATTCGGTCAGCAGCTATGACACGCGTGACGAAGATCTGAAAATGGCCGAAAGTTCGGGCACGACCCGCGCCGGCAAGGGGCTGGACCCGCGCGTTTCGACCTATGAACTGATCAAGGAAAATTACGAGACCGTCAATTTTTCCGCCTCTACCGAGACTCTGGTCAAGGCGGCGAGCCGGCTGGTCGACGAACTGCCAAAGGGCACACCGCCAGCGGATGTCATCGCCCACTGGATGGCTTCGGCCAAGCAGGACGATGCGGCGCGCGGCGTGATCTGGCCGGAAATACCGCCGGAAATCATGGCGGAGGCCGGCCTCGCCTGGGGCCTGTGGCCAAACCAGAACATATTGCACGGCGTGACTTTCGCGCTCTGCTATCGGGTGCGTCCTTATGGCGATGATCCCAATAAATGCGTGTTCGAAAGCTATGCGCTGGAACGCTATCCCGAAGGGGAAGAGCCCGAAACCGAATGGGTCTATGCCGACCCGATCGCAGAAAACTGGGGCTCCGTACTGGCACAGGATTTTGCCAATATGGAATTTGTCCAGAAGGGCATGAAATCGAGCGGGTTTCGCGGCCCGCTGCCCAATCCACATCAAGAACAAAAAGTCATCAACCTGCATCGCAATCTGGCGAATTTCATGGGGCGTGGCGAAGTAAGGAAAATAACATGAGCTATGACGATCCCAAACCGGTAACCGCAACTTCGGAACTGACGGTCAAGGAGGGCGGCACACCCGTCTACAAACGGATACTCGACCTGTTCGAAGCGGAAGGCATCAAGACGCTGTTCGGCATTCCCGATCCCAATTTCGTGCATCTCTGTCTGGAAGCCGAATCGCGCGGCTGGACCGTGGTGTCGCCGCACCATGAAGCGGCCGCCGGATTCATGGCCGAAGCGGCCAGCCGGATTACCGGCAAACCCGCCTTGTGCTTCGGTACGCTGGGCCCCGGCCTCGCCAACATGATGCCCGCCATCCAGTGCTGCAAAGTCGAGAATTCTCCGGTGATCTTCCTCGGCGGCCAACGCGCGCGGGTGACCGAACGGCGCGTTCGGCGCGGCCGGATCCAGTTTGTCCAGCAGGAACCGATGATCGAGGATTCGGTCAAATATTCCGGCGCCATCGAATATGCCGACCAGACCGACGAAGTGATCCGCGAAGCCATCCGCATCGCCATGTCGGGCACGCCGGGTCCGACCTATGTCGAATATCCCAGCAATGTCATTCTCGAAGAGCTCGATGTTCCCGAAGTCTTGCCGCCGCATCGCTACCGGTTGACCAATCAGGGCGCCGACGGCGACCGTCTCGCCGAGGCTGCCGAGCTGATCAAGGCTGCGAAAAACCCGATCCTGCTGGTTGGCCATGCGGTGCATACGACCAAATCGGGCGACGCGGTCAGGGAACTGGCGCTGAAGATGAATTGCCCGGTGATCCAGACTTCCGGTGGTACGAGCTATATCAAGGGGCTCGAAGACCGTACCTTCCAATATGTATTTTCCGACGCATCGATCGAGGCGGTCGAAGCCTGTGATGTCGTGGTCGCGCTGGGCACCGAGCTCGGCGAGCCGGTGCATTTCGGGCGCTGGCGACACTGGCACGAGGGCGAGGCCGAACGCAAATGGATCTATGTCCAGCAGGACCCGACCGCAATCGGCGTCAATCGGCCGATCGACGTTCCGCTGGTCGGCGATCTGCGCGCCGTGGTGCCGCAACTGAGCCGCGCGCTCGGTGACGGGCTGCCACCGGCGGCCGGTCTCGAGAAATTCATGAGAGATGGTCAGGCCGAGCTCGACGAACTGGGTCAGGAAGCCCTGACCAAGAGCGATGGCACCGGCAATACGCAGGTGCACACTGCGCGCTTCATCGTCGAGGCCACCAAGGCCTTTCCGGCGGACGGCATCATGATCCGCGACGGCGGCGCCTCCGTGGTGTTCGGCTGGACCTACAATCAGTGCAAGCCGAATGACGTGATCTGGAACCAGAATTACGGCCATATCGGCACCGGCCTGCCATATGCGACCGGCGCGATGCTGGCCGACATAGCGGAAACCGGCAAGACGCGTCCGGGAATGCTGGTGACTTCCGATTCGTCCTTCCTGTTCCATATTGCCGAGCTGGAAGTTGCGGTGCGCCGTAACCTGCCGCTGGTCTGTGTGGTCGCGGTCGATTTCCAATGGGGTCTCGAAGTCGGCGTTTACAAGCGCACCTTCGGCCAGGGCACGGCGGAAACCGGTACCCACTGGAGCGACAAGGTTCGCTTCGACAAGATCGCCGAAGGACTGGGCGCGCACGGCGAATATGTCGAAACGGCCGAGGAAATTGGCCCTGCCATTGCCCGCGCCTACGCCCGCGGCGGGCCTGCGGTGATCCACGTACCGATCGATCCGAAGGCCAATTCGGAAGAAATGCCGAAATATGACAAGTTCCGCACATGGTATGCTGAAGGCACGCAATAAGGCCGCCGGCATCATCGAAGCGAGGGAAAGAATATGCGCGAATATCTGAAATTCTACATCGATGGCCAGTGGGTGGATCCCATTGGCTCCGGCACGGTCGATCTCGTCAATCCGGCGACCGAGGAAGTTTCGGGTAAAATCGCGCTCGGTTCCGAAGCCGATGTCGACAAGGCGGTCAAGGCGGCACGCGCCGCCTTTGCCAGCTATTCGCAGACGTCACGCGACGAGCGGCTTGCCCTGCTGAAAGCCATCAAGTCCGAATATGAAAAGCGGCTGCCGGAACTGGCCGAGGCGATTACCGAGGAAATGGGTGCGCCCGCTTCTCTGGCGTCCAGCTTTCACACCTTTCTCGGCACCGGACATCTCGACACGGCGATTGCGGTGCTGGAGAAATTCGCTTTCGAGGAAAAGCATGGCGATACGCTGATCATGAAAGAGCCGATCGGTGTCTGCGGTCTGATCACGCCGTGGAACTGGCCGATCAACCAGGTGACCGTGAAGGTCTTCCCGGCGCTGGCAGCGGGATGTACGGTCGTGCTGAAACCGCCCCAGCTTGCGGCCTATAGCGCGCAAATTCTCGCCGAAATTCTGGACGCCGCCGGCGTACCGAAAGGCGTGTTCAATATGGTTCAGGGCAAGGGGTCGGTGATCGGCACCGCCCTGTCCACCCATCCCGATGTCGACATGATCAGCTTTACCGGATCGGAAAGCGTCGGCGTCCAGATCAGCAAGGATGCAGCGGATACGGTCAAGCGAGTCTGTCTCGAACTGGGCGGCAAAAGTCCTTATATCCTGCTCGACGATGATGGTCTGGCCGAGCGGGTTGCCGCGGCGACCAGCGGCATGATGGTGAATTCGGGACAGACCTGCAGCGCCGGTTCGCGCCTGATCGTTCCGCAGGCTCGCATGGCAGAAGCCAAGGCGGCGGCGGCCGGAGCGGCCGAAGCGGTCACGGTCGGCAATCCCGCAGGAAATGCCGCGATGGGACCGGTGGTGTCAAAGGACCAGTTCGACACCGTTCAGGCCTATATCAACAAAGGGATTGAGGAAGGCGCCGAACTGGTTGCCGGTGGCCCGGGTCTTCCCGAAGGGCTCGACAAGGGCTATTTTGTAAGGCCAACCGTGTTCGCGACCACCAACGACAAGGTCGTTGCGCGGGAGGAAATTTTCGGTCCGGTACTGGTGATGATCGGATATGATGATCTCGATGACGCGGTTGCCATCGCCAATGACACCGATTTCGGTCTTGCCGGCTATGTCGATGGCAATGATCAGGACAAATGCCGAGAAGTCGCACGCAAGATCCGGGCCGGCGCCATTTACGTGAATGGCGGCTTCGATTTCAACGCGCCCTTTGGCGGTTACAAGCGCAGCGGTAACGGCCGCGAATGGGGTGAACATGGTTTTGCCGAATATCTCGAAACCAAGGCAATCATCGGCTGAACGACACCGGAAGCGGCTTCGGGCAGAACCAACAAGGAAACAGTCCTATGACAGCCAATTCCGGCCGGTATGATGGCCCTTCACCCACTTCGGCCGATGCAGGATGGACAGTCAGGCGGCTAACACAGCCGAGCAGACTGATGGGTGCCAACGGGCTGCGCACTGGGGCCGATGGCCGGATTTACGTCGCCCAGGTTGCCGGGAGCCAGATCAGCGCGATCGATCCCGACAGCGGTCGGATCGATACCATCAGCGGACGGGACGGACCGGTAATTGCACCGGATGATCTGGCGTTCGATGAAGATGGCAATATCTATATCACCGAGATTACCGAAGGCCGGCTGACGGTCCTGGCGCCCGACGGCAGTCACCATATCCTCAAAGGCGACATGCCTGTGGCCAATCCGGTCACCTATCAGCAAGGCCGGCTGATCGCCGGCGAATGCCGTCCGAACGGCCGGGTGATGGAGATTGACCGCAGCAGCGGCGAAGCGCGGATGATTCTGGAAGGCGTGCCGATGCCCAATGCCTTTTCGATCGGTCCCGACGGTCTGCTCTATATGCCGATCATGGGCGCCAATGAAATCTGGCGGGTTTCGCTGGACGGCGGCGAACCGGAAGTGGTTGCCGGCGATCTGGGAGTACCGGATTCGGTCAAGTTCGACAGCAAGGGCTATATCATCTCAACCCAGGCGGCGAGCGGGCAAGTTCTGCGCATCGATCCGCAAAGCGGGTCACGCGAGCTGCTCGCGCAACTTGGCCCCGGCCTCGACAATTGCACGTTCGTCGGCGATCGCCTGTTCGTCTCTTCCATTCCCGGAGAGGTCACCGAGATACTCGGCGGCGGCAAGACAAGGCCTTTGGTTGAACGCGGGCTGCAATGGCCCACGGGCCTGGCGATGGGCACCGATGGCTCGCTGTTTGTTGCCGATGGCGGCTTTACCTATCTGCTCGCCCCGCAAGGCCAGCTCGAATTGCTCGGATTTCTGTTTACGCCCGGATTTCCCGGCTGGGTACGGGGCGTGTGTCAGGGGCCAGACGGCAACTGGATCGTGAGCACTTCCAACGGTCATGTCGCGCGCTGGCGAACAGCGGATGGCGAAAGCGATTTCCTGTGCGAGGGGTTGAACAATCCCTGCGGTATCGCCTGCCGACCGGATGGGGTGATCCATGTCGCAGAGATCGATGGCGGCCGGTTGCTGGCTGTCGAAAATGGCGACACCCGGGAACTGGCAACCGGCTTGAGCCGTCCGATGGGCGTTGCGCATGATGACTCCGGAGCCTGCCTGATTGCGGAATCATCAGCCGGACGAATCATCCGGGTGACCGAAGGTGGCAGCGAGACTGTCGTCGACGGGCTTGGCGAGCCGCAAGGCATCGCAATCCACCGGAATATTCTCTACATCGCCGATTGCGGTACCAAGGAACTGATCGCATTCGATCTGGAAAAGGGGCTCCGCACGATATTGGCCAGAGATCTGCCGCTGAAGGCTCCGAAAGGCATGATCCCGAACCGGGTCGGTGCGGTCGGCACTTTATCCGGTCCGATGGATGCGTTTACCGGCCTTGCTTGCGGAGCGGATGGCACAATATATGTTTCCGGCGATGCCGAAGGCAGCGTGCTGGCTGTGACGCCAGCAGTCTAGACGGATTGGCGGGCTTTGATGCCGAAGTCCGCCGGCTATCCGTCCAGAAGACCGCTGAACTTGCTGGCAATCGTTTCCGTCGCCGTTTGCGGATCCTGACGGTAGAGCGCGTCGATATCCAGCATCATCTTGTCGACCAGCACCCGATAGGCATTGGATTCAATTCCCTCGATTATCGTCCGGGCCGCGTCTTCAGCCGAAGCCACATCCGTCGGCCGCTTGTCACCGGTTGAACTACCCATCGGCTGCAAGCCGGAATTTTTGCTGATATCGGTTGAAACCGCGCCGGGCAGAATCAAGGTGACGTGCAGGTTATTATTCATATTCTCGGCATAGAGCGATTCCGTCAGCAACTTCACCGCAGCTTTGGATGCGCCATAAATGGCCTGCCCGGGCAATGGTGCAATCGAGCTCATGCTGCCGAAATTGACAAGCTGCGCCTCATCTCGCGCTAGCAGATGCGGCAGGAATGCGCGTGTCATGTACAATGTGCCAAACCAGTTGACGTTGAACACCCGTTCCATCGCCGCTTCATCGAGCTCCGCGAACCGCACGAAGGGTTGGATCATGCCTGCGCAATTTATTAGGCAATCCAGTTCGCCATATTTGGCAATCAACAGTTCAGGCAGTGCCTTCACCGCGTCACGGTCGGTCACATCGAACGCATGCGGAATGAAATTTTCCGCGATACCGGCATCCAGTAACGCGCGTGTTTCTGTCAATGCCTCCGCCCGGATATCAGCCCCAATGACCCGGCTACCGTTGCGCACCAGTTGCAGGGCCATCTCCCGGCCAATACCGCTGCCTGCTCCGGTAATCAGAACAAGTCTATTCGATAGTTTCATATTCTGTTCCCGCGAGAATTAATCGGATAGCGAAAAAGCCCTAGCTGGTCCGGACATAGGTCGTTTCGTCGTCTGACGGGCCATCAGGAAATGCACCATAGTCCGGTGTGTCGACAAAGGCAGCCGACAGGTCGGCTGGGCCGCGATATTTGAAGGACCAGTGGCGTTTGGCAAAGCGCCAGCGTCCGTCCTCCAGCACATAGCGGTCATGATAGACACCAAATGTCATCGCCGATGTGCCGTCCGGCATTTTGGCAAATTCGATTATCTGTTGGCGTCCCTGCGCCGTTGATCCATCGACATCGAGTATCGGCGTCTGCGCAATCAGCTGGATTCTCTCACAAAAGCCGAGCAGACGACCCGCGGCTTCATGGATTGCCTCGCGACCCGACAGTTCCATCCCGGCAATCTTCCAGACGCCATTGCCGGCAAAACATTGGGCAAATTCATCGATATCCTGACGGAAAACCGCGTCGACAAAACGGGCATGCAGCTGACCCACGCCGACCGCTGCCACTGTAAAATCATCCATGTAAACCTCCTCCACATCCGTCCCGGGTGGCCTGTCTGCGTTCACCCCATCATCGCGGAGATATTCGCCGCCTCACGCTTCAAGGCTTGGCCCAGCCGAACCAGTCCATCGCCACGAATGGCGCTTTCAATCCCGATAGCGACCAAAGCGTGGCTTGGCACCGGTGCGGCGGAAAATACCGGTGCGGCGATAACAACGACACCCGCCATATAATGGCCTTCGTCTACTGCGAATCCGGTCTCGCGAGTCTGTTCGACCTGCTCCATCCAGACATCAAATGTCGGGGGATTGTCCCAGCGCAGCTTGGCAAAGCGCCGCTCCAGCTGAGCAGGGGAATGATTGCCAAAGGCCGCTATGCAGCGCCCCGTCGCGCTGATCAGCGCCGGGAAGCGGCTGCCCACTCTGGTGCTGAGCCGGAAATTGCCTTCACCCTCCGACACGGCGAGCGCGACGATATGATCCAGTCCGACGATTTGCACGCCCAGAGTGGTCACATCATATTCGGCGGCCAGCGCATCAAGCGGTTCCTGTGCCAATTGATGGAACTGGTCGCGGTGCAGAAACTGCCGTGCCAGCGTCAATATGCCGGCGTCGAGACTGTAGCGCTTGGTCGAAGGATCAAAGGCCACCAGTTCTTCGGCAACCAGCGCTCGCAAGACATAGAGACAGGTGCTCGGCACCAGTCCGAGTCCGCTTGCGATCGCCTGCAGGCTCAAAGGTTCCTTGCTTTTCCCCAGCAAGCGCAAAATTGCCGTTGCGCGTGCAATTGCGGGTGCCTTGCTGGCTTTTACATTATTAGCGAGATCATTTTTCATTCAATATATTGAATAACATTCTATATTTGCAATGCAAGAAAAATCATGCCATTTGCCTTTCATGACGAAACTAACCGACCATATTCGATTCGAAGATGCCCAGCGCCTTGCGTCCTCCGCAGCACTGTGGGAGCTTTTTGACGGTACGCGGGACCGGTTCAACATCGCCAACGAATGCATCGTTCGTCATGCAGACGGCTCGGGGCGAGCCGCCGTGCGTATTGCTCATGGCGACGGTGCAGATGAATTTCTCAGCTTTGATGTAATTGCTGCCGGCGCCGCCCGGTTCGCACACTGGCTGGACGCCAATGGCATAGAAAAGGGCGACCGGATCGCCTTCATGCTGGAGCCTTCCCTGCCCTTTTACATCTGCATGTTTGGCGCGATGCTGCAGGGCGCGATATCGGTTCCCCTGTTCACTCTGTTCGGGCCGGATGCGCTGCGCCTGCGGATCGGCGACTGTAATCCCAGCCTGCTCATCACCAATGATGAAAAATTCCCGATGGCCAGCGACATCGACGGCCTTCGCGTCATCATCGGCGACGAAGGTCTGCTCGCGGATATTGAGCAATTTGATACGTCCTATGAACCGCAGACCTCCGCAGATGACCTTGCCTGCTTTCAATATACCAGCGGCACCACGCGCGAACTGCCCGAGGCGGTCAAACATACGCACAAGGCAGTGGTGACGCTCATGTTTGCGGCCCTTTATGGTTCCGGCATACGTCCGGGGGATGAATTTTTCTGCCCGTCCAGTCCAGCCTGGGGGCACGGACTGTGGCACGGCACCCTCGCTCCGCTGGCGCTTGGTGTAACCACCGGCACCATGGGGCGAGGCAAGTTTGAAGCGGCGCGCTTGATGAAAGCGATGCAGGATTTCGGCATCAGCAATATGTCCGCCGCCGCCACCCATTACCGGATGATGATGAACACGGGACTGTCAAAGGACTATAGCTTCGCTATCCGTAAACTGTCCTACACCGGCGAACCGATCGACGACGCGACTCTCGAGTGGATTGACGAGACCTTCCACGTTCCCGCCTGTTCCATGTATGGCACGACCGAAATCGGTGTTGTGCTGGTCAACTATCCCGGAGCGGATGATTTTGCTGTCAAACCGGGCTCGCTTGGCAAACCGGTTCCCGGATTGCATCTGGAGGTGCGCCGGAGCGATGGTACACCGACCGATCCGGGCGAGATCGGCGAACTGATGCTCAAGAAGCGCGATGGCTGGCTTTCGACCAAGGATCGCGCCAAAATCGACGAGGACGGCTATTTCTATCATTGCGGCCGCGCTGATGACGTGATCATCTCTGCCGGCTGGACGATGAGCGCCGTCGAGATCGAGAACAGCATGCTCAAGCATCCAGACGTCAACGAATGCGCCGTGATTGGCGCGCCCGACGAAAAGCGCGGCCTGATCGTCAAGGCCTTTGTCATCTCTCCGCGCGAAGGTTCGGATGACTTTGTCAAGGAATTGCAGACCTTCACCCGTGAACGTCTGGCGCAACATGAATTCCCACGCATCATCGAATTTGTCGATGAAATTCCCAAAACCCCGGCGGGCAAGGTCAACCGCAAAGTCTTGCGGGACCGTGAAGCCTTAGCCGCCAATTGATCAAATAGGAGAAGAATAATGGCTACCCAACCAGAAGCGGAACAACGTTTTCCGAAGATTACCGAAGAAGGGCTTGCCGATCTGCGCAAGCGCATCGGCGTGAAAATCGAGAATACGGTCGAACCGTGGAACCATGAAGCCACGCGTGACGGCATCCGTCACTATGCCCATGGTATCGGCGACGACAATCCACTGTGGTGCGATCCGGAATATGCGGCAAAAACCAAATATGGTAAGATTGTCGCTCTCCCCAGCTTTCTCTTTTCGACCGACCGTATCGTTTCGGGCTATTGCGGCGGATTGCCTGGCGTACACGCCATGTGGGCAGGCGCCGACTGGACCTGGCACAAGCCGGTGTTCCGCGATGACACGATCACCACCGAAGCCCATCTGAAAGACCTGATCGAACATCAGACCCGCTTTGCCGGTCGCGCCTATCAGCAAATCTATCATGTAGATTTCTACAACCAGCATGGTGAAATGGTTGCCGAGTGCGACAGCTATGTGTTTCGGACCGACCGCGACGAAGCGCGCGAACGCGGTACCAAATATACCGACGTCAAGGGCAAGGTAGAACAGCTTACCGACGAGCAGATGCAGGAATGGTTCGACCTGTACCGCAACGAGGAAGTCCGGGGCGCTACGCCGCGCTATTGGGAAGATGTCAGCGAAGGCGACGAATTGCCACGCATGATGAAAGGCCCGATGACGGTCACCGGTTTCATCGGCTATGCGCAAGGCTGGGGCGGGCTCTATATCCGTACCAACAAGCTGCATTTCCAGCTGCTTGATGCTCACCCCGGACTGGGCATTCCCAATAAATTCGGCGTCCGTGATGTGCCGGAGCGGGTGCACTGGGACGATGATTTCGCGCGCGAAGTCGGAACCCCGGGTGCCTATGACTATGGACCGGAGCGCAACAGCTGGCTGACTCACCATGTCACCAACTGGATGGGCGACGACGGCTTTCTGAACAAGCACAAGTGCCAGATCCGCCGTCACAATCCCGATGGTGATGTTATCTTCATCGACGGCAATGTAATCCGCAAATATGAGGATGGTGGCAAGAAATATGTCGAGATCCAGCAGCGGGCGGAAACCCATCGTGGCGAATTGAGCGCTCTGGGAACGGCGATTGTAGAGCTGCCCAGCAAGGGCTGACAGCGGCGGCCAGCTAGTCGTCGAAGCCGGGGCAGCAACGCGCTGCCTTGCGCAACATGGCTGGCCAGAAGATATTGAGTGAGAAGCGCTGTGGGCTGTTCCAGTCCATGGCGCTTCCCGTTTTTGCGATGGCTTCGCTATCCGGCAGCCGCACATCCCGGCCGCATGCCAGGGCCCGTATTTGCGTCGTGCAGCACCATTCCAGCGTATAGATCCGGTAGAAGGCATCAGCGATAGTCGCGCCGACCGCCAGCGTCCCGTGGTTGCGCAGGATCATCAGGTTTTTCGTGCCCAGATCGCGTCGGAGCCGTTCGCGCTCGTTCTTTTGGGCGACCACGCCTTCGAAGTCATGATAGGCAATGTCGGAATGAATCAGCAGTGCGGTCTGGCTGAGCGGCAGGAATCCTTCTTCCAGCGCGGATACCGCCACTCCGTCATGCGTATGCAGATGGACCGCGCAGTTGATATCCGCCCGTGCGCCTAGCAGTCCGCTATGAACCGTAAATCCCGCGACGTTGAGTGCAGCGTCCGGCGGCGCAATCACATTGCCTTCCATGTCCACCCGGATCAGATTCGAAGCGGTAATTTCCTCGAACATCAATCCGAAGGGATTGAGCAGATAGCTGCCGTCCGGCAAGCGCGCCGAAAGATGCGTTGCGACATGGTCATCCCAGCCAAACAGGGCGATCAGCCGATAAGCCGCTGCCAGATTGCGGCGCAATTCCCATTCTTCAGGCGAGATATCGGTTTTGGTCATGGCCATTCCTTCGATCCGGTTCGCCCACAATCTTGCACAGGCAGACCAGCCTGCCCATCCGCTAATCCGGCTCCGTACAACGCCGGGGCGAATTTTCGTCCGGAGCCTAACATTATCGCCTTCCGGTGATAATTAGGTGACTGGATGGACAATCCGGCTCCCGAGCGGATGGAAGTTCCAGACCATCATCAGCATGCGGGCAAGCGTCTTGCCGGATAAAGGGCTATAATATCATGGAATTCTGGCAAAAATTTGTCGATCTCACCGGCGGAAACAGCAGTGTTTCGCTGTGGCTGGCCTTGTTTCTGGTGACCGGATTCGGCGTTGCCATCTGGCAGGGCTTTTTCACGGTACGCAAGATCCAGCCCAAAGGCTTCAAGTGGAAGACATTCCGTAATGAGGGTATTTTTGCGGTCATCAATCTCGTTGTTTCCGGATTGGTGCTCGGCGGGCTGACGACTTATCTCGTCAGCAGCGGCTTTATCGAAACCCGTTCCGGTCCGGTCACATGGTGGATGATGGCGCTGGAATATGCGCTCTATTTCTTTGCCTTCGACACCTGGTTCTACTGGCTGCATCGCTGGATGCACAAGGAGCCGATGTATAAATATATCCACAAAATCCATCACTATTCGACCTCCCCCAATCCGCTGACCACCTTGTCCGTCAGCCCGATCGAATCGCTGATCAACGGCGGCTTTGTTCCCTTGTTTCTGGCGGCGATCACGGTCCATGAGCAAACCATGATGCTGATCACTCCGACCAATATCATCATGGGTATATATGTTCACACCGGCTATGAATTTTTCCCACGCTGGTGGAACAAGAACTGGGCGACCAAATGGTTTATCACGACCACTTTCCACGACCATCATCACCGCTATTTCCGGTATAATTTTGGCGGCTATACAACCATCTGGGACCATATTTGCGGCACGGTACGCCCCAAATTCGATGCCGATTTCGAACGCATCACGACGCGTCGCAGCAAGAATGAAAAGGCAGTAGAACCCGCGACATAGAGCCCGTCAGCGGACCAGGCCCAACCGGTCTCTAAAGAAATCGGCCATCACATCGAAAGCCTCCCGCGATTCCGGCAGTTTCGGATCGTAGAAAAAGGCATGGCCGAGACCGTCCCAGACATGCAATCGCGCATCAACCGCTGCCTTGACCAGTTCCTTGTGGCTGTTGGTTGCGGCGCTCATCTCGAAGGCGCGGGTGCCGGTTACAAATAATGTCGGTGGAAATTGCTTCAGTGTTTCACGCGACAATATAGGCGAGGCGAGCGGTGAGTTCATATCCGCTTTCGGAATATATAGTCGTTCGGAATCTGCAACTGGCAATCCGGCAAATGGTCGACCAAAATGCCGGCTGTCACCAGCCCATCTGGCATCAGCACTGGCACAAAAAATGCCGATAGCTTTGGGCAGCGGCAGATTTTCCTTCAGAAACCAGGCCATGGATTGCGCCGCAAGCATGCCGCCGGCCGAGCAGCCAAATATGCCGATATTCTCCGGCAGATATGTTTTGAGCAGCTCACGATAAACGACCGCAACATCTTCGCTCGCTGCGGGGAACCGGTATTCGGGTGCCTGGCGATAGGTGATGCTGACAATCTTGATTCCTGCCAGCTTCGCCAGCGGGATCGATTCCAGCGAGCCTGTGCCTCCGGCATGGCCCATGACAAATCCGCCGCCCGGCAGGTTGAGCAGGATCTTGTCCTGATTTTCCTCGGGAATACCGCTTTCGGGTTCGAAAGTGACCGAACCGATACCGGCGATTGAACCCACCGCGGTCTTGACACCGTACAGACTTTTCAATTCATCGATCCGGGGCTTCATATATTGCGGGATCATCGCCCGCATTTCCCCCGCCTTGCCCGCCGCCAGCGCAGCCTGCAACGGCGCCTCGGCATCAACCACCTTGCGCGGCAATGCGGCTTTGGCCACTTCGCTGAGATATTCGGACGGCGGCAGTTCAAAGGATTGAACAATCACCGTTCCATCGCCCTTGATCCCGTCGGCTTGTTCGACCTCTGACGGCGGGGTTGTTATTTCCTGCTGGCTGGCCTGAGCAGGCATGGCGGCAAAGGAAGCAAGCATAGCAATTCTGGCGATTGTAAGATTTTTCATCCGGGCAATCGATCATTTTTTCCTGCCTATTGCAAACCGCCCGGGCGATATCGCAGTGTTACGGCTTCCGAATTTCTGCCCGTGGAACATATGATCGCGCTGAATATCCCGGGGAGAGAAAAAGTGCGCACCGATATCATCATGGCATTTCTTTTGACAACGACACTGACCAGCACTGCTCTTGCACAGCAAATTCCCGAAGACAGGCCAACATTCGATGAAAATGGTACGGTCAATGTTCCGGCCTTCCGCTTACCGCCTTCCAAACTCAGCAGTGAAGAAGCGCGCGAGGCACAGGCAATGCGGGGACGGATTCCGGTTGGCGCCATGACTTCCAACGAGAACCCGGATATCAAAGCCCGGCGGGCTCAGCTTGATCGCATGATGGGCCCCCGGGTCGAGCAGATGAAGGCGATATATCCCGTCAATATCGAAGAAAGCACGATTGGCGGCGTCCAAGTGCGAATCATAACACCCAAAGACGGCGACTTTGATCCGGACCGCGTCCTCATCAACCTTCACGGCGGGGCATTCACCGTGTGCTGGGACAGCTGTTCGCTGGTCGAGTCCCTGCCCATTGCTTCGCTCGGCAAATATAAGGTCGTGAGCGTCGATTACAGAATGGCACCGGAGAACAGACATCCTGCAGGGGTAGAGGATGCCGCCGCTGTGTACCGCAAACTGCTCAACAGTTATCAAGCCGAGCATATCGGTGTGTTCGGCTGTTCGGCCGGCGGCGGATTGACGGCGCAACTCGCGGCCTGGCTTCCGGCCAACGGACTGCCGCAAATGGGCGCTGCGGGTATTTTCGGGGCTGGCGGCGTGCGCTTCCAGTCCGGTGATTCCGCTTATGTCACCGCAAAAACCGATGGCAGTTTCCCCGGACCCGCTGAAGACGGAACCCTGGAAATAGACATGACGCGCGGCTATTTCGACGGTTCCGATCTGGATGACCCGGTCCTGTCTCCTGCGCTTCATCCCGATGTGATCAGAATCTTCCCACCCACGCTGATCACCACCGGAACGCGCGCCATGGACTTGAGCCCGGCGATCTACACCAATAGCCAGCTTCTGAAGGCAGATGTGGAATCAACATTGATCGTCGGCGAAGCGATGGGTCATTGCTATCAATATAATCCGGCCTTGCCGGAATCCCGGGACGCTTATGCAGCGACCGTGAAACATTTTCGCAAGCATCTGGATTAGTCCCAGATCGTATTTTTCCTAGGCTGGCTTGCCTGTGTCGCCTGCCATGGCGGCGGCAAGCAGCGGCCTGGCATCGCGGATCGGATCGGCCCCATCCCAATTGGCCGCCGCCTCGTGCATCGCATCGAACCAGGAATCGAACATGCCGGGCCTGACAAACTGGAACAATATCGGATTGTCCATGCCGACCGGCTCGCAATAAATTTCAATGGTTTCGCCGGTTGACGGATTGCGGAACTCCTGCACGATCTGCAGCGGCTTTCCTTCGGCCTCCATCGTCGCCAGCGTCTGTTCGAAATCTTCCGATACATAGGCGATATGGTGCAATCCACCGTGGGGATTGCGTTTCAGAAATTCGCCATAGGCCGATTGCTGCTCACCATGGGGAGAGATAAGCTCGATACAGCTGTCACCGGTGTAGAAAAATGCCACCGACATGCTCAGCGGATGTTCTTCGCCCCGATAGATGCCTGCATTGCCGGTGCTTTCCATGACGAAGCAAGGGCCGATCCCGCCCGCCTGAAATCGCTTCAACGCGGCATCGAAATCCGGATAGACATAGGCCTGATGAATGGCCGGGCCGAGAATTCTGCTCATGCAATGCGCTCCCCAATATACGCCAGGCGCCGCCTGACGAAGCTACCGTTCCTATTCCGGATCGCTCCAGACCGATGTCATCGCGCGCGGGCTGAGATATTTTGTCCGGGTCCAGCCACCGTCTACGACGATCGACTGACCATTGATCATTTCGCCACCCGGCGAGCAGAGAAAGGCGATCGCGCTTGCAATATCCCCGGTCTCGGCAAGCCGGGGATAAGGGGTGGTCTCGACATTTGCCCGTTTGAAGGCTTCGTCTTCAAACCGATGCCGGACCATTTCGGTCATCGTCACACCCGGCGCGACACAATTTGAACGGATACCCTGTGGCCCATATTCCACCGCCATATGCTCGGTCAGCGATTTGAGGCCGCCCTTGGCTGCCGAATAAGGGCCGCCACGCCGCCCGCCGATCATCGCATAGGTCGAGGTGACGTTCACAACACCGGAACCCGGCCGCATATGCCCGATTGCTTCCCGGCACAGGCGGAACGGGGCGCGGAGCATTACATCGAGGAACCGGTCGAGCGTTGCGTCATCCGTGTCATGGAGCGGTGTCGGACTGCCAAGGCCGGCGTTGTTGATCAGAAAATCAATCCGCCCGAACCGGTCAAGCGCGGTCTGAACGATCTGCGAAGGTCCATCATCGGCCGTGACATCGACCGAAAGCGTAGCCAGTCGATCGCTGCCCCCCACTTCCTGCGCAAGAGTCGCCAGCTTGCTCTCGTCGCGCCCGATGCCGACAATCGCCATGCCGGCGTCATGCAGCATTTTTGCTGTGGCGAGCCCGATGCCGCTGCCGGCGCCGGTGATGATTGCTACTTTCGCTGTCTGGTCAGACATCAGAGATCATATTCCATGATCTGGCCGTCGAAATTATGCGCCAGCGTCTGCGTTGCTTCGGCCAGCTTGTCCGGGTCGGCACCACGCAAATGGCCATCGATGATCCGGTTGTAATTGCTGATCATCCCTTCAATGCCCTTGCCCAGCCGCATGAAATCAAAGCCCTCCGCGTGCAGCCCCTGTTGCTGGATCGGAATGTTCGAATAGTCCTGCTTCGGGATGGTCGGGAAATCCTCGCTGTCATAAGGCAACATAGTGGGCTCGCTCACCGTCTGGTGATTGTCGCTTTCGGCAAAATTAGTGAGTGACCAGAGTTCGAACAGGCATTCCTCCGGACCCAGCGGACGAATCCGGTAAGCCGAAGCGCTGCTCATGGTCGGGAGCACGAAATAATGCGGGAAGATGAATTCGACGGCCTGCACCGGATGCGATTGGGCGACGGCATTGAGATCAGGAATATCCTCGCCGCGCGCGCGCAATTGTTCGACCACCTGATGCTGCACGATGCCGTACCACATCGGAATGGCGACCGCCGGATCCTCGGGCAGATCGACTTCCAGCAACTGCCCGGCGATATCCACCTCTTTCTGGTGGAGCATGCCGGCCATGCCCTCGTTGAGCAATTTCATATGCTCGTACTGGGCATGAACATTTTCGCGCACCGAAAGACTGGGGTTGATCGGCAATCCGATCCCCCCGGTGTCCATGCCATATAAGGTATTGTAAAGTTGCGGCAGCATCCGCTGGAGCTGCGGATGGGTACGCATCACATGATAGCCTTCCATGAAGGCCTCCATCGCGGTCTTCCAGTTTGCGGGCAGTTTCGTGGCATACCACCATTCGGCGCGCTGCTTGTCCATGCCCCGCATCTCGAGTTTCTCGAGCATCGGACCGATGCTGTCGCGCAGCGATGGCGCATCGTCATCAAAATTGATGAAGGCGCAGCCGATCGCGGTTTCCACGCGGCAGCCGCGCAGCGCCAGATCGCCTTGCTCCAGCTGTTCCTCGCTGAAGAAATGCTTGCCGTAGACGAAGGTGTTTTCCCCCTCGAGATTCCAGCGCCAGCCGTGGAAGGGGCAGATGAAACCGGCCGATTTGCAATTGCCCGCTCCGCCCGGCGCGGCAACCGGAACACCGCGGTGGCGACAGGCGTTGTGAAAGGCCTTGATGCCCTCCTTCGCCCGCACCACGATGACCGACTTGCCGAGATTCGAATATTCGACCCAATCGCCGACATTTTCGAGCTGCTCGAGCCGGGCCGCCATCTGCCAGACATGCGGCCAGAGCTTCTCGTTCTCGAGCTTGTAGAAATCCTCGTCATAATAGCGTTTCGACGGAATCCGTTCCGGATCGGTCACTGCGAAGGGAATCTGGTGCAAGCTTGCTGGATCTGCATCTGCCATTGGTACAACCTCTCGAGACTTGAATTGCTTTGGTTAGCGCTAAACTTATCTGGCTCGATCAAAAAGCCCTTAGGAAGAAAAGCGCGCTGGCGATGCTGAATTCAGGCGGATGACAGTTCATCGCGCAACTGATGTTTGAGCACTTTGCCTGCTTCATTCTTTGGCAAGGCCTCGCGCAATTCCACCCGTTCGGGATATTTGAATTTTGCCACGCCAAAGCCGGATAGAAATTTGGCCAGATCCGACACCGTCGGCTCCTTGCCCTCGCACGGCACGATGACCGCGCAGGCTTTCTCGCCGGTCCGCGGATCGGCTATGCCGACAATGGCAATTTCGGCAATATCCGGGTGATTGACCAGCAGATCCTCGATCTCCTTCGGCGCAATATTCTCGCCATTGCGGATGATCAGATCCTTGATCCGGCCGGTCACCACCAGATGGCCGGTTGCGGTAAATTCGCCCTGATCGCCGGTCCGGTAAAAGCCCTGTTCGTCGAAGGCCGCTGCCTCATCCTCAACGTGCAGATATCCGGCCAGCATCTGGGGACCATAAGCGCGAATTTCATTGGCTTCACCCAGAATGACCTGCGCTATGCCCGGCCTGCCGTCGGTATCGGCCGCTTCGGCCATGCCGCGTTCGGTCAGCGAACCGACGGTTGTCACCGGCACTTCGGTCGAACCATAGACTCGCGAAACCCGGGCTTTTTCGAAATGATTGCAGGCTTCGATGATCAGCGACGGCGGGACCGATGCGCCGCCACAGATGAAGACCTTGAGATCGGGCAACCGGGTCTCGGCGGCGCGCGCTGCATCCAGCAGTTGCTGGAGAAAGGGCGTGGCACCGGCCATATGGCTGATCCGCTCCGCCAGCATGATCGGCACTGCCGCGCTCGCGTCCCATTTGTCCATCAGCACTGCCCGCGATCCAAGCAGCAGCGGTGCCTCGAACGCGTAAATGGAGCCGCCAATATGGCTTATCGGTGACGGGACCAGAAAGGAGTCGCCCGGCTCGACCAGCCAGTGCTCGCCGATCTGCATCAGCAGCGCGTGCAGGCTGTTGTGGGTGTGGAGAACACCCTTGGGGCGTCCCGTGGTGCCGGATGTATACATCAGCATCCGTACGTCGTCAGGCGAGATATCCGGCAATAGCAGCGTGCCATTTTCTTCGAGCAGATTGTTGAAGCTGGTCAGGTCGCCGGCTTCTCCGCGGACAAGCACGGCCTCGGGAGGCGCCTCCATGTCCGGGAGGACACGGCGCAACATATCGGCATATCCATAGCCGCGGAATTGATCCGGGATGAAAATCATCCGCGTGTCTGCGTCGGCCAGAATGAAGCGGAGGTCATGATCGCGTAGCGATGGCAGGACCGGATTGGCGACCATGCCCGCCATGGTTGCGGCATGATAGATGACTGCCGCCTCGTGCCAGTTGGGGAGCATGAACGATATCACGCTGCCCTGGGGCATCCGGCTCTGCATCGCTGCGGCCAGCAACCGGGCTCTGGCCAGAAGCTGCGAAGCCGTCAGGGACATATCGCCGTCGACCAGCAGAACCCGGTCCGGCGTCTCGCTGGCGGCGCTCGCAAGGGAATCGGCAAGCGTGGTCTTGACCCACAGGCCGTCGCGATAGGCTTTCTGCGTCAAATCCTCGTCCGAACGGATGGACCAGCGGCCGGCCTGGCGTCTCTTTACAATCGTCACCTTTTCACTTCTCCCTTGGGTGCCTGATAGCCTATTCTGATGCAATGGAACTACCCGGCGATCGACAATCGCCCGAGCGATAGCATGACCGAGGCCGTGCCTTGGACTGGACCCGCCGGGATGTCGGGATTAGGCCATGAAAATGTCCGGAAAACGGCTATCGACCGGACAGGAAATTGCACAGAAGGAATTCACGTCATGCCACTCAGCGGAAAAACAGCGGTCGTCACTGGCGCAGGATCGGGCATCGGTCGCGCCATTGCGGAGCGATTCGCCAAGGAAGGCGCTGCGGTTGGCGTGTGGGATTTGAATGGCGATGCCGCTGAGGAAACCGTCAAACTGATTACCGATGCTGGCGGCAAGGCGCTGGCGGTCACGGCTGATTGTTCGGTGGAAGCGGAGATCAAGGCAGCGGCCGACAAAACCAGGGCGGCATTTGGCCCCATCAGCATATTGGTGAATAATGCCGGGATTGCGCCGTTCACCCCCTATCTCGATATCGACGAGGAACTGTGGGACCGGGTCATTCGTATCAACCTGAAAGGCCCGCATCTCTGCACCCGCGAAGTGCTGCCGGAAATGCTGGAAGCCGGCTGGGGACGAGTGATAAATATCACCTCATCCTCGACTCAATCGGGCTCTTTCGCTCAAGGCCATTATGTTTCATCCAAGGGCGGTCTGCTCGGCATGACCAAGGCGCTTGCCCTGGAATTTGCCGCGAGCGGCGTGACCTTCAACATGGTGCCGCCGGGGTTCATCGACACGCCAATGTTGCGAGCCTCACCGGTCGATGTCGAAGCCTATTCGCAGACCCTGCCGATGAAACGGCCCGGTACCGGACAGGAAATGGCAGCGGCCTGTGCCTATCTGGCGTCGGATGATGCGGGCTATGTCACCGGCCAGACAATCAGTGTGAATGGCGGACGCTATATGGGCTCTGCCTGAACTTGCGATCAGATTTTTGTTTCAACAGGATTGGACCAAATATGTCAGTGGTAGAAAAAAGCCGGCTCAGAAGCGAGGAAATCAAGCCGAAAATCGGCAGCCGCATTGTCAATTCCAAGGAAGAATTGCTGTCCGGCGAACTGTCTGATGAAATCAATGCCCTGCTCGAACATCGCGGCGTGCTGATTTTCCCGGAAATCAATTTCACGGATGAGGAGCAGCTGCAGTTCACCGGCCTGCTCGGCGGCGTGGCAAAGGAAATCCGCGGCGAACAGGTGTTCAAGGTCTCGCTCGACGAGAAGGTCAATGACAGGGTGGCCGAATATCTTAAAGGCTCCCTCTACTGGCATATCGACGGGACCATGAATGAAATTCCGATTCGCGCCTCCATGCTGACCGCCAAGGTGCTGTCGCCCGAGGGCGGAGATACCGATTTCGCCAATACCGCGACATCATATGAAGATCTGGATGAGGCAACAAAGGCAAAAATTGCCGACCTGCGCGTGGTCCATTCGCTGTGGCGCTCGCAGCTATACCATACGCCGGAACCGACCATGGAACAGCTGGAAGACTGGCAGTCCAAGGGCGAAGCCGAATTACCCCTGGTCTGCACCAGCAAATCCGGCCGCAAGTCCATAGTGCTCGGCAATACCGCGCATTATGTGAAAGATGTGGACCCCAAGGAAAGCTATCGCATTCTTCACGGACTCCGCGAATTTTCGACGCGCGAGCCCTATAATTACACGCATAAGTGGACGGTAGGCGATACCGTCATCTGGAATAACCGAACGTCCCTGCACCGTGCGACCCCTTATGATCCGGCTTCCGGACGGATGATGCATCGCACGATATTGCCGGGCGTAGAAGCATGGGAGAATTGACAATGACCACTACAACGCAGACCCAACTGAACCAGGAAGAAATCAAGCCCGCAATCGGCAGCCGCATTCTCAACACGAAGGAGGAATTGCTTTCCGGTGACATTGCCGGTGAAATCCGCGACCTGCTTGAAGCGCGCGGCGTGCTGGTGTTTCCGCAGATCAATTTCACCCCCGAAGAGCAGGTCGCTTTCACCAAGACGCTGGGCACTTTCGCGCCCGAAGGCGATGACGAGGGAGTGACCAAAATCACCCTGGATGTGAAGGAAAACCCGCAATCGGCCGAATATCTGAAGGGCTCGCTCTATTGGCATATTGACGGCACCCGCAACGAAGTTCCGATCCTTGCCTCGCTTCTGAGCTGCAAGGTTCCGTCACCGAAGGGCACCGGAAATACCGGCTTTTCCAATACTTATAGCGCCTATGATGCGCTTCCGGACGAGACGAAGGCAGAGATAGACGATCTGCACGTTCTGCACGCACCCTGGGCCTCCCTATTCTATTATAGTCCGGAGCCAGCGCTGGCGATGCTGAAAGGCATGCAGTCGATTGGCGAAAAGGAATTGCCGCTGGTCTGGGAACATGCGTCGGGTCGCAAATCCCTGGTGCTCGGCTGCACAAGCCATCATGTCATCGGCGTCGATCACCAGAAGAGTGCCGAGATCATTCATGGACTGCGCGAATGGGCAACCGGTCCCGAATTTACCTACAGCCACGAATGGGAAGTCGGCGATCTGGTGATCTGGGACAATACCGGGACCATGCACCGGGCCGAAGCCTATGATCCCGAATGCGGGCGGATGATGTTGCGCACCAAGCTGGAAGGCGAAGAGCCCTGGGCCAGCTAGGCCAAGGGCCAATCACGCATCCGTGGTTGCATTACTTGCGTGAGCGCGGCGCGCCCATGCCCATGTAGCGTGACAGATTGAAATGCAGGCTGGCAATGGAGCGCTCCATATAGGGATTGGGCTGCGCACCCCGGAAGCCGACATTTTTCATGCCTTGCTGCACTGCGGCCATATTGTTGAAATCCTGCTGCAGAACAGGAGGCCAGTCGTCCGGCTTGGTATATTCCCATTCGGTTTCAGGCGCTTCGCCCTCGGGGTATAATTCATATACCGCGGCCTCGAAATAGCATTTGTCCGGATCGCCCTGATAGGGACGCGCATTATAGCAAAGCATGTTGTTGACCGCGTGGCCGATCTGGAAACTCGGAAATATCTGCCAGGCGGTGCCGGCCTTTGCCGTATGTTCGGGGGTAACATTCGCCCAGGCAACGCCGCGGGCTGCATCTTCCTCGCGAGCCGTTCTGATCCAGTAGGCCGAAACCTCTGCGGCGGGTGTACCCTCGGGCACTTCATCTTTCAGCCGGTTGGCCACTCCGACCAGCGTCTCGGTGGTGTTGGTATTGGCGTTTTCCCAGGTGAAATTCTGCATCTCGGCGGTCGAGATACGCGGATCTTCACCCGTGCCGAGGCGCAATTTTCCAGAATCCTCCTCAAGGCCCTTGGGTGCTTCATAGCCGATATTGGTATGGAGACCATGATTGCGCGCCCAGCCGCGAAACTGGCCAAAGGCATTGAACTCCGGATGGGTGGTCGAAACATGATAGGTTTCGGCAAAGGCCTCCATCGCAACCTTCCAGTTGCAGTCGAAGACGACCCATTTGCGCCAGCGGGGACGCATGTTTTGCAACCCATAAGGATCGAGCATTTCAGGCACCACGCCGAGATAGTCCGCCAGGGAGCTACATTCCGGATCGAGATTGATCCAGATCCAGCCGCCCCATGTGCCGACGCTGACCTTGCCGAGATCGGCGCGGCCCTCGCATAGTGATCCCTGCCAGTCGTCCTCATGCTCGATATAGCTATTCTCTCCGTCCAGCCCGAAGGTCCAGCCGTGATAGCCGCAGATGAAATTCTTGCGCGTGCCGCGGGCATTGCGCTTGCCCGGCGGGGTATCGACAAGCCGCCGGCCGCGATGGGGGCAGACATTATGATAGGCAGAGAGCTCACTCTCTCCCGACTTGACGATGATTACCGAATCCGGTCCGATTTCATAGGTGATGAAGTCGCCGACCTCGTGCAGATCTTCCATCCGCCCTGCCTGCAACCAGGTTTTCCGGAACAGACGGTCCTGTTCGGCGGCAGCATATTCGGGTGAAATATAGGCCTCGACCGGAATGACGACCGGTTTTTCCAGCTGGTCGGCATTGTCAATTTTTTTGCTCGTTTGGTCCATCATCAAATACCTATGTCACATTGCTGCAGGAAGCTCCCTTCCTTCGACGGCAATGTGCGGCAAAGGCCTTTGCTTCACAAGCAGCAGACACAAGATAATCGCCCCGGCGAAAGTATCGCTGATCAGCGAATGCAACCTTGCAATCTTCGGGATGCAGGGCCTAGCCTGATTGCGGAAAATGCGGAGGGATCGAGATGGGCGTTCTGGAAGGCAAGGTCGCAATCGTGACCGGTGCAAGCCGTGGCATTGGCAAAGGGATTGCCATCGCGCTCGCCGCTGAAGGGGCGACTGTCTATGTTACCGGCCGGACCGTCAATGATGGCGATCATGACTTGCCCGGCACGGTTGGCCAGACCGCAGCGGAATGCACCGCGCGCGGCGGCAAAGGGGTTGCCGTTGCGGTCGATCATAGCGACGACGAGCAGGTGGCGGCCCTGTTTGACCGGGTGAGCGCAGATCACGGACGGCTCGACATCCTCGTCAACAATGCCTTCGCCCTGCCCGATGACCTGACCGATCCCGGTGGGTTCTGGGAAAAACCGCTGTCGAACTGGCAAATGGTCGACGTCGGTGTCCGGTCCAATTTTGTCGCAGCATGGCATGCCGCCAAGATCATGGTGCCACAGGGTTCGGGTCTGATCGTGGCGATTTCCGGCTATGTCGGTGTCTCCTATACCTACGGTACGATTTTCGGCACCTGCAAATCGGCTGTCGACCGAATGGCGCGCGATATGGCGGTGGAACTGAAACCCCATGGAGTCTCGTCCCTGTCGATCTGGCAGGGGCTGACCCTGACCGAGCGCGCGATCCGCAATCTGGCCAATATTCCGGGTCTCGAAGGACGCGCCGCAACCCGTCCGGAAGATGCCTGCACCCCTGAATTTCCCGGCAGAGTGATTGCGGCGATGGCGAGCGACCCGGAGATCGTGAAACGGAGCGGCGGCACATTTATCACGGCCGAACTGGCACAGGAATATGGCATCACCGACATCGATGGCCGGACTATCCCCAGCCTGCGCGCCACGCGCGGATCACCGATCTGGGAACCGGTTTAAGGAGAGAGACATGAATGAATTGCGTTATGATGACAGGGTAGCTGTGATAACCGGAGCCGGCCGGGGACTGGGCCGGTCCTATGCCCTCCTGCTCGCTTCGCGCGGAGCAAAAGTGGTGGTCAATGACAATGGCAGCGCCGCACGGGGCGATGAAATCGTCGCCAATCCGGCACAGGATGTCGTGGATGAGATTGTGGCTGCGGGCGGTGAAGCCATAGCCTGCACCGAAAGCGTCGCGACACCCGAAGGCGCACAGGCAATCATCCAGTGCGCGATCGACAACTGGGGCCGTATCGATATCCTGATCCACAATGCCGGCAATGTCCGTTATGGGACCATTGCCGAATTGAGCATCGACGATTTCAATGCCGTCACCGACGTGCATTTCAAGGGCGGCTTCTATCTCGCGAAGGCGGCAATGCCGCACATGATCGAAGGCCAATATGGCCGGGTGGTGCTGACCACATCGTGCAGCGGCCTTTACGGCAGCCAGACCACGGTCAATTACGGCATGTCCAAGGCCGGGCTGATGGGGCTCAACAATGTTATCGCGCTGGAAGGCGGCGAACATGGCATCCGGTCGAACACGATTGTTCCTGCTGCGGTCACCCGCATGGCCGATGGTCTCGATACCAGTGCCTATCCGCCGATGGAGCCGGAACTGGTGGCGCCGATGGTCGCATGGCTATGCCATGAAAGCTGCACGCTGTCCGGCGAGCATCTTGTTGCCGCCGCCGGCCGGATGGCCCGCGCCTTTACCACCGAAAGCAAGGGTGTGTTCCATTCCAGCTGGTCGATCGAACAGGTGGCCGAAGAAATTGACGCGATCCGCGACCCGTCCGAACAGTGGACCTTCCCGCCCTACCCCAGCGGCATGGCTGACCATCTCGGCAAGAGCTTTGAATGGGCCTTCAAGGGGGAGGAATGAGAATGGACGAAAAACGTCTCCAGACCCTGATCGACCGGCAGGATATATTGGATTGCCTGACCCGTTTCAGCCGCGGCATCGATCGACTGGATCGGGAGATCTTCCTGTCCGCCTTCCACGAGGACGCCACCATCGCAGCCGGCCCCTTTGTCGGCGCTCCGTCGGCGCTTTGCGACTGGTCCTTCGCCATGCATGAAGAGATGCAGATCCTCACCCAGCATAATCTGCTCAATCACACATGCGAAATAGACGGCGATACGGCGCATAGCGAAACCTATTATATGTTCGTTGCGCGCAACAAGGACGAGACGGTCTGGCTTGCCGGAGGGCGCTATGTTGACCGGCTGGAGCGCCGCGATAACGCGTGGAAAATCGCACTGCGCTCCAACGCCATTGAATGGTCGGTCGCGCCCGACGCCATGCCCGTTCCCTTTGGCGATCTGCCGGGGATCGATCTCAACGGGAAAAGCGAACGATCGAGGGCGGACATTTCCTATATCCGTCCGCTGACCAACAAGCGCGAGCCGAGCATTCCCGGCGGATAAAAGCGCTTATTCGCCTTTCCACTCGGGCTTGCGTTTTTCCGAGAAAGCGCGCGGGCCTTCCTGCGCATCATGGCTGGTATAGGTCAGTTCATGCGCCGCCCGCGCCGCCTGGAGCGCCGCGCTGCGGCCCATTTCAGTCGCCAGCATCACCGTTTCGCGCCCGGCCTTTACCGAGAGCGGTGCGCCTTCGAGAACCTCTTTCGCCAGTTCCAGCGCCGTTGCCATCAACGCATCCGGTTCGGCAATGCGGTTGATCAGCCCGATTTCATAGGCGCGCTGCGCTGTGACCGGTTTTCCGGTCAGGATGATCTCCATCATGATCCGCTGCGGGATCATGCTGATCAGCGGTGCCGCCCAAGGAGATCCGCGTCCGACCTTCACTTCGGTGATCGCAAATCTGGCAGAACTGCTGGCGACACAAAGGTCGCAGGCCTGGGCAATCATCCAGCCGCCGGCAAAGGCAACGCCGTTGACCGCAGCAATGGTCGGCTTCGACAGTTCAATATTGTCATAGGGGACGGGAAACATGTCGCGCGGCGGGATCTGCAGCCCCTTGTCGACCATCTCCTTCAGATCGCCGCCGGCGCAAAAGGCTTTTTCTCCGCTACCGGTCAATATGGCAATGCGCATTGCATCATCATTTTCGAACCGTTCCCAGGCGGCAAAGAGACCTTCCCGGACTTCGCGGCTGAGACAGTTGCGCTGGTCGGGCCGGTTGATCGTAATGATGGCAATGCCGTCTTCTCGTGCATCAAACAGGACTGCATCGTTCATTTCAATATCCCCTTGCGCTTATGATGTGCGCCTCGCGATCCAGTTCCTCGCGGAAATCGGGATGCGCAATGGCGACCAGCCGCCGGGCGCGTTCTGCAAGAGGCTGTCCTTTCAGTTCGGCCGACCCATATTCGGTCACGATCACGTCGACCTCAGTCCGCGCCGTGGTCACCGGGCCCGAGAGCTTGCTCACGATCTTGCTGAGCGTGCCGCCCTTGGCGGTTGCCGAAAGCGCGGTGATGGCCGCTCCGCCCGGCGAGCGGGCGCCGGCGCGGACAAAATCGACCTGTCCGCCGGTGCCGCCAAGATAGGCCGCGCCGCTCTGCTCGGCATTGACCTGCCCGGTCAGATCGACCTCGATCGCCGAATTGATTGTCACCAGCCGCGAAAGCTGCGCCAGAACGGCGGCATCGTGGGTGTAGCTGGTGGCACACATGCGGATCGCGGGGTTTCTGTCCGCCCAGTCATAGAGGCGCCTGGTGCCGATCAGCGCGCCGTTGATCGAGATGCCCTGATCAATTTCCTTGCGCGCGTTGGTCAACACCCCCGCTTCAGCAAGATCGACCAGGCCGTCGCCGAGCATTCCGGAATGTACGCCGAGATCCCTGCGGTCGTGCAGGAGCCGCAAAATGGCATCCGGCACCGCGCCGACGCCGGTCTGGATGACCGAACCGTCACCGATATATTCGGCGCAATGGCGGGCAATTTTCTCGTCCAGTTCGCTGATTGTCGCTGGTCGTACTTCGACCGGGCAGCGGTCCACCGGGACGGCGACATCAATGTCCGATCCAGCCACCGTTTCGCCGGGCGTGAACGGCACCTGCTGATTGATCTCGGCGATCACCAGACGCGCCTTGTCCACTGCGGCACCGACATAGTCGCTGATGAGGCCGCAACTGTGATCGCCCTTTTCATCGGCCGGACTCAGCTGGACCATGGCGACGTCGCAGGGGATGATTCCGGCGGCAATCAGCGGCGCGACCTGACTGACGTGAACGGGAATGACCTGCAGCTTGCCGATTTTGGTCATGGATCGGAGCGCGCCGATCGCGCCCATGCTGGAAAGCGCGAAACTGTCGACAGTATCGGCGTTGAAAAGGCCTGAAAAACTGGTCGCGATGAACAGTTTGAGCCCGTCAACATGGCGGCCCTGCTTGATCAGCGCCTCCAGCAACGTAGTTGGTTCACCGCAAGCCTGCCCCATGACGATGGCATCGCCGGGCTTTAACAGGGCCGTCAGGTCGAGCTGCTCTGGTGTGATATTCCGGCTCATTCGCCCTCGACCTGTGCCAGCAATTGCTGCGCCCGGGACAGATAGGGCCGGTCCAGCATCCCGCCCTTGTAGCCGATGGTGCCGACACCCGGGTTTGCGGCAAAGAGCGCGACGATTTCGCGGGCCTCGGATATTTCTTCCTCGCTTGGCGTGAACGCATCATTGATGACATCGACCTGAGCGGGATGGATCGCCAGCATGCCGCGATAACCGTCGCGCCGGACGCCTTCGGCCCGGAGGCGCAGCTTGTCGAGGTCACGGAAGTCGCCCTGAATGGTCTCGATCGGGGTTACCCCGGCCTTGGACGCGCCGAGCAGGCACATGCTGCGCGCCAGTTCGTAGGTGAAGCTGTAACTGCCGTCGGCATTGGTGTTGGAGCTGGCGCCGATCGAATCGGCCAGATCCTCCGCCCCCCAGGTCATCGCGATGACTCGCGGCGCCCCCTTGAAATCGCCGCAATGGAACATGCTTTCGGCGGTCTCAGTCACCAGGATGATCACCGGGGTCGTGCCCCGCTCGATGTCATTGGCGACTTCAAGCGCCTCGAGATATTTGTCGAGCGCCTCGACATCCTGCCGACCGTAGACTTTGGGTAGCATGATGCCGCCGGGACGACCTGGCATCACCGCAGCCAGATCAGCCAGCGTATATGGCCCGTCCAGCGGATTGACGCGCACGAATATGCGATTTCGGTTGTCCGGGTTTGCGAGGAGAAAATCCCGCACCATTTGCCGCGCCATCGGCTTGTTTTCATTCACCACCGCGTCTTCCAGATCGAATATGACGATATCGGCGGGGCAATGCGTTGCCTTGGCCATTTTCTTTTCGCTGTCACCCGGCGCAAATAGCCATGAACGCATTTTCATCGGAATATCGTTGGACATTATCTTTGCTTTCGTTCGGGTCAGTAGGATTTTGGCAGTTCGAGAACCCGCTCGGCGATATAGTTCAGGATCATGTGCGGGCTGATCGGTGCGGTACGCGGGATCAGCACTTCGCGCAAATAGCGTTCGAGATGATATTCCTTGGCATAGCCCATACCGCCGAGCGTCAACATAGCGGTATGACATGCTTCAAACCCGGCTTCGGCGGCAAGATATTTGCCGGCATTGGCTTCCACGCCGCATTCCAGGCCCGCATCATATTTGGCCGCGCCCTGCATCACCATCAGATTGGCCGCCTCGACCTGGGCCCAGCATTTTGCCAGTGGGTGCTGGATGCCCTGGTTCATGCCGATCGGCCGGTCGAACACAATGCGTTCCCGCGCATATTTGGCGGCTCTCTGGATCGCGACCCTGCCGAGTCCGACCGCCTCTGCCCCCAGCAATATCCGTTCCGGATTGAGGCCATGCAGGATGATCTTGAACCCGTCGCCTTCGCCGCCAATCCGGTCCTCTTCGGGAATGAACAGGTCGTTGATGAACAGCATGTTCGAGCCCACGGCATGACGGCCCATCTTCGGGATCAGCCGGGTTTCGATCTTTGCCTTGTCGAGATCGGTATAGAATAGCGATAGCCCCTGGGTTTTGCGTTCGACCTCCTCAATCGGGGTCGTGCGGGCAAGCAGCATGATCTTGTCCGCGACATGCGCATTGGTGATCCAGATTTTCTCGCCATTGACGCGATAGCCGCCCGCTTCGCGGACAGCACGGGTCTTGAGCTTCGTCGTGTCGAGACCGACATTGGGTTCGGTGACACCAAAGCACATCTTCTGCTCGCCGTTGAGCACCGGCGGGATCATCCGCTGCTGCTGCTCTTCGGTGCCGAAGCGCGCGATCGGTTCCAGACTGAACACGGGACCGTGAATGCTTGACGCCGCCGACATCCCGCCGCCGGATTCCGATACCGCCTGCATCATGACCGCCGCCTCGGTTATGCCCAGCCCTGCCCCGCCAACGGATTCGGGCATGGCAATACCAAACCAGCCGGCATCGGCCATTGATTTGTGAAACTCGAACGGAAACTCGCCGCTTTCATCATGTTCAAGCCAATAATCGTCGGGAAATTGCGAACAATGTTTCAATACTGAATCACGAATTTCCGTCTGCGAATCGTTCAAGTCAAAATCCACGGCAGGGTGACCTTTTCTGAGAGTAATTTCGTCACGATGGTTAGCAGCCGGTCCGGCCAGCCACAATCAGCTGTTGTCCCGATATCGGCCCGGCGAAGTAGTGCAGCATTGGAATTGCGCCCTCGATCATCTAGCCCCTTGGTGAAAAGAGAGAGATGATGACGAGCAAAAAAGACCATGGCGGACCGTTGACGGGAATTCGCGTTGTCGACCTTACAAGCATGGTCTTCGGCCCCTATTGCACGCAGATCATGGCCGATATGGGCGCCGATGTCATCAAGATCGAACCGCCGGGAGGCGACCAGACCCGCTACATCAATGCTGGCCCGGCACCGGGACTTGGCGGGGTGTTCGTCAACGTTAATCGCGGCAAGCGGAGCATCATGCTCGACTTGCACGACGAGAAGGACAAGGCAGCCTTGCGCAAGCTGATCGAAGGCGCGGATGTCTTCATCCACTCGATGCGCGGCAAGGCGATCGCCCGGATCGGCTTCGACTATGCCGCGGTCAGCGCGATCAAGCCGGATATCATCTACAGCAATTGCTATGGCTATGGCCGGCGCGGACCGGATGCAGACCTGCCCGCCTATGACGACACGATCCAGGCCGAATGCGGTCTCACCCATGTTCAGGGACTGATGACCGGCGACCCCGATTTTGTCGCGACGATCATGGCGGACAAGGTGGCGGGACTGACCGCGCTTTATGCGACGATGATGGCCCTGTTCCACCGTCAACGCACCGGCGAAGGACAGGAAGTTGAAATCGCGATGTTCGAAACCATGGCCAGCTTCATGCTGGTCGAACATGCCAGCGGAAAATTGTTCAACCCGGAACTGGGGCCGGCCCATTATCACCGGGTGGTCTCTCCCAACCGCAAACCCTACAAGACCAAGGACGGCCATATCGCCGCGCTGGTATATAATGACCGGCACTGGAACGCCTTCATCAACGCTGTCAAACCGGAATGGAACAAGCCCGAATATGCGACGCTGGAATTGCGCGCCAAGCAGATTGACCGGATCTACGGCTTGCTCGGCGAGACATTTGCCACACGCACCACGCAAGAATGGCTGGACCTGCTCCGCGAACTCAATATTCCTGCTGCCCCATTGCGCACCACCGATGAACTGTTCGACAATCCCCATCTGAACGCGACCGGCTTTTTTGAAACCGTACCCAGCGACTACGGAGACATTCGCTATCCGGGAGTCCCAACGTGGTTTTCCAAGACACCGGGCAAAGTTGCAGGGCCAACCCCGTCGCTCGACGAGCATGGTGATGAAATATTGAACGAAATCGGTCTGACCGGCACCAGCCGGAACTAGGATAATATAAACTGGCGCGAAGAGGAAATCATCATGCAGGACCATAATATTTCCGCCCGGCAGGAATGGCGCGCCGGATATACCGTGCCGCTGGCAGCGGCTCTGGGATATGCCACCAGCGTCATTCATATCTATGGCCTGGGCGCCTATATCAAACCGATCAGCGACACGTTCGGCTGGTCGGTTACCCAGACAACTTCCGGACTGACGATCGCGACCCTGATCCAGGCCGTATTGAGCATACCGATCGGATTTCTGGTGGATCGTGTCGGCCCGCGCCTGCTGGGTGTCATCGGGGTTTTGCTGACTGTGGCGGCTTTCGCTCTGCTGGGCACAGCCACAGGCAGTCAGGCCAATTGGTATCTGCTGTGGATCGTCATGGCCTGTGCCACCTTGCCGGTCCAGGCGACCATATGGACCAGTGCCGTGGCCTCCCGCTTCGAAGCATCGCGAGGACTCGCGCTGGCGCTCACGCTTTGCGGCGCATCGGTCGCTGCTGCGCTATTCCCCTATCTGGGCACGCGCCTGATCGCCGCTTACGGGTGGCAAAATGCTTTCGCTATTCAGGCCCTGATCTGGGGCGCTGTCGCATTTCCGGTCATTCTGCTGTTTTTCCGCCATTCGCGTGACATCAAACATCCCGAAGACGCGCCCGTCCCCGTCGAGAAAGCGCTCGAGGGCACAGGTTTTATGGAAGGATTGCGTTCTACCGTCTATCTTCGCCTCCTGATCGCCAGCCTGCTTTTCACCTTCACGATCATTGCTCTCGTGGTCCATTTCCTGCCGATTCTGCAGGCCGGCGGCATCGACGCGATCCGGGCGTCCGAGATCGCGGCCCTGATCGGGCTATTCTCTATCGCCGGCCGGCTCGGTACCGGACTTCTGCTTGACCGGTTCCGGGCGTCCTTGGTCGGCGCGGCCGTCTTCCTGCTGCCGGTTGCCGGCTGCATGCTGCTCGTCTCTTTCGGATCCAGCACAATGGCGGCGATGCTTGCCGCCTCGCTCATTGGCCTGACATTGGGCGCGGAAATTGACGTGATCGTCTATCTCACCACCAAACATTTCGGACTGAAGAGTTTTGGCGCCCTATATGGCGGCCTGCTCGCGTCTCTTTCGATCGGTACTGCGACCGGTCCGCTCGGCGCCGCGCATGTTTTCGACGAATTTGGCAGCTATGACAATTTTCTGTGGCTGACCGTCGGCTTCATGGTGGCAAGCAGCCTCGCATTGCTCAGCCTGCCAAAACCTGCATTCGGCGCGAAATAGGCAGTTACGGCGCTTAGCCCCAGCTCGCATCGGCGGCGGCAAGCGCCTGTGCGCCACGGCCACCCAGATCGCCGATCAACAGCTTGAGCCGGTAGGTCCACAGATGCAGGGGATGTTCCAGCGTCATACCCATTGCGCCCAGAAACTGGTGAAAATCATAAACGCAATGACGCGCGGATTCCTGAGCGTGCAGCGCCGCCAGGGCAGCATCGGCCGGGTCCAGACTCGCGGCCGCCTTCATCGCCAGCCAATAAACACCATTGGTGCGAACCTGCGCTTCGGACAGACGGTGCCGCAGCGCCTGGAACGTTGCCAGCGGACGGCCGAATTGCTGGCGTTCGGTCAGATAGGCACAGGTTGCATCCAGTGCCGCGGATAAAAGCCCTGCCGTTTCCGCAGCCAGCCCAACCCGCCAGCGAGCCAGAAATTCAGCCGGCGACACATCTATTGACCGGACTTCAGCCGGGCGACTGAGTAGCGTCGCCACGGGATAGGCAAATAGCGCCTCGGGTTCCGGCCGCAGTTGATCTGCTCGGGCGGTAAACAGCGAAACGCCATCACCGACCTGTGCCACGGTCGCGCCTTCTCGCAGGAATCGCACCGGACGGGTCGAGCGCGCGTCTTCCACAAGGCACAGCGGATAGCGGATTTTTTCTCCGAGCAGCGGGCGAACAAGCGCGCTGGCAGCGGATTCGACCGCGAAAGGCAGTCTCGAAAGCCGTTCGACCACTATGGCGGCTGTCACGGTTCCCAGATCGGGATCAAAAGCGACATCGAGAAACCCGCCCTCAACCACTGCCCGGTCCAGCTCTTCGCTGGTCGCAGCAAGCGGCGCATCATGAATCGGTGCATTCTCGAAAGGCTTGCAGAGCGAGTCGAGCGCATCCAGTATCGCGCGCTGGTCGTCGGTTAGGTCCAAATCCATCAGCGTGGCTCCCTTGGCAGGCCCAGAACATCCGAGGCGATGATGTTGAGCTGGATTTCGGCGGCACCCGCAGCAATGCCGGCAACAATGGCGCGCTGGTGGTGCATCTTCAGATAGGGATGAGCATCGGCGAGGGCCTCGGGCAGATATTCGACGACAAATTCGGCAACCCGGCGCTCGGCCATGATCGTGGCGAAACGGGCAGAGGATGCTTCCGCCCCGATCTTCTCGCCCTTGGCCCGGCGGCTGACAATCGCATAGCTCGCCATGCGCGAGGCTTCACAAAGCGCCGCGGCATGGGCCGCTTCGATCCTGACTGCCTCGCTGTCGAAATCTCCGCGTTCTTTCAATATCGACACAGCCCGGTCGAGCGCCGATCGTGCCAGACTATAACGCGGAATGCCCAACCGTTCGTTGGTCAGGGAAAAGCCGATGATTTCCCAGGCCTGCCCTTCCTCGCCCAGACGTGCGCTGGTCGGAACGCGAACATTGTCGAAAAATACTTCGTGAATGTCGCCTTCGCCAATGAGCGACGGGATTTGTCGTACCGTAATCCCGTCCGTATCCATTGGAATAAGCAAGATCGTGATGCCGCGCTTGCGGTCATCGCTGGTCCGGCAAAGCAGGAAGCAATTTTGTGCCAGCCCCGCATAGCTGGTCCAGATTTTCTGGCCGTTGACGACATATTCGTCGCCGTCGAGCTCTGCCTTCGTGCGGAGCGAGGCCAGATCGGAACCCGACCCCGGTTCGGAAAAGCCCTGGCACCAGAGCGCATAGCCCTCGGTGATCGCGGGCAGATATTGTTCCTGCTGCACCTGCGAGCCATATTTGATCAGCGTGGGGCCGATCCAGTTGACATTCATATATTGGCCGCCGCGTGGCTCACCGGCGATCCACATTTCCTCGGCGAGGATCGACTGATGCCATGGATCCAGACCCTCGCCGCCAATTTCCTTGGCCCAATGCGGCGTTAGCAGATTTTCATCGGCAAGCTTGCCGCAGAAGCCTTCGGCATATTTGGTCAGGTCTGGAGATGCCGGACCATGTTGCGAAAAGCGCTCCCAGTCGTCGGGCAAAGTCGCAGCCAGAAATTCCTGTAGCCGCTTGCGGAATGCCTGTTCCTGTTCAGTCCATGTAAAGTCCATGAAATCCCCGTCGCTATGGTCGAATGATCGCACGACCATAAGCGCAACGGCGGGGAGATAAAGAGAGATGGGTCAGACAACGCCGGAGTGATGCTGGCGGCATTATCAGCGAGCTATGGAAAACTACCGCCACACCGATATATCGCGGGACGCCGGCGGCTTTGCAGCAAATAGCGTTGAAGCGGACATCGGTTTCGCTACTGTTGCGAAAATTGCGCCTTCCATGCGTGGGATGGCGACCGGAACCAGTGGAGAGAAAAATGAGCAAGGCGAGCGTGGGTTTTATCGGACTGGGATTGATGGGCGCGCCGATCGCCAGACGGCTCGCGCGCGAAGGCTTCGCGGTTACCGGATGCGATATTTTCCCGGCCACGCTGGAAGCCTTTGACGAGCCGGACACGCAGCGCACGCTCGATCCGATCGAGGCAGCGCGCGGCAAGGATATTGTCGGCATCTGCGTTCGTACCGACGAGCAATTGCGCGATCTGACTGCCGATGGCGAAATCTTCAAGGCGCAGGGCGAAGGCGGCATTTTCATCATCACCTCCACTGTCTCCCCGGAACTGGCTCAGGATCTGCAGCGAGAAGCCGGCGAATATGGCGTGAGCGTGATTGATGTCGGCGTTTCGGGTGGCAGCCACTATGCGCTCGAAGGCAGGCTCTCGCTGTTTGTCGGGGGAGATGAAGCAACCATCGCCCGTGCAACACCCTGGCTCGAAGCCATAGGCACTGTATCCCATCTCGGCCCGGTCGGTCGGGGGCTGGTCGGAAAATTGCTCAATAATCTGGCCTGTATCGCCAATTATGGCCTCGCCGCCTCGATCCTGGACCTCGGGGTTGAACTGGACTTTGATCGCGAGCAATTGCGCGAGGCGCTGCAGCGCGGATCGGCCCAGAGCTTTGCCCTGCAGGTGGTGCCGGGGATGATGGGGGTGCGCGAAAATTCGACCGCGGAAGGCGTTCTCGACCTTCGCAACCTGCTCGAAAAAGACGTCAAACTCTCGGCCAAGCTGGCTCCGGCCGACAATGTCGCGATGACCGCCTTGCAGGATGCCTGCGCGGTTTTGATGGCCCGAATGGATCGCGCCGCAAGCGAGTTGAAAGCAAAGTAGAGCGGATTAAATTCCGCCACTACCGTACTTCCAAGCCTTATCCGCCGGTACGCTGGTAGACGCCGACGCTGGTAAATTTGCCCTGGCTGTCGACCTGGAAGAAACTGGCCATTTGCCGGACGGTCCCGTCGGCGAGATGGACCTCGATCTCGGCGGCGACAGCATTTTCGCCGGGGACGAACGCCACCGGCTGCGGCTGCGGACCGCCGTGCGCGAATACGCCTTCATACATGGTGCGGATCGCATCCATGCCCGCCACAATGCGGCCGTCGGGCAAGGCGAAGCTGGCATCGTCAGCAAATAGCGCGAGCAAACCTTCGATATCCTTGGCATTGACCCGGCGGTAATAGCTGCGGGCGAGATTTTCTGTGTTCATGGGTTTTGCTACCTGTATTGTTTGAACTTCGTCATTATGCGTGATGCCATTACCAGTGCGGGCGTTTCATCATGGCCTGCCTGCGCGCCCGCAATATTTCTTCCCGTTCTTCGGGCGACACCCTCTCGACATCGGCAGGCAGATGTTGCGCCAGATCATCAAACGCGACCTTTGTGATGGTCGGGATCGGATGGTCGCTGCAATTTGTCCAGCGGCCCTGAATCGCGCCGACGGGATAATCCGCCGTGTCGAGCCAGTTTCTCACGCCGGGATCACGGGCGCTGATCACAACCCGCCATTTTCCGTCCTTATCCAGCGGAGACTGATGGCCGTTCAGGCTGGAGTGATTATTATACCAGTCCGTCGTCTCGTAAATATAGTTGGTCAATATCATCGAACGATAGGGGCAGGTCTCGGGCACTGCGGTCTCGATGATCAGCGCTTCGCTGTCTTCGAGCTCATAGGCGGTTTCATAATAGAATTGCCCGGCCAGCCCACCGATCGCGGAGACATCAAATTCCTTGAAACGATGGACAAAGCCCTCTTCGCGCAACTGCTCGACATGATCGACAAACATCGGTCCCAAAAATCCAATCGCCTGGGGCATCGTTCGCAGATTTTGCTCAAGGGCCTGGGCGGCGGGGCGCGGCTTGCGCATGGGCCGGTCCATTCGTTCGAGTGCCAGTTTTGGCGATACCTCATTGGCCCAGTCATAGCTGACTAGGCGGACCATCAGGCGATTGGCGGCAGGACGGAGTTCCCACCATTCGCCGTCATAGCCTTTCGGTCGTTCGGCACTAATAACAACCTCGAAACTGTCATCATCGTCTACCTTCAGGGCATTGATATCGAGATGGGCACGGCCGCTGCCGGTTTCCGCGTTGCGGGGCACGACCTGACCGATCACCGCTTGGTTGAGCGAACCCCGGGTGCCGCTGAGCCGGTACACCCCGTCTGCCGAAATGCGCGCGGCGCGATAAATGGTATCGGCATTCGGTTGCCCGACGCCGAGCACCTGCCCGATTGTGGGGAGGAAGGCCGGGAAGTTGGGGTCACCGCCAAGACTGTCGATCGTGACCGAGCCGAGAGCCGAGAGAGCCAGACGCGCGACTTCCTGTCTGATCTGCGGGTCATTGCGCTGGTTCTCGGGCAGTTTTGCCAGCATTTTACCGGGCAAATCCCTTAACCCATCGACGAGTTCATCCCAGCCTGCGACTGGCGGAATATTGGTTTCTGCTTCCGGATCCTGTGCCGTCATTTCGCTAATTCCCTTATCCCCATCGTCGTTGCTGACCGCCAGCATTCCTGCCCCGGACGCAGACCAGGACAGATTTGCCACTGCCAGAAAGACAGCAAGCCTTGCCCATGACCTCCTGCTCGGCAACATCTTATTTTCCTGCGTTAATCTTTGCCTGTGATAGCGCCGCAAGGCCATGGGGAACAGACCAGGTCATGGTCTATCGCGGCGGCGATCCAGCGCGTTCAAGTGGCAAGCAAGCCCTGTATCAACAGCCGTCATTCCATCGCCGTCGCGTTCTATCGGTCGACAAGCCATAAAATGGGTTGCGCAGTGTCGCTATGAACGCTCAGATTGCCACCAATATACGGTGGGCACCGGATAGTCGTATTTCTGTGCACCCCGATGGAATGAATGGAGGATGAGCCAATGCGTTGCGAACCACACCCGATAAGCGGAGCCGTCTATCAGGAGGTCGAAGGCGGCAAGGTCCGTGTCGAAGACAAACAGCGCAACAAGTCCGGTCTGTTCGAATGGGACGGAACCTGGATTGAAGGCGACCTGACCCAGGCGGACATTCATTTCCTGCGCTACATCGGCGGCCCGACGATGCGGGCGGAGAAGGACATTTTCTGGTCGGTAATGCCTCCGACTCCTGAACATGCCGAGCAGATTTCGGCGAAATTCAAAACCGGCTCCGGACGCGATGCTCAAAATGTGTCCAGCGATGAGGACAAAGGCCAGTCGCAGCAAAGGCCGAAGATCATTGCGCCCTACGTACCGGACCCGGGTCAGGATACGGAGGAGGGGAAACGCTCCGCTGCTTATGTGCCGCAGGAATATTTTGTCGAGAATGACCGCAAGCTCGATCTTGTTCCCGAAGTGTACAAGAAATCCGCCCCCTATCCCGGCGGCCCGAAGAAGGTCCCGGTCGGCCGTTTCCATGAACAACGCTTTCATGATCTCGAGGTCGAGCATATCTGGAAGAAATGCTGGCAGATGGCCTGCCGCGCCGATGACATTCCAGAGGTTGGCGACCATATTCTCTACAAGATTGCCGATCTCGAATATATCGTGACGCGTACCGGCGAAAATGAATTCAAGGCCTATGCCAATGCCTGTCCCCACCGTGGCCGCCGAATCTGCGAGCGGGACGGGAAGAAAGCGGCAATGTTCCGCTGCCCCTTCCATGGCTGGAGCTGGGGCATCGACGGCAAGATGAAGGAATTGACCTGCGAATGGGATTTCCCGGACATTCGGGAAACCGATGGCGATCTGACCGAAGCCAGAGTAGCGCATTGGGCCGGCTTCATTTTCATCAATCCCGATCCTGATGGCGAATCATTCGAGGATTATGCCGGGCCGGAGATGCTTGAGCATTACAAGAAGAACAAGCTCGAAAACCGCTACAAGATGCTGCACGTCGGCAAGGTGATCAAGGCCAACTGGAAACTGATGCAGGAGGCATTCCTCGAAGCCTATCACTCGATCGCCACTCACCCGCAATTGCTGCTGCAGGGCGGGGATCTGGCCGAGACACGCTATGATGTGTTCGGCAACTGGGGGCGGTTGGGCCATATCAATGCAAGTGGATCGAGCCCGCAGCGCGGCATGATCCTGCCCAAGGAACGCACGCTCGACATATTCCGCATGATGGCTGACTATAACGCCGAATATCTGCGCAGCCTGATCGGCGACGAGGTAGAAGAATATTCCGATATCGAGCTGATCGAACAGACGTTCAACAATCTGTTCCCCAATTTCAGTCCGTGGGGTGGCTGGGCCCGGATCGTCTATCGATTCCGTCCCCATGGCGACAATCCGGATGAATGCATATTGGACACGATGCTGCTCGCTCCGTGGCCGAAGGACAAGCCCAAGCCGCCTGCCGCAAAACTGCAGATGATTGATCCGGATGAGCCCTGGGTATCATGCGAGGATCTGGGCACGCTCGCGCGGATTTTCGATCAGGATACGGCCAATATCACCGAGGTCCACAAGGGGCTCAAGACCAAAAATCCGCCCCATGTCATATACGGCGCCTATCAGGAATCGATCATCCGCGCCTTCCATGACCGTTATGAGCAGCGGCTTGGCCTGAAAGAAGGCGAATGAGTGAACTTCCCAGACTATGTTCCGAACTTCTGGCCCGTCCCGGCGGGACCGAGGTCGTGGAGTTCGAGGGGAAATGGTACGGCTGGGACGATCTGTGCCAGCTTGGAGACAGGCTGACCGATCTGCTCGACGCCAGCGGCGTGGCGGCCGATGCGCCGGTCACCTTCATCCCGCGCAACCGTCCATGGGCGATTGCCGCGCTTTTCACCCTGCTGTCGCAGGGTCGCACGATCCGGATGGTTTATGCCTTCCAGTCGCCTGCCGGGATCATCAGAGACATTGAGCGCCTTGCATCGCCGATAGTGGTCGCCGCAGCGCAGGAATTCGAGCCTGAAGTCGTGGAAGCGATGCAGGGCTTTGGTTATGCCGGTATCGCGCTCGACGAGCTTGCAGCGGACGCTGTTCCGGGACTGGAAACCGTCAATGAAAAAGCAAATATCAACCCGGCCGGCGAACCGCGCGTTGAAATTCTGACCAGCGGTACCACCGGCCCGCCCAAACAATTCCCCGTCGAATATGCTATGATCGAAAAATTGCTGGCAGGCGGCACGACCGGCAACCAGCAGGCGAGTGACGCGGCGAGCCAGCCGCCCATGTTGCTGTACATGCCGATCGGCAATATTTCGGGCATCTATTCGACCATCCCAACTTTCCTGCGCGGACATCGGGCGGTGCTGCACGATCGTTTCAGCCTTGCCAAATGGCGCGAATTCATCGCGACTTATCAGCCGAAAATTTCCGGTCTTCCGCCGGCCGGCGTGCAGATGGTGCTTGATGCGGATGTTCCGAAAGAGGAACTCGCCGGCCTGATGGCCATCGGCACCGGCGCTGCTCCGCTCGACCCGTCGGTCCAGCGCGCGTTCGAGGATCATTATGGCATCCCGATCCTGATCTCCTATGGCGCAACCGAATTTGGCGGACCGGTAACGTCCACCAGCCTCAAGGATATCGAGGAGTTCGGAAACACCAAGATCGGCAGCGTCGGCCGCCCGATCGGTGGCGCGCAATTGCGCGTGACCGACGCGGAGAGCGGAGAAGAACTGCCCCTGGCCAGCGAAGGGATATTGGAAGTCATTTCCCCGCGTATCGGTCCGGACTGGATCCGCACTTCGGATCTTGCCATGATTGACGAAGACGGTTTCCTCTATCTGCGCGGCCGGGCCGACGGCGCGATCATCCGCGGCGGGTTCAAGATATTGCCCGAAGCCATCGAACGGGCGCTGTTGCTGCATCCCGACATTTCCGCCGCCGGCGTGGTCGGCGTTAAGGACCGTCGGCTGGGCGAAGTTCCGGGCGCTGCGATCCAGATCAAGCCGGGACATGACGCCCCTGGCCCGGACGCGATCGAAACCCATTTGCGGGAACATGTGATGGCAACGCATATTCCGGTGCATTGGCGCTTCGTCGACGAATTGCCCAAGACGCTGTCGTTCAAGGTGCATCGGCCCGCGCTTTGCGAATTATTTGCCGATGTCGCAGCCGACTGATCCACAGGAGTATTTTGCGTGAAGCCCGACCATCAATTTCTCGACGACCTGACCCCGACCTCCAACCGGGTCGAACCGGCAGAAGTGGTTGCCGATCCCGATGCCCTGTCCTGGGACGAGAGTTGCGATATGCTGGTGGTCGGCGTTGGTCTGGCAGGAGTTTGCGCTGCCTTGCGCGCCTCTGAAGATTCCGCGCTCGACATAATCACCATTGACCGCGGAGAAGGCGGCGGCGCCAGCAAGCTGTCCGGCGGCGTCATCTATATGGGCGGGGGCACGAAAGCACAAAAAGAAGCCGGGATCACTGATGACCCGGAAAATATGGCCAATTACCTGAGCTTTGAAACCGGCGACATCGTGCGCCCCGAAACGGTACGCCGTTTCTCCGAAGCCAGCGCCTCCTTTCAGGACTGGCTGGAAACCTATGGCGCGCGGTTCGGCGGACCGGCCACCGAACAGAAAACCTCCTACCCCAACGATGCCTCGCTCTATTATTCCGGCAACGAGCTGACGGTTCCGGGACGCGAGCGCGCGACGCCGGCTCCGCGCGGCCACCGGGCCAAGCCGGAAGGTGGCGGCGAACCGACCAAATTGTCCGGCCAGTATCTGCTGCCGCCGCTCCTCCGGTCGATGGAAGAAAAACCCAATGTCCGTTTCTTTCGCCAGACACGCGCGACCCGGCTGATCGTTGACGGCGAGGGCGCGGTGATCGGGATTGAAGTCCAGCGCATGCCGTCCGGCTTCGCCGCCTGGCGCCACAGCAAGGCGATGGCGCTGGTGAACAATATCGTTGCCTCGGTCCTGGGTCTGACCAGCAAGTTGCAGGGCACGATCATGAAGCTCGAAGCGGAAAAGACCCGGACGCTTCGCATCCGCGTGCGGAAGGCTGTGGTGCTTTCTGCGGGCGGTTTTACCTACAATCGCGCCATGATGGCGAAAACCGCGCCGGACTATCTGAAATCCCATCCGCTCGGAACCATCGCCGACGACGGATCAGGCATCAAGCTCGGCATGTCGGTCGGTGGCCAGACCGGTTCGCTCGACAGGATCTCGGCCTGGAAATTCCTCTATCAACCCGAGAATTGGGTGAAAAGCTGTACCGTCGGTCCGGATGGCAAGCGGCTTGTCGGCGAGGAATATTATGGCGCAAGAACCGGCGAAGCCGTGTTTTCCAAGGCAGGCGGGAAGGGCTGGATGATCATGGATCAGCCCCTGCAACAGATGGTCCAGGAAGAAATCGATGGCATGGACAAGATGCTGTTCCAGAAGATCCAGTTCCGCGCGACACAGAAGGATTATACGGTCAGCGCCCCAACGCTCGAGGAACTGGCAGCCAAGATCGGTGTTCCCGCCGACGTGATGGCGGAGACGATCCACAGCTATAATGACCATATCGCAAAGGGCGAACCCGATCCGCTCGGCAAGTCCGAAAAATATCGCCGTACTATCGACACGGGACCCTATTTTGCGACCGACATTGGCGATTCGCTGAAAGTCTCCCCCATTCCGGCGCTGACCATGGGTGGGCTGCTGGTTGACGAGGAGACCGGTCAGGTGCTCTCCAACGAAGGCGGCATTGTCCCCGGTCTTTATGCGGCCGGGCGAACGGCTGTCGGTGTCTGTTCCCATTATTATGTCAGCGGATTGTCATTGGGCGACTGTGTCTTTTCCGGCCTGCGGGCAGCCGAGACGATCCGGGACAACAGCGGGACATCGGCGCTCGTCAACAGCTAGGGAACCGGACGGGAAGATCATGAAAGAAAGCCATCGCATAGTCCGCGCCTATTTCGCGGCGATAGAGGCAGGAGCGCTGCCCGATGACCTGCTGGCTGATGATTTTACCGCCTGGACGACCACGCAGGGCTCGCTGGCGAAAGAGCAATATCAGGGCGCGATCCCGCTACTGGCAAAATTGACCGGCGGATCGATCCGGTTCACGATCGATTCGATAACGGCAGAAGACAATCGTGCCGTGGCCGAAGCACGAGCGACTGCCAGGCTGGTCGACGGGTCAGACTATGAAAACACCTATGTCTTTGTGTTCCGCATCAGTGACGGACGCATCCGGTCGGTTGCCGAACATTTCAACCCTCTGGTTGTGATCGAGAAGCTTGTTCCCCTGATCGCTCAAGCCTGAACGGAGATCGCGTTCAATCCTTGATCCGCTGTTTGGCACTGACCAGCACCGAATTCTGCGCCTTGATCCGTGCACGCGCCGCCTCTTCCTTCGCCAGAGAGGCCGAATCCGGATAAGTGACATCGTCCTTGATGATCCGTTTCGAGGCCACATCCCAGCAACTGATTGCGGTCTTGTCCGTCTCGATGAACGGACAGTCCGCCAACGGGCTGCTTCCCCGCCAGGCGTCCCGCGCGTTTTCATCTTCCAGCCGCCAGATAGCGACATGATCATGGCCGGGCGGGAACGGCATCATCTGTCCGTAATCTTCGAAACCCAAAAATGCGCTGGAGACAATACCGTCTTGCCGGAATCTGTCCGCCATATAGACGTCTCCATACCATTCTCGAAACGCCGCTTCCTGGCCAGGTTTTGTCTGCATCTGCTCGAGCACCACACCGCAATTGGAAAATGTGCGCGGTTTCTTGTCGCGGAAGTGCAGCGGGAAATAGAAGAAATCGTCCAGCCGCGACATATCGAGTGAATCCTCGACAATCATATAGGGCGTGCGCGCCCGGTCGATATGTTCCTGGGTGAGCCAGACAGCATCATAGACATCGTAGAGTGCCAGATATTGAGCCGGAAAGGGGTCGGCAAAATCCTGCACCTGTTCCTCGGCAAAGCGAAAGCGTTGCTGGGCCAGAGCGCCGCGCATCCGCATCGTGTCGCGCGCATGGATATTGCTGTACCAGTCATTGAAATCGGCATCCCGCCCTTCGACAGCGTTGGTCAGGACGACCAGCATCGCTTCAATCATGATTTCTGCTCCTCGGGTTTTGCGGGTGCGGTGAAAAACGCAAGCGGTTCACCATGTAATTCCGACCAGTCCCGCGGCTGCTTGCCGTCGAGATCGGCGATGCCATATTTTTTGCCGAGGCGCGCTCCGATCAGCGCCTTGCCGGAATGGCTTTTGCGGTCCTGATCTTCGAGCAGCGCAGCAATGACCAGACCCGAAAATTCGGGTGTTTCAAATTTCGGCAGCATCGCTTTCAACGCCGGGCTTTTATGCTCTTCCGGCAGCGCCTTGATCATGTCCGACAGGATGAAGCCGGGCCACAGCGAAACCACGCTGACATCGGTGTCGGCAAAATCGATCGCCATATCGTGCACCATCTTGTCGGTGCCTGCCTTGGCAGCCCCATAAGCCGGGCCATGGAAATAGCTTGCAGCGCCATAGAAGGAAATATTGACGATCAGCGATGCGCCGCTCTTGATCATCAACGGAGCGGCATAAAAACTGGCGACATAATTGGAGCGTAGGCCGACATCGATCATGTCGACCAGCTTCAGGTCCTTTTCCCAGAACGGGCCCGGTGCCGCCAGTTCCTGTGCGTGCACGGCAGCGGCGTTGTTGACCAGAAGATCGAGCCGGCCCTGTTCGTTCGCTATGCGATCGAACATTGCCTTCACCTGCTGATCGTCACTATGATCGCAACGGGCAACGACACCCTGCCCGCCCGCAGACGTTACTTCTTCTACGGCCGCTTCCAGAGCGGCCTCGTCGCGGCCGGAGAGATAGACAGTCATCCCTTTTGACCCCAGCGCCCGGGCGATTCCGCGCCCCAGCCCCTTGCTTGCTCCGGTTACCAGAGCGATTTTCTTGGTCATTTTCAATTCCTGCAAAAAACAAAGCCCGGCCAGAGTGAGAGGACTCTGGCCGGGCTTTTCGGCTTATCGATTAAAATTCCGAACTCAGAATTTCTTGGACAAGCTCAGCTTGAAAATGCGTCCCAGCGTGAAGCCGCTATAGTTGAGGTTCCGCTGCTGACGGAAGACTGGCGGATCGGTGTCGAATATATTGTCCACGTTCACCCGCAGCGCCAGACCGTCGGCAATGCCCGAACCTTCCGGGAATTCATAACCGAGATATAGGTCGGCAACGGTGAAGCTGCTGACTTTTGTCTGGTTCACAGCGGTGTTGGTATCGAATCCACCGGTGTGTTTCACGGTAACCCTGCCGGTAAAACCACCAGCCCTCAAACCGATATTACCCGCGATATTAAAATCGGGTTCGTCGAATTCAAGTTGATCGACCGTGGTGCCGGAGTCCGTGATATCGAAGGTGAACAGTTTGTTTCCGGCCACCCCAAAGCTGACATCACCGAAGCCTGTCTCGACCAAATAACTGGCCGAGAAATCCAGACCCTTCAGACGTGCCTTGGAGATATTTGCAACACGCCGGTCAATGATGAGAGCCAAATCTGCGACATTAATCCCGGCAAATTGCGTACCATTTTCAGACGCCGCAAGAAATGCATCAAGGTCAGCCTGAGTCGGGTTGAAGATGAACTTTTCCGGGTTCAACAGAACGACCGACGCCAACTGAGGGTTAACCGCGCCCAAAATGTTGGTGAAATCAATGTCGTAATAATTCGCACCAAATTTCAGATTATCGACCGGTTCAAAATCAAAACCAACGGACCATGTTTCGGCGGTCTGAGGCTTCAAGGCTCCGCCCGAACCTTCAACGAGCAAGACGTCATCCCGTGTAGGATCGATGAGAACGCCGGGAGCGCTGGTGATCTCGCCGTTAGGATCCGGCACCCCTAGTACGGCACCGGCAATGAATCTCGCATTGGCCGTCCGGACACTGTCCAGCGCGGTTGGCGCATTGAACGATTCGCCCCAATGGCCAAAGATTCTCAGCCTGTCGACGGGTGTGAAATTGAACCCGATATTCGGATTGAACGTGTCGCCAAAATCGCTGTAGTCATCATATCGACCGGACAGTGACAGATCCAGCATGGAGAATACCGGTATGGAGAGTTCACCAAACACCGATTTGACATTGCGCGATGCTTGCCGGAACGGCTGGTTCGCGATTCCGCCGATAGTGACATCGCCTTCCCGCAATTTTGCCCGATCACGGTTATATTCAACACCGACAGCGGCTTTTACTGTTCCACCCGGCAGTTCGAACAATCCCCCGTCGACAATCGTTCGGACCAGGAACAGGTCCTGCACAGATTCACCGGCGGTTTCAAAATTGAGTATGTCCGTGATCACAGCAGCGCTGGCAGCAGCAACATTTCCGGGATCGAGCGCACCGGTATTTACATAGTTGGTCAGCTTGGCCCGATCAGAACCAGGCAGCACTCTGCTTGATTGCGATTCTCCGAAATAGGCAGTGGTTTTTATCTGCCATCCGCCGCCGGCATCGAAGGTAAATTCAGGTGTAATGCCGTAGACCTGCAAATCCTGTGTCTGCTGGCGATCAACATAGGCGGCATTCGCGCCGTAGGAAAAACCGACCGAGGCCACATCATATGTATCGCCAAAGGCCCCGGGAATCATCAGGGTATTCGGGCTTGCCCCGGAGATCGTATCGCCCAGCGGATATTTGGAAAAACGAACCGAAGATTCACCGTAATTGGCTTTCACTTCAAATGTCAGATTATCCGACAATTCCTGGGTCAGGCCAAACAGGGCGCTGTGACGGGAGAGTTTGGGCAATAATGCACTTTCTCCATCAATGTCACAGGGTGAACCCACGGGTGTGCGCTTCACGCCCAGAGCCGCTGCCGCCGGGTTGCTCGTCCAACCCGCACCAAAATTGGCCCAGGTTACAATCTCGCCAACCGGCACCAGACATTCGGTGCCTGAAGGGGTCAGCACGGTACCGTCGGCATTCCAGTTGCCGCGCGCGCCATAGCTTCTGTCTTTGTTCGAGATTTCGTCGCGCTGGTAAGTCGAATAGGTGAAAAATGCACCTCCGCGATCCCAGTTGATTCCCGCCGTGATCCCGGCGTTCCAGGCGCTGTAATTATCGCCAAAGTCGTAGCCGCCATCGACCTGAATGCCGTCGAAACTCTTTCTCGTGATAAAGTTGATCACGCCGCCAACCGCGTCGGCACCGTAAAGAGAGGATCCGCCATCGGTGATGACTTCAAGGCGCTGGATTGCGCCGGGCGGGATGAAATCGGGATCGAAGGATGCCTGACTGACCCCCATTGGCGTCATGCGGTGACCGTCAACCAGAATGAGCGTTGTCGCGCCGGTAGCAGCATCAACCCCCGGCAAATTGCGAAGATTGGGACGGGAAATTTCAGACCTGTCTGCGGCCCGCGGATCATTATCAAACCGGTTGTTGAAAGTGGCTATCTGAGGAATTTCGCCGAGCAATTCATTGGTCGTCGAAGCGCCACTCTCGATGATCGCGTCTTCGTCCAGAGCGATTGATTGCGAACCCGTAGCTTCCACGCCGCGGATGAGCGAGCCGGTGACTACGATGGTTTTGTGATCAACCGTTGCAGCGTCATCCTGATCCTGAGCATAGGCAACTCCCGGACAAGCGACGAGCGCTGTTACTGCGGACGCCAGACACAGAGCAGTTTTTTTCGATTTGAATTTCATTTTAATCCTCCCTCTTCATTTTTACGCCATTCCCTGAAACAGCGCTGGCCAGATTCACTTTGGTATCTTGAACCCATTATTGTTCTTTGGTCATTTGGCGTTTCGACCTTTGCAGCCTTCCGCAACCGAAAAATGTACGACCTAGAATTGAGAGCGTTCTATGTGAGAAAGAAACTGCGGGATCAATTACCAGCACCGAAGGGGTTCCACATATCGCGTGGGTGATGCGAGCTTGGGGACCTCGGCAACCGGGATTTCCGTACTATTGATCTGGACCGGTTTTCCGCTGAATTGCGCTGTTTCAGGGATTTACAATGCACCGATCAGGTTTGCTGTTTCCCTGGTTTGCGCAGGAATCTGCACAGCGCCACCGGTTGCTCTGCTGCATGATCACACCTACTGATACGCGGCATTATAAGGGATTGGGAAGGGGACGGACGGTGAGCCAGACATTTCAGGGGAAGAATGCTCTCATCATCGGAGCGGGTCAGAATATCGGACGGCGGATTGCACAGGAATGGGCCAGGCGCGGCGCGCGCGTTGCCGTTGCCGACATTGGAAAAGACGCGGCAGAAGAGACCGCCGCAATCTTACGCTCCATGGGTACAGAGACTGTCGCCTTGCACTGCGACGTCCTTGATGAGGGTTCGGTTCTTGCGACAATTGATGCGGCGGAAAGCGCGCTTGGCCCGCTGGACATCCACATGAACAATGCCGGAATTTTATCCGGTGGCAATCCGGAAGACATTCCGCTGTCCGCCTGGCAACAGATGTTCGACGTCAACCTGTTCGGCATGGTCCGTGCGAACAACATCATCGTTCCGCGCATGATCGAGCGCGGCGCTGGCCATATCGTCAATACGGCAAGCTTCGCCGGCCTCTATCCGTTCGCCGCAAGCCGGGTGCATTATGCGGCATCGAAAGCCGCTGTGCTTTCCATGTCGGAGAATCTTGCGCTCTATCTCATGCAGTTCGGAATCAAGGTCAGTTGCCTGTGCCCCGGACCCGTCATGACCAGCTCGACTCAGGGCATGAAGCATTTTTCCGACGACTATGTGATGCGGGCACCGGGCAGCCATCTCTTCGTGAAAACACAGCAAGAGACAGCCACCATCCTTTCCGATGCCATGGAACAGGGCAAGGTTGTCATTCCGACCCATGATGAACTGTGGGCAACGCTGGAAGAAGCAGCGAAAGATCCGGATGCCTTCATCAAAAAGAAGCACGAAGAGTTTCTTGCTGGTGACCCCGGCAAGCCCGGCATCACCCAGGACGTGATCGATTCCATCAATGAATAGTCCCGCAGCGGCTGAGTCCAGCAGGAGTGAATGGAGACAATATTGGACCCTGGTCCTTGCCGCCGCGATAGGTTTTTCCTTTCAATCCTTCATGAGCCCGGCCACCGGCCTGTTCATGGGGCCGTTGCAGGACGAGTTTGGCTGGAGCCGGACTTTGCTGTCGTCCGGGTCGGCAATCGGGGCGGCAATTTCCCTGCTTCTGTCGCCGTTCTTCGGTGTCTTGATTGATCGCTACGGATCCAGAAAACTTGCCATCATCGGCCTGTCCGCCACATCGCTTTCCATCGCCGCATTCGCCACAATGACCGGGGCTTCCTTCCAGTGGCTGGGGCTCTGGTTTCTTTTTGGCCTCGCGTCGATGACCGTCCATGCCACTACCTGGACGACCGCGGTTGCCAGCGTGTTCAAGGCCAACAGGGGACTCGCCCTGGGCATGACCCTGGCCGGTTCTGCCCTGGCGTCGGCGATTGTCGCCCCGCTGACCAACTTTCTGATCGACGGATTCGGGTGGCGCGGGGCCTATATCTGGTTGGGACTGGGCTGGGGAGGCTTTGCCCTGATTCTCACTATCCTGTTTCTGTACGATGCCCATGACGGTCGACGCAAAGCGGCAATCGCGGCCAATGTCGAACTGTCAGCAGCGCCGGAACTCCCCGGCCTGACGATCAGTCAGGCCTGGCGGGACCCGTCACTATGGCGGGTAGCACTGGCAACGCTTCTGACCCTTACCATCACCATTGGCATCACGGTCCATCAGGTACCGATCATTATCGGCACCGGAATCTCGCGCACCAACGCCGCCTGGCTGGCCAGCCTCGCCGGCATTGCCGGGATTATTGGCAAGCTTGTAACCGGGATATTGATCGACCGTTTCCATGTCCGCTGGGTCGGGGGACTGACCCTCGCATCGACCGCCATCGCCTATCCATTACTGATGGAACCAGTGCGGGCGACCGAGCTGATCATCGTTGCGGTTATGATCAACGGCTATGCAGCAGGCACCAAATTGCAGCTCTGCGGATATCTGACGGCACGCTATGCGGGCATGAGAAATTATGGTGCCATTTTCGGTTTCATGTCGAGCCTCATTGCATTGGCGGCGGGACTGGGACCGATTCTGGCAGGACTGGCCTTCGACAAAACCGACGGCTACGGGCCTTTCCTCATAGGCGGGATAATATTGTCCCTCGTTAGTGCCATGCTAGTCTTCAGTCTCGGGAAATATCCGGTGTTTGAAGAACCCGCGATGCGGACCGAGTGAATGACCCGGAGAGCCACCGCTATTGCTGCTTGCTGCACGGATTTTTTTCAGGCGACCGAAATGACCGACGCGACAATATGTTCAAAAATCACACAGAGGACCGGTTATGAATAAACAACGCGAAACAGGCTTGCAGATTTTCGAAGAAATCTACGGAGAGGCTGCCGCAGCCGGCGCCAGGCAACATCTGGAAACCGACGATTTCGGCGTGGAGCAAGCGAAATGGGCGATCGACTTTGCCTTTGGAACGATATGGTCGCGCGACGGGTTGCAGCGCAAAATTCGCAGCGCTGCCGTTCTGGGAATGCTGATTGCACTTAGGCAGACCGAGGAAATCAAATATCACACCAAAATGGGATTGGCGAACGGGCTCACCAAAGAGGAGATCGAGGAAATCCTGTATACGGCCGTTCCCTATTGCGGACTTCCGGCCTCCAATGTTGCCAAGGCGGCAATGAAGGAAGCTTTCGCGGAGCTGGACGAGACCGCCGGCGGTTGAATTATTCCGGGTGGGAGAGAAGCATCTTCAAACGAACCACAATCGATCAAGGGCTTCCCGGCGCATTTATTGGCCTATTTCCGAGTATCGCCGGGGCGGATAAAGCGGCCTGACGATTCCTTTGCTTCCAAATGATGTATCGCAGGATATTGGTCTGGAAAAATTCATGCGACGACTGGGAGAATATGGGCAATGAGTAGCGACGGCAAAAAGCAGATATTCGATCCGCAGGAATGGCGTCGCTATGGAGGCAATCTGCCGCCCGCAGTGATGGGCATGACGCTGGTGGCCGTGCATGCTTATGCTCTGGGGGTGATGATCGAACCGCTGGAGCAGGAATTTGGCTGGTCCCGCGCGGAGATTTCCGCCGGGCCACTGGTCACCTCGGTCGTTGCCCTGCTGCTGGCGGTCTTCGGCGGAAGGGCCGTCGACCATTTCGGACCGCGCAAGGTCGCGCTGATCGGCGTCCCGTTTTACGGCGCCGCTCTCGCCCTGATTTCAACCGCCGGACCAAGTCTTGTTTCCTGGCTGGCGCTATATGCGCTGCTGGCAGTGGCGCTGATCTGCATTTACCCCAGCGTATGGACGGCAGCGGTCGCCCAGCGGTTTGAGAAGAACCGTGGGCTGGCGCTGGCAGTCACCCTGTCGGGAACCGGCATCGCTTCGGCAGTCGTGCCCTATCTCGGCGCTACACTGATTGAGGCTTATGGCTGGCGCGGTGCCTATATCGGCATGGGCGGCGTTTCTTTCATCGTCGTTTTTCCGCTGGTTGTTTTCCTCTTTGCAAAGGACAAGCCGCCCGAACGGCCGGCTGACCAGAAACTGGCAAAAGTTCGACCCGAAGCAATGACAAAAGAACTGCTGTCTCCCAAATTCATCCGGCTGGCCATTGGCGGCGTAATCTATTCACTCGGCGCGACGGGTCTCGGGATCAACGCTGTACCGGTGCTGATGGAGGAAGGTTTCACCCTGATCGCTGCAGCAGAGGTAGCCGGCCTGATCGGAATCGGCACGATCATTGGCCGCATCGTTGGCGGCTTGTTGCTCGACCGGATTGACGGGCGCTTCGTCGCCATGGGATGTGCCGTCGGTGCGCTTTCTGCCGCGATGATTTTCTTGGCGACCGATCAGTCGACGCTGGCTGCATCCATTGCCTGCCTGATGCTCGGCCTGACCGCCGGGGCGGAATATGATGCCTGCGCCTATCTCACCACGCGCCATTTCTCGCCGCGTCATTTCGCAGCCCTGTTCGGATTGCTGGGGGGAATGTTCGGTTTCACATCGGGCATTGCGCCATTCATCGCCAATACGCTCTATGAAATATTCGGCAATTATGATGCGATCCTGTGGGCGATTATCCCGATGTTCGCAATCTCCAGCGTGATGTTCCTGTCGCTGGGCCGTTACCCCGATACGCTTGAGGAATCCGAACTCCAGCCAGCGTGACCGAATAGCAGCTAGACGACGCTTGCAACCTCTACCCAGCGCCGTTCGGCACTCGACAGGCGAGCGGCTTCGAGCACCCGCTCCACTTCGAGCGCCAGCGCGAAATCGGGCCGCGCAGGGCCGCGTCCCCTGATTGTGTCGACTAGCGATTGCATGGTGAGCGCCATGGGAAAAGCAGGAGCCGGATTGCTGACCGGTTCGATCGCAATTCTCGAATCCGCAGTGAAATCCAGAGCCACCGGTTCCAGCCCTGCAGCATCGCGGCTCTCCGCAGCGCCCGCGTAAAGCTTACAATCCGCCAGGGTGGGAAAGCTCGGCGCACGAGCGCGCAGCCGGCCGTCCGTGCCGAACAGGTCGATGGTCCAGCCTTCCTGCGCGGGCATGTTCCAGCTCGTCTGAAACGACAGTGTGACGCCCGAGGCAAACCGCACGATCAGGTTAGCGAAATCATTATTATAGGCCCGCATGCGATCGCCGTCGGCAAATTCCCATTCGGGCAACATCAATTGATCGTCAGCCACCAGTTCCTTCACCGGACCAAGGAATTCGCACAGCACATAAAGCAAATGGCTGCCGAAATTGCGCAGGCTGGAGACCCCCGAACCTTCCTCGGCGAACCAGTTATAAGGGAAATTCTTGTCCGGACGGTTGAACAGCGACATGTTGAAGTGGCAACTTCCGCCCAGCATCCGCCCGAGGAATCCCTCGTCGATCATTGCTTTCATCTTGCGATGGGCGGGCAGATAACGTGAAAACGCATCGACAGCGGTGTGACTGGCGCTGCCGTCCCAGGCGGCGTTAATCGCCTTGGCGCCTGCCCAGTCCGGCGCGTGCGGGCAACTGTTGTAGATATGCTTGCCGTGCCGCAGGGCCTCGATCACCATCGGCAGACGAATCGCCGGGCGCGTGCCCAGATCGACGATATCGATATCGGGATCGCGGCACATGGCCAGCGCATCCCAGAAAGGCCGTTTGATGTCATGGCGTGCGGCGGCGGCTCGTGCCGTCTCCTCGCGCGAGGTACAGATCGCGGTAACCTCGACGCCCTCGATTGCCCGCCATGCCGGCAGATGCGCAAATGCGCCCCAAGCCGCCGAAACGATGCCTACCCGGAGAGTCACAAGCGGTTACTCAATATAGCCGATTACATCACCGACCTGGATGGTTTCCCCGACCGGTGCGACGATCTTGAGCGTGCCGGAAGCCGGGGCGTCTACTTCATTGGTCGACTTGTCCGCTTCCAGAAGAAACAGCAAATCGCCTTCCTTCACTTCCCCGCCATCAGCTATCAGCCACTCAGCCACCTGACCCTCGGTCATCGAAAATCCAAGTTTCGGAAGCAAAATTTCGGTCGCCATGGCTCAATCCTTATAGAATGCGATAACTTTGCTTTGCCTATCCAAGCTGGAGATGAGAGCAAAGCATTATCGATATTGTCGGAAATCTATCGTCGCTGCGATAGGCGGCAGAAGGGCTTTTCCTTGTCCTTAGACCTTCATGCCAGTCCGAAAACATGGTTAGATACAAATAGATTTGACCTGTTGAGGCCAGCCTGTCCTGTCCGGACCGGATAATAGAACGCCGTGGCGATGCATTCACCGTCAGACCTGGCGACATCTTTCTTCCTCTCTAGCATCAGCCTAGGCTCGGCTTATGCGGAACTAGACAGGATAGTATTATGACCGACCTGACAAAGCGCGACTATTTTGCAGATTTCGATATTCTGCGCGATCCCTATCCCTATTTTGAAGCAATCCGTTCCGAAGATGGCGTCTTCCATGATGAGGAGCGCGACATCTATTTTATCACCGGATTTGATACAGTTGTTCAGACCCTGCTCGACAGCGAGCATCTTTCCTCGGGCATTGCGGTATTCGGCGCCAAGGATATTCCCAAATTTGGTCAGGATGGTGCCGACGTTCGCACCGAACTCGCCGAGTTTCGTAAACAGCATCCGATGTTTGATCTGCTCGTCAACTATGATGGGCAGGAACATAGCAATGTCCGTTCGCTGCTCAGCCGCTTGTTCACCCCGACACGCATCAAGTCGAATGAAGAATATATGGCCCGGCTTGCCGAGCAAATGGTCGCCGAAGCGGTGAGCGAGGGCAAGGCCGAGATGGTGAAAGCCATTGCGGCACCTTATGTCACTCTGGTCATCGCCGATCTGCTCGGCGTTCCGGCGGATGATCGCGAAAAATTTCGCGAAGTCATCGACAAGGGTCCCCCTGCCGGGAACATGACCGAAAATGACGAACGTTCGGCCGATGCGACGCTTATCTATCTCGGCGGCTTTTTCATGCGCTATATTACCGAACGCAAGGCGCAGGACATGGGCGATGTGATGAGCGAGCTCGCCCACGCCAGCTTTCCCGACGGAACGACACCCGATATTCTCGAAGTCGTCAAAGCCTCGATGTTCCTGTTTGCGGCAGGTCAGGATACCAGCGCAAAGCTGGTTGCAAATTCGGTCCGCTATCTGGCGGAAAATCCCGACATGCAGGATCATTTGCGCGACAATCCTTCGGACCTGGTGCCGTTTATCGAGGAAATGTTGCGGCTGGAGGGGTCGACCAAGGCTACGTTCCGTCTGGCGCTGGACGATGTGAAGGTGGGCAATATGATTATTCCTGCCGGGAAGCCGATGGTCATCACGCTGGCGGCGGCCAATCGCGATCCGGCCAAATGGGAACAGCCGGCAGAGTTTCGTCTGGACCGCAAGAAGGGCAACCAGCATGTTTCCTTTGGCCGGGGTCGCCATACTTGCATCGGCGCAGCTCTTGCCCGAGCTGAAGTGAAATTCCTGCTCGGCACCCTGCTCCGGGAAACCTCGTCCATTACTCTTGATGAAGCGATACATGGTCAACCGGACAACCGGAAGCTGACTTATGAACCCAGCTTCATCATCCGCGGGCTGGAAGAGCTTCATGTCCGGATTGAAGGCAAGCGCTAGAATATCCAGCTAGGCAACGCTGATAGCCAGCGACGTTCCGCGATGTATCGGTCATCAAGCGCAAAGACTGCTAAATTGTCAGGGAATATGATGGCGCTATCCCATGCCACCGAACAGGCATGTCTAGTACCGAGGCATATCCTGCTCCTATCACATCTAGATGAAGCCTATTCGCTGACCACCACCCGGACCCGGTCGAGATTGGTCAGCTCGGCATAGGGGCTGCCCTGCGCCTCGTCCGGCTGTGACATTCCCTGCAGACCGACGAAATATGTGCCGGGCTGGTCAAACATATGGGTGATCGAAACCGATGCATGCGTCTTTCCGGTGATAAGCGGGTCCACCGGAACATAGTTGCCATTGCCCTGAAAATCCCAGCCGGCCGACATGATCGTCCCGCCACCTGCCGGTGCCGCGATTCGGCCTTCAAGACGAACGCGTTCGCCTACCCTGACATCAGCGCGCTCCCCGCCATTGACGGTCAACGCAACAACCGGCTGGAGACCGAGACGCCTGTCAGCAACATCGGGGACGATGACTTGCCCATCCTCGATACGGTAACTCGTGCTCTCTGGCGGCGCTGTTCCATCCTCGGCCCAGGCGGCCAGAACACGCAAGGCTTGCTGCAACTCGCCCTGATAGGAAACGAGGCGGTTCTGGTCGCCGCTTGGCGGCTCGTCGCCATGCGTTGCGTGCTCGGTATAATAGAGGCGGATATCCCTTCCCGCCGCCTCGGCCCGTTTACGATACCAGTCGGCCTGCCACGGCATCGCCTCACGATCCCAGAGCGAGGCGACGAGAATCGCCTTGCCGTCATATTCTCCGGTCAGCTGGCTGCCGGCAGTGGACTGAACAAAAAGCGGACCGACCAGAAACGGCCGCTGCGGGTAAAGCGGTTCGCCTTTCGCATCGCGATAATGGTCCCACACCGGAAAATCCGGCCCCGGCACCTGATGGCGGTGGTAGCTTTCCATCGCGAGAAAATTTGAATTGTCGACTTTCACTGCATCGCCAACCTGCAATTGCGCGACCTGCTCCGGGTTCACCACGCCGAACATGACCACATCACCAATGATGCGGCTCAAAAACAGCCGCTGACCTTTGCTGTTGCCGCTCTCCGGGACAAGCTCGCCGCCAAGAAAATATTTTCCCGGTGGTGCCTTGGCAAGTCGCAGGCCGACGATACGCGAACCATCTTCGCCAGGCGGAAGGATGAACGCGGTGTCGACGCCGCCCCGATTGGCTTCGCTGAAAGGATTGGCATCAAGGCCAAGCCGGGCTGCCTCTGCCGCTGTTATCAGGTCAACGATCTGGCTTTCATGCTGCATCCGGTCGTCGTCAAACAGGTCTGGGTGATCGTGGCCCAGATAGCCGGGCTTGGTCCAGAAATCGGTAAAATAGCTCGGATCCGCCATCGATACACCGCCATAGAGCGCGGCAAAGCCGTGCAATCCCATGGTGCGATAACCAAACCAGCTCGGCATCGGAAAGCCCATCTTGTCGGCTTCGCGCAATACCGAGGCTTCATAGGCCGTTAGTCCGGCATAGGGATCGCCGCTGCCGCCCGGCTCGAGCGCATCGACAATTTGCGGAAACTTGTCCCGCAATACTCTCAGCGCCTGCATGCGCACGGTAAACATGTTCGGGATCGCCATTGTCGAGCCGTTGACATAGGGCACGCCGCCGTCCCAGACACCCTTGGTGCTTTCCAAACCGCCTATCGTGCGGAAAGCGCCGCCTGAACCACCGTAAATATAGCCATAAGGCCGGTCCTCGCGATCATAGAATTGCTGCGCGACATGGCGCGAAAAAGCCGCGGCGGCTGCATTTGCGCGGTAAGCCGTAATCGTCGGGTCCGCCAGCGCCTCGGAACCTTCGGTCAGATCGATGGTACCGCCACCATTGGTTTCGATAAAATAAGCGCCGCTGGCTGCCGAGAAGCCGATCTTGTTGAATTTTCCGGCCGGCAGCCTCTGAGCCAGCGTCTCGCTGTCCGGCACGGGCGTGACATGCTGGAAAAAACGACCCTCATATTGGCCGGCGGGCGGAAAATAATAGGAAAAGCGCGTGTCCGTCCCTTCAAATCCACCATGGACATAGAAATGCCGAACAGGATCATCCCGCCATTCCTGGGCATCAATATAAGGTTTGGCAAAAAGTTCGTCCGTAGCCGGATACGCACCGGCATCGATCATCCGCATGTCAGCCTGCACATCATTTGACGGCGCTGGTGCTAGATTGGACGCGGTCTGGCATCCAGATAACGCGCATGCCGCTGCTGCAAGTGCCGGTAATGCGATTGAGCGGATATTTTTCAGCTGCTGGAATATCATAATGCCTCACAGATCGTTTGCACGGACAAAATAGAAACAGCTATCCCGTTCACGGGTGGCGGCTTCAGATCTGGAGAATTAACATAAGCACCGGTGCTCGCGAACAACCAACTACATCATGGGCTGACTGGCGGGCTGATATCGCCCCGACGAAACGAGGAGCCAGAGAAATTGCAGATGTTGCGCTTGCTGGCCAACAGGCCGGTTCGGTTGTTCCCGGAGGAAAACTAAGGTCCTGCGAATGGCAGAGAGCAATCCGTCAGGGTTCATCTTGTGTTGACGTGAAAAGCTTCGCACCGGGGTGCTTCCCGCGCCGCAATTCCCTGCGCTTGAAACATCGTGCGAAACTGTTTCCGACCTCAGACGATCTCCATGACAAATGGTGCACTTTTTTTGGAATATAGCACTTTGATGGCATTGGCGCGCAGCGACAGAACCGCTGCCTGGTTGATATATCCCTTGTCGGTAATTTCCCCGGCGTCGAGCGACGGCGGATCGGTAAGCAGCATCACCTTGCCGATCCTGCGAGAGCTTCCCCCGGCCGCTCTGTTGAATGCGGCCAGCTTCGCGGCGATGTCACCGAGCAGGTCGGTCAGCCCCTGCGGGCCCTTCTCTCCGGCATAGGTTTGCGCCGCTGTCGGGCTGGGCCAGGCCAGAATACTAACGAAATCCCTGTCCTGACCGGCGATTACGCAGTCATGGATCAGCGGGCTGCACGCGCTGACGATCTCCGGACGAAGCGTGCCGACCGACACCCACGTACCGGTAGAGAGCTTGAAATCCTCGGTCACACGGCCGTCGAACTCGAGGCCTTTTTCGGGATGATCATCATCAAGGAACCGCGCCGCATCGCCAAGTTTATAGAAACCTTCTTCGTCGAACGCCTCGGCATTTTTTTCCGGGTCGTCCTTATAGCCTTTGGTGACGGACGGGCCTTTTACGCGCACCTCCATCTTGGGGCCGTTGGGGACCAGCTTCAATGTGGTGCCGGGCATCGGAAGACCGATGAGGCCGACGCGGTCGACCTCCCAGTGGACCATGGTGATACCCTGCGTTTCGGTTGCGCCGTACATGGTGGTAATCGGGATGCGTTTCCCGGTCTCGGCAATGGCCAGCGCTTGCAGGCGATCGTAGAGATCGTCTGACAGAGTTGCTCCGCCATAGCCGAGAGACTGCACCTTGCTGAAAAAGGATGCGCGCAGCTTCCTGTCACTCTCCATAGCGTCGGCCAGCATGGCGAAGGCGACGGGCGCAGAACCGAAGCCGGTGGGGGAAATCTCGTAGAGATTCCTGATCGTGGTTTCGAACATGCCCGGGAGCGGCTTGCCGGCATCAAGATACATTGTGCCGCCCGACCAGATGTGGCCGTTGAAAAACACATTGCCGCCACTGATGTGGCTCCATGGCATCCATTCAAGTGTCACCGGTGGTTCGCGATCTTCGCGTGCCTCGCTCGACAGTCCTTCCTGTCCGGCGATCAGCGTCGTCATCATGCCATGTGTCTGCGGGACACATTTCGGCATTCCGGTAGAACCGGATGTGAATAGATATTTCCCCACCGTATCCGCGCCGATCGAGGCGACGCGGTCGTCCACCGCTGCGCCCGGTTCCACGGCGCATATCTGCGAGAAGTCCAGAGCCTGTTCCGGCACGCCGTCACAGGTGACGATTGTCAATTCGGGATCTTCCGCCAACAGTCGTGCAAGCGCCTTCGCATGCAGGCTGCCTTCCTTGGCGAAGACCACCTTCGCGCCGATCTTGCGAAAACAGTGCAGCAGCTTCTCGTGGTCCTGCGACATCAGTGAATAGGCTGCACTGACCGGCGCGATCGGTACCCCTGCGGTATAGCAGCCAAGCATCAGCAGGCCATGTTCCAGCGAGTTGCCGGAAATGACCATGACGGGGTCGTCCTGACCAAAGCCGCGGTCGATCAGCCACTGCGCAATGGAATCCGCCGCGGCCCGTGCCTCGCCCCAGGTGACTCCTGCCCACTCGCCATGACCGGGCTTGCGTTCAAACAGAAGAGCATGATCGGGATGCGCCTCGCTGCGGTCGCGGAAAATGGTGGCGAGATTGGCCGGGACGGCGAACGGCTCATGCTTTGACCAGACAAGGATTGTCCCATCGTCGCGCCGCTCGACATTCACGGCGGCGGGTTTCTGGGAAAGCGGGCGGAACGGGGGAGCAGTATCAGTCATGAATTGGCCCCGGCACCCTGTCCGAAGACAGACGGTACCGGGATTATCCTTTCTTAAAAGCGCATGCGGACGGTGGCACCGTAGCTGGCAGAACGACCGGGAAAGCGAACCGCGCTATTCGCGTTGGTCGCGGCCGATGACCAATAATAGGTGTCGGTTACGTTGCGGCCCCAGATGGAGGCTTCCCAAACACCATCCAGATCGTAGAGCGCAAGGCTGGTGTTGAGAATGCCGTAGCTATCAATCGCCAGCGGATCGAAGTCCTCAATCGTACTCGAAGTGGATGACTGGTAGCGGCCATTTACCATGGCACGCAGACCGAGGTCAGAGGTGATCGGCGTATCATAAGTGATTGTTGCGGCACCCGAGAATTCGGGGCTGTAGGGAAATGCAAAGCCGTCATAATCCAGAGGCTGGCCAGCGGCATTGATGCCCTGGTAACCGATGATCTCCGTTTGCAGCCAGGTGGCCGCTACCGATAGCGTCAGCTCGTCGGTGGCAAACCAGGTGAAATCTCCGTCGATGCCATAGGCCCGCGATTCAGGGATGTTATCGAGCCGCAGCAAAGTCGTGTAGATCGGGTCAGCGAAATAGACCGCCAGTTGCTTGTCGGAATAGTCATAATAGAAGCCGGCAAGGTTGAGGTTGAACGACAGATTGGCAAGAGCGAGCTTGGTTCCGACTTCGTAGGCGGTCAGTTGCTCCTGCCGTGCCGGGCGGTTCTGCGTGGCAATATTGGCAGCATTGACCGGGGTCGAGCCGGCTTTGTATCCGCGCGATACCGAGGCGTAGAGCAGCGTATCGTCATTCGGCTGCCAGGTCAGCGCCCCGCGCCAGGCGACATTGTCTTCCTTCAGTCTTGAAGTAACGGGTCCGAAGGTCAGCGTGTCGACGTCGAAGGTGTTGCACTGGTTTTCCGATATCGGAGCGGTGATCGCACCATAACTGGTAAAGAAGAAAAAGCGGTTGAACAGGTTCACATTGGGCAGCATCGATCCGTTCAAATCGCGCGAGCAGCCTTCGTAATCCTGGGTATCCTGAGTGTATCGGATTCCGGTGGTCAGCGTCAGCGAGGGTGAAAGCTCCCAGTCCGCACTCGCGAAGGCACTGAAGGTTTCGACGTCGAATTCAGCCTCGTCGCGATAGGTACGAAAGGATGTCAGGACGTCGGCGGGTGTGTAGCCGAAGGTGTTGAATGCATCGAAAATGCTCGCACCACCCAGCGCCGCCTGCGGAGCGAGGATCAGCGCGCGGATTGCGCCCACATTCGCATTTTCGCCCAGCAACGTCTGGTTGGTATCGACCACCTTGTCATTCGCATAATATCCGCCAACGACCCATTCGGCAGGGCCGGTGGTCCCCTGGAAACGAATTTCCTGCGAAAGCGAGTCGATTTCGCCTTCGGCATGCTGGCTGAGAATTTCATATGGCGCGCCGCTCCAGTCATAGCTTGCATCGCGCTTCACATGGTTGAAGCCAGTCAACGAAATGAAGCTGACATCGGGCGTGAAGTCGAACTGCAACATGGCGCGCAGACCATAGAAATTGCTGTCTTCGGCATTAGGGCGGTCGATCCCTGTGCCGCGACCGATATTCTGTGCACGCTGGTCAAGCGGTTGCCAGTCGGCCGTGTCGCTGCTCCAGTTATTGCCATTGGCTGCCACGTAGGCGGGAAGCCCGGCAGCGTTGAAAAGGCTGAACAGCGTGCCGTTGGCCGGATCGGTGTTCGGCGTGAAGCCTACGGCCTGTGCCGCCAGCGTATCCGATTTGTTGACCCAGAAATTAGCTGCCAGTTCGATATGCATATCGGGGATCGGGTCGGCAGCGATCGTCAAACGACCGCCGTAGCGTTCAACTTGGCCCTGTTTCTCGTCGCGCGAGATACTTTTCTGCCAGCCTTCCCAGCTGCGTTCGGTTCGCCAAGCTGCGCGCAGGGCAACCGACTCGCCGATCGGGATATTGAGATGTCCCTTGGTGTTGAGCGTCTCCTCGGACCCGAGATCAACCGCGATGCTGCCGTTGAAGTCGCCGAATTCTGGTTTGGCAGATATGAAGTTGACAAGGCCGCCGGTCGTATTGCGTCCATAAAGCGTGCCTTGCGGCCCCTTGAGAACCTCGACGCGTTCAAGATCAAACACCGGGCCACTGTTCATGAACGGATAGGCGAGTGCAACTTCGTCCTGATAGGTGCCGACCGTCGAGGTCGCCGAAAGGTTGATGGTGTTGAAACCGATTCCGCGCAGCGTGTAAATCGGGATGCCCTGATAGCCTCTCGACACATTGAGGCTGGGAACCACGGCCTGAAGATCTTCGGTCGAATTGACCTGCAATTTGTCGAGCTGCTCTCCCGAAAATGCCTGGATGGCGACGCCGACATCGGTGATCGCTTCCTCGCGCCGGTTGGCCGTAACAATGATGGCGTTGCGATCTACGCCCTGTTCGGCCGCCACTTCATCATCGCTGGCCGATTGCGCATGGCCCATAGAAGGCAGGCCCAGCGCAATTCCGGCCACACCACAAGCGAAAAAGTCCCTTGTGATCCTCTTCATCAATCCTCTCCCCGTTATCTTTGCGAAACGTTATCAGGCTTGATAGATTATCAGCTCTGATAATTTTAGCAAGAGCGATTGCTATCGAGTGGCAAAATGCGCATGGATAGAAGGATGACACGATCCCAGTCCGCCACTGCGACCCGCCAATCGGCTAAGGGGGCGATCCGCGAAACGCTGCTCGATGCGGCCAGTGCGCTGATGCGCGAACTGGACACGGTTGAGATCGGAATCCTCGACATTGCCGCGCGCGCCGAGGTCAATCACGGCATGATCCGCTATTATTTCGGCAGCAAGGAAGGCATGTTGCTTGCCTTGCTGGACCGTGACGTCGGTGTCCGGATCAGGCAGTTGGGAGCGCTGTTCCGGCTCGATGTCAGCCCAACCGAACGGATGCGCATTCACCTCGAAGGCATACTCGATACCTATTACCAGATTCCCTATCTCAACCGCCTGATCCAGCTGATGGTCCGCGACGCCACGCCCGAGCGCGTTCATCATATCGCGGAAGAACTGCTCAAGCCGATTGCCAGCGCGCAGCACCGGATCATTCAGGATGGTATAGCGGCGGGCGAGTTTCGCAAAGTTGATCCCAAGCTGTTCTACTTCAACACGATCGGATCGGCCGATGGCCTCTATGCCAACCGGTTCACACTGTCAGCCGTATTTGGCGGAATTGCCGAGGCGGATGATGCGCTGCACGAGCGTTACAAGAAGCAGACGGTTGAAACGCTGATGGCGGGCCTGCTCGTTTAATTATCAGACTTGATAATTTTCTTCGCCATGTCATAAGCGCGGGCATGAATCTACAATTTGACGAAGACCAGCAACTGCTCCAGCAATCGCTTGATCGATATCTCGAGAAGCGTCTGCCGTTTGACACCCGCCGCAGCCAGAAAGGCGGCGGTGAATTTCTAGCTTTCTGGCGCGCGTTGGATGCGGAGCTTGGTGTTGCTTCTGCGGGACTGCCCGAGGAACTGGGCGGCTTTGGCGGCGGTAGTCAAAGCGAGATGACTATCGCTGCTGCCCAGGGACGCGCGCTGGCCGTCACGCCCTATATTGCCTGCAACGTCCTTTCGGCCACGCTGCTTGGCAGCGTCGGTGCCACCAATATTGCGAAGGCGATTGCAGGGGAAGGCCTGCTGGTCACTACGGCTATCGAGGAGCCACAGACACGGGGTGATGTCTCTCTGGTCGAGACCCGCGCAAGCGAGACAGAGAAAGGTTGGATCCTGTCGGGCACGAAACTCGTCGTCGATTTCGCCAGCCATGCCAGTCTTGTCCTGATACCGGCCCGGCTGGAAGACGGCGAATTGGGCCTCTTCGCGGTCGAACCGGCCGCGCTCGGTTCGTCGCTCAAGCCATATGCCCTGATTGACGATACACCTTCGGCGGACATCCTGCTCGACGGCTTCAATGTCCCGGCCGACGCCCTGATCGCGCGCGGGGACTCGGTCCTGCCAGCCCTTGAAGCGGCCGTTGATCGCGCGCTTTCGGCGCTATGCGCGGAAAGTGCTGGGATTGCTTCGGTCATGGTTGAGGACACCGTGGCCTACAGCAAGGAGCGTGAGCAATTCGGCGTGCCGATTTCATCCTTCCAGGCGTTGCAGCATCGGATGGTCGACATGTGGGCGAAAGCACAGGAGATCGAGGCAGCCTCGTTACTGGCCGCGCTCAAGGTCGATCAGCCCTGCGCAGTTTCGGCAGCCAAGGCGACTGCCTCCGATGGCCTGCGCCGGATCGGTCAGGAAGCGGTGCAGCTGCACGGCGCGATGGGCCTGACCGAAGAACTACGCGTCGGCCATTATTTCAAGCGCGCAACGGTGCTCGAATATAAGCTTGGCAGTGCAGCCGACCATGTCGAGCGGTATCGCAAGACGCGGCAGGCCGCCTAGAGGCCGAGTACGGCCTTGGCGAGGATATTGCGCTGCACCTCGTTTGAACCCGCATAGATAGAACCCGCTCGCTCGTTGAGATATTGCAGTGGCGCAATGGCCTGCCAGGTTTCGCCCGAGACATATCCGTCCTCGGGGGCTTGATAGTCGGGAATGTCTGCCCCTGGCCGAGTCGGATGCGGCTGGAACACGCTTCCGCTCGGACCGGCAATCTCGAGCGCGAGTTCGGTCAGATGTTGTGCCAGTTCGGTGCCCATGATCTTCATCAGGGAGGACATGGCGCCCACGCTCTGGCCCCGGCCAGCCGATGACAGCAGCTTCAGCTCCAGCACTTCGAGGACATCGATCCGGATCATGGCCCGCGCCAGCCGCTGGGCGAAGTCGCCATGCTCGTGATACGGCCGGTCTCCCCGCATCTGTGCAAGCGCATGTTTTTCAATTGCCTGCGCGCGAATCCTGAGGCCCGCCGAATAAGCCGAGCCGCCACGCTCGAACTCGAGCAAATATTTCGCCACCCGCCAGCCCTCGTCGACTTCGCCAATGACATTGGCCTTGGCCACGCGGGCATCGTCGAAGAAGACCTGGTTCTGCACCGTTTCGCCCGACAGCATGGTCAGGGGGCGTACGGTTATGCCATCCCGGTCCATCGGCACCAGAATGAACGTGATACCCTGCTGTTTCCTGCCCTCGCTGCTGGTGCGCACGAGGCAGAAGATCCAGTTCGCCTCCTGCGCATGCGTGGTCCAGATTTTCGAGCCATTGAGTATAAAATCCTCGCCATCGGAAATGGCGCTCATTTGCAGTGCAGCGAGATCGGAGCCGGCATTGGGTTCGGAATAGCCCTGGCAGAAGAACACCTCACCGGTGAGAATGCGCGGCAGGAAATAATCCTTCTGTTCGGGCGTGCCAAAGGCGGCGATAACGTGGGCGACCATATGGATGCCCATCGGCGAAAGCGAAGGCGCGCCTGCTTTCGCCTTTTCGTTGGCGTAGAGATAATGCTGGGCAACGCTCCATTCCTTGCCGCCATGCTCGACCGGCCAGTGCGGTGCCGCAAGACCGGCTGCATTGAGTTTCAGTTGCCACGCCATCGAGGCTTCGTGGTCGGGATAGACGCTAGTCGCATGCCGCCCGGCATCCCGGATATCCTCTGTTAGCTCGCGTTCGAGCAGCGCTGCGTGATCGGCTGCAAATGCCTTGTCTTCGGGGGACCAATCGAGGTTCATACTATATCCGTTTGCCATCATTTATCAGTTCTGATAACATCTTTCGCCATAACGTCAACTCCGCGCGAAGGGCCTAGGCATCATGAACGAACATGCGTCGATCACAAAACCGGCAACCAGAACCTATCAGAAGAGCACGACTCCGACAAAGATAGACTTCACCAGGCCGGAAGGCGAGGAAGCCATTTGCGCGCCCGGTTCGATGCACTGGCGCATCTTCAAGAACAGCATTGCCATGGGTATTGGCGGGGTCGCTGCGGTGCTGCTCGAATTTGCCGACGCGCGCATCCGGTCCGGCGTGTGGGACCATTCGGTCTATCCGGTCGATCCTATCGGCCGCTCGCAACGGACCGGCATGGCGGCGATGCTGGGTGTATATGGCCCGAAAAGCATGGCGCAGCGGGTGATCGGCGGAGTCAACCGGATGCACGCAAAGGTTGCCGGCGAAACCCCGAACGGGGAGAAATATACCGCGCAAGATCCCGAATTGCTCGACTGGGTCTCGGCCACCGCGCAATATGGCTTCCTTACCGCCTACGATCGCTTCGTCCACAAACTGAGCGAGGAAGAGAAGCTTGACTACTGGACCGGCGGCGACGAAATCGCGAAACTCTACGGCGTCACCGAAATCCCCCATTCCGAAGCCGATTTCCTTGTCATGATGGAGCGTCTGGTTCCGCGCTTCGAACCGCATCAGATCAACAGCGATTTCCTCGAGATCGTTTCCTCCGGAAAGGCGCGCCCGCAGATTCCCGCCTTCATCCACCGCGCGCTTGCCCGCGCCGCCGTCGACATCCTGCCGCCGATCGTGCGCGAGAAGCTCGATCTCGGTCCGGAATGGAACCTCTCGCTACCGGAGAGGCTGATGGTGAAATTCATCGGACGGCAGGCAGACAAGAAAGTCGACACCGAGTCTCCAGCTTATCAGGCCGCTCTCAGGCTCGGCCTGCCGGGCAACACGGCCTGGCAGTAATTCGACGTCTTCCGGAAAGGAACGAACGGTATTGCATGAGCGCCGGGAAAGGCCGTTCATGGGGGTCGGTCCGAACATCGACAAAGCCGATGCGAGCCTCGCCAGGCGTCTGGCCAAAATAACATGCTGAGAGGAAATACCACCCATGATATTGCTTTATGACCACCCGCTTTCGCCCTATGCGCAGAAAATCAAGATTGCCCTAGACGAGAAGGGCATCGCCTATGAAACGCGCATTCCCGACGGCATCGGAGCGGGCGGGGTGCCGGATGCCTTCGCCGATGCCAGCCCGCGTCTGGAAGTGCCGGCGCTGATAGACGGCGATACATGTCTCTTCGATTCGACCATCATTCTCGAATATATCGAGGACAAGTGGCCCGAACCCGCCTTGCTTCCCGAAGGCCCCGTCGAACGGGCAAAGCAGCGCGCCATCGAGGATATGCTGGATACCCAGTTCGAGGCGATCGTCTGGGGTTTGGGAGAATTGCACTGGTTCAAGCGGGGCGCGGGTGAACTCGCCGAGAGGATTGAAGTCGCGGCGGCCGATCAGATCGCGGCCTATCATCGCTGGCTGGAAGAAAAGCTGGGCGAAGCCGAGTGGTTTGCGGGTGATCGGTTCGGCTGGGGCGATCTATGCGCGGCGCCCTTCCTCAACGGAGCGAGCGGCTTCGGCTATTCGCCGCCCGCTGGATCGAAGCTTGCCGCTTGGCTTGTCCGGGCGAACCAACGTGCCTCTGTCGCTGCGGCGCAAGAGGCGGCACAAGCGGTCCTCGCCGGGATGGAACAGGTCGCGGGGGCAGTAGAGGCGGGCCTGTTCAAGCGTGAATATCGGGATCACCGGCTGGAATGGATGATCAAGTCCGGCGGTCTGGAAATCGTCGAACGCGGCCTGGCAAAAGGCAACATCCGCTTCACGCCGGAACCTGGCCAGCCCTGATAACAACCAGACGGATTTTCGCCAGCCGAATGCTGACGACCTCATCCTGCAGCCTTCCGATCCTTAGCCCTTTTCGAACGAAGTCCGCGCGTTACGCGACGAAAGGGAGCGGCTTGGACATGGATCGTCGCTCTCCGCATGGATACGAATCGGAACGAACAGGATGAATGGCGGAGCCGGAGGGATTCGAACCCTCGATAGGTTGCCCTATACACGCTTTCCAAGCGTGCGCGATCGACCACTCTGCCACGGCTCCGCAAATACCATCTGACCCGTGAATCCGGTCGAATGTCAGACAGCGCCGCTTCCCTAATGCCGGATTCGCGCTTTCGCAAGCGATTGTGTCGCGTTAGGGTGCGCAGTGAACAGAATGTTGGAAAAATGATCCGTTCCTCCTGAGCCTGTCGAAGGACCGGGTGCGTCAATGGCTGTGCTTCGACAGGCTCACCACGAACGGAATTATGGGGATGTCTTTATGAGAAAAATCAGCGCCGTTGTTTCACTGTTCGCTCTGTTGAGCTCGACATCCATTTCCGCACAAGAAACCGCGACGTCTGAATATCCCAGCCCCAATGCCATCGTCGATGCAGCCCCGACCAGCGACTGGGTGAAGATCGCGCCGAGCGACCTGCTGGTCATGGACCTCGCCGCCGATGCCGAGGGCAATGCCCGCCGCGTGGTCATCCAGCTGATGCCCGAACCGTTTTCGCAGGGCTGGATCCGCAATATCCGCAAGCTGGCCGCGGCGCACTGGTGGGACGGCACCAGCATCAACCGGGTGCAGGACAATTATGTCGTGCAATGGGGCGATCCCGGTTACGATAATCCGGAATCGGGCGAGACCGGGCAGAAGGCTTTGCCGGAGGGGTTGGAGACGGTGCCGGAGAGTGATTATGTCGCTGAAGATAATGGCAAAAGAGCGGTCGTTTTAGATAGCGCGGCGAGCGAAAAAGATGCTTACAGTATTATCACCAGCTTCGAAGGGGGCTGGCAGATTGCCTACGGTCAGGGAAAATGGCCCGTCCACTGCTACGGTGCGGTCGGCGTCGGCCGCAATTATTCCCCCGACACCGGCAGCGGTGCCGAACTTTACACCGTGATCGGCCATGCGCCGCGACATCTCGATCGCAACATTGCCGTGATCGGGCGGGTGATCGAAGGGATTGAGCATCTCTCCAGCCTGCCGCGCGGCAAGGGACAATTGGGTTTCTACGAGGATGCCAGCAAGCGCGTGCCGATTAGATCCATCCGGCTGGGTGACGCGCTTGCCGAAGGCGCATCTCCCGCCTTCGAATATCTCGATACCGAAAGCAGCAGCTTCGCGAAATATGCCGATGCGCGGGCCAATCGGCTTGATCCGTTTTTCATTGTGCCAGCAGGTGGAGCGGATATCTGCAATATTCCCGTGCCGGTGCGCCGGGTGAGCGGAGAGTGAAAGTCATCTTTCCTACACCAGCGGAAATGCGTAAACCAACGCCATGACAATAGACCTGCCAGCATCCTTCTCATTCCCTGATTTTCAGCATTTTGACGGCTCCGCGGGGAGAGAAGGCTTTCTTTTCTTTAACACTGTAAAGTTTGTAAAGTTCGACGCGGAAAGAGCAGCATGAAAAAGCATCTTCGATCAGCGCGCATCGCATTTTGGTCGCTTGCGGCAGCCTGTTTTTCGCTCGTGTCTCCAGCGCTCGCACAAGAAGAAACGCCCCAAGCCACGCCGGCAGAAATTCTCGCCTCCACCCCAGCCGACCATTGGCTTCCGATCCCGCTCACCGACCTGATGGTCCTCACCCTGCCCGACACGGCAGACGGGAGCAAACGTCAGGCGGTGATCCAGCTACTCCCGCCCGAGCTTTCCGGCGGCCATGTTCGCAATGTCCGCACCCTTGCCCGTACCCGCTGGTGGGACGGCACCAAAATCTACCGCGTCGCCAAGGATTTCGTCACCCAGTTCGGTGGCAATCCCGATGCCAAGGCACCACCCAAAGGGCTCGAGACCGTGCCGGAGAGCGAATATTATAACGCCGCGCTGGGTGCCAGACGCGACACCGATATGGCGGCGCTGAAGGCAGCGGTCGATTATAGCAATGAGTATCAGGGCACTGCGATCCGATCGCTGATGAAGATCATCTATGAAAGCTATGGCGCGAAAGTCGGTTTCGGCGGCGGCTGGCCGATTGGCAGCAAGACCGTCGACGGCGAGACGAAATATTATCCGCTGACCTGTCGCGGTGCGCTGTCCCCTGCCCATTATGATCCACCGGACACCGGAAGCGGCGCGGAAATGTCGGTGATCACCGGCGAAGCGGCGCGCAGCCTCGACACGACCTTCGGCATGGTCGGACGGGTGATCGACGGGCTGGAGCATTTGCAGAATCTGCCGCTCGGCACCGATCCGGGCGGCTTCTACGCCGACAAGTCGGAATTTATCGAGATTGTCTCGATCCGGCTGGCCAGCGAATTGTCTCTCGCCGAACAGCCCGCCTATGAATATCTCGCCAGCTATAGTCCGGCGCTGCTGCAATATATCGGGGCCCATGGCGGCTATGGCAATATCTGCACCGTGCCGGTGCCGATTAGGAAAGTTTCAAAATAGGGTAATAATATTACAAAGCGTCTCGCGCCCTCCGTCATTTGCTGGTAATGATAGTCCGTTAGACTCGTCAGAACAGGAGCTCCTCCATGCGCGTTGGTACCCCCAGAGAAATCAAGAATCACGAATATCGGGTCGGCCTGACCCCCGAATCGGTCCGCGAACTGACCGCCAACGGCCATGATGTGCTGGTCGAGACCGGCGCCGGACTGGGTATCGGCGCGGAAGATTCCGAATATGTCGATGCAGGCGCCACAATCGCTTCGACCGCGGCCGAAATCTTCGAAAAATGCGAAATGGTGGTCAAGGTCAAGGAACCGCAGCCGGTCGAGCGCGCCATGCTGCGTGAAGGCCAGATATTGTTCACCTATCTCCATCTTGCGCCCGATCCCGAACAGACCGCCGATCTGGTGAAATCCAAAGCAATCTGCATTGCCTATGAAACGGTCACCGGCACTGGTGGCCTGCCCTTGCTCAAGCCGATGAGCCAGGTCGCCGGACGCATGTCGATCCAGGCCGGCGCGACCGCGCTGGAAAAAGCTCATGGCGGCCGCGGCATCTTGCTTGGCGGCGTGCCCGGCGTGGCTCCCGGCAAGGTCACGATTATCGGCGGCGGTGTGGTCGGTTTCAACGCTGCGCAAATGGCCGCCGGTCTCGGTGCGGATGTAACGATCCTCGACCGCGATCCGGACGTGCTGGAATCGGTTGGCACCCATTTTGAATCGCGCGCCAAGACGCGCTTCTCGAACAAGGCCAATCTGGCCGAATGTGTGGCCGAGGCTGATCTGGTGATCGGCGCCGTGCTGATTCCCGGTGCAGAAGCACCCAAGCTGGTGACCCGCGACATGCTGTCGACCATGCGTCCCGGTTCGGTGCTATGCGATGTGGCGATCGACCAGGGCGGCTGTTTCGAAACCTCGAAGCCGACCACCCACGAAGATCCGACCTATGTGGTCGACGATATCGTCCATTATTGCGTCGCCAATATGCCGGGCGCAGTATCGCGGACATCGACCTATGCGCTCAACAATGTGACCCTGCCGCATACTCTGGCCATCGCCAACAAGGGCTGGGAAATAGCGCTGCGCGAGGATCACCATCTCGCCGAAGGGCTGAACGTCTGGAATGGTCATGTGACCTACAAGGCAGTCGCCGAGGATCTGGGCTATGACTATATGCCGGTGTCGGAGATTGTGGGATTGAAGGCTTAGATCTGATTGGAGAACAGGTTGTTTGATCCGCACGTGGTGAGCTTGTCGAACCACGCCTCTCGGACGAAAGTTGTCCTTCGACAGGCTAAGGACGAACGGATTAGTGGAAAGGACAGACCAACATGGCAGCAGCAGACCAGAAACCGCTCGGATCGGGATTTCACGCCAGAAGCGAACCGCACGAGATGCTCGCCGGCATCGACCTGACCGGCAAGACCGCGATTGTTACCGGCGGCTATTCCGGGATCGGTCTGGAAACCACCCGGGCGCTGGCGGGCGCTGGTGCCACGGTGATCGTACCGGTCCGTGATCCGGCCAAGGCGGAGGAAAATCTCTCGACCATCGAGGGTGATATCTCGTCGGCAAAAATGGATCTCGCAGATCTTGATTCGGTCCGCGGCTTCGCTTCTTCGGTCTATGACAGCATCGAGGCGCTTGATCTGCTGATCAACAATGCCGGAACAATGGCCTGTCCGCTGGCCCGCGTCGGACCCGGCTGGGAAAGCCAGTTCGGCATCAATCATATGGGCCATTTCGCGCTGACCAAGGCGCTGTTGCCGCTGCTGGAAAAAGCTAGTTCCCCGCGCGTCGTCGCGCTGTCGTCCGTCGCTCACAAACGCAACGGCATATTGTGGGACGATATCCAGTTTGAAAATAGCGACTATGACAAATGGGTCGCCTATGCTCAGGCAAAAAGCGCCAACGCCCTGTTCGCCAATGCGCTCAGCCGACGGATACAGGGCTTCGGTGGCCGTGCTTTTTCGGTCCATCCGGGCGGGATTTTCACCCCGCTGCAACGCCATCTGCCCAAAGAAGAACAGATCGCACTCGGCTGGCTCAACGAGGACGGCACCGTGCCAGCGGCGGTTGCCGAAATCTTCAAAACACCGACACAGGGCTGCACCACTACCTTATGGGCCGCCACTTCACCGCTGCTCGACGACATGCCGGGCGTCTATTGCGAAGATTGCGATGTCGCCCAACTGATGGGCGAGGATTCGCTGCCCTATGAGCATTGCGCACCACATATTACCGTAGACGAAGATGCAGAGCGGCTCTGGGAGATCAGCGAGGCCTTGCTCGCCACGGCATGATGGTGACAGAAGAACGAGACGACGGGGAATTTTCCGGGCTGCTGCAACGCGACGCAGGCGGTTTCCTTTTGCAATGCGACGATGGCACCCGCTATCGGCTCGAACTGTTGCGCACGCCGATCGACGAGGTCGAGAAGCGGGTTGTGATAATCGGGCGGATTATTGATAGCGCGATACTGGAAGCGGACGGGATCCGGCTGGCATGAATTTCGAACCTGCAAAATACGGCGATGTCCCGGCGCTCCATGCGCTGGTCGAAAGCGCCTATCGCGGAGAGAGCGCCCGGCGCGGCTGGACCCACGAGGCCGATTTGCTCGGTGGACAGCGTACCGATGCAAAGGCATTGCGCGAGATTATCGCGGCGAACGACCAGGTCATCCTGCTGGCGAAGGACGGGAATCGCATCACCGGATGCGTCCAGCTCTCCCATGTTGGAGACGGGCTCGCCTATCTCGGCCTGCTCACCGTCGATCCAACGCTGCAGGCCGGCGGCTTGGGCAAGCGATTGCTGGCAGAATCAGAGCGTTTTGTTCGGGACCACTGGCAAGCAAAAGCGATCGAAATGACCGTCATCCGCCAGCGCAATGACCTGATCGCTTATTATGAACGCCGTGGCTATGCCCGGACCGGCGAGCACCGGCCGTTTCCGCATGGTGATCGGCGCTTTGGTTTGCCAAAGACGCCAGAGCTGGAATTCGCGGTGCTGCGCAAGCCGGTCTAGGCGGCTTTGCCTTCCAGCGCTTTCTGGCGCCGGCGCTGGACCGAACTGCCCAGGCCAAGCGCTTCGCGATATTTGGCGACTGTGCGCCGGGCAATGTCGAAGCCCCGGTCCTTGAGCAGGGCGACAAGCTTGTCGTCGGACAGGATCTTCTTGGGGTCCTCATTATCGATCAGGGACTTGATATGACTTTTCACCGCTTCCGCCGACGCCGCCTCGCCACCGGTGGAAGACTGGATGCCGCTGGTGAAGAAATATTTGAGCTCGAACGTCCCGCGGGAACAGGAGAGATATTTGTTCGACGTCACCCGGCTGACCGTCGACTCGTGCATCTCGATCTGCTCGGCGATATTCTTCAGCGTCAACGGCCGGAGATGCTCAACCCCTTTGCGGAAAAATTCTTCCTGCTGCTTGACGATTTCGGTCGCCACCTTGACGATCGTGCGCTGTCTTTGATCCAGCGCCTTGACCAGCCAGTTGGCATCGGCGAGGCATTCGTTCAGCCATTCCTTCGACTGCTTGTCCTGCGCGCCGTCTTTCAGTTCGGAATAATAGCTGCGATTGACCAATACCTTCGGCAAGGTGGCGCTGTTCACTTCGATGATCCAGCGGTTCGCACGCTCCGCGATGAAGACATCGGGCACAACCGCCTGCACCGCACCGCCGCCAATCTTGCAGCCCGGCTTTGGATCATAGTTGCGCAATTCACTGATCATATCCATCAGGTCTTCATCGTCGACCCCGCATATTCGCTTGAGTTGCGGCAGGGCCCCTTTGGCCAGCAGGTCCAGATTGTCGATCAGCCGCGCCATGGCGGGATCATAGCGGTCCGCATCCCTAGCCTGCAGCATAAGACATTCAGCCAGATCCCGTGCGCCGACGCCGACAGGATCCAGTGTCTGGACGATGCCCAATATGCGCTCGATGTCGACCAGAGCGACATTCAGGCGCTGAGCCAGTTCCAGCAGGTCTGCCTGCAAATAGCCGCACTCGTCGGTCTGGTCGATGATATGCTGCGCAATGAAGAGGTCAGTACCGGAAAGAACCGCGCCTGCCTGGTCCATCAAATGGTCGGTAAGGGTTATTTCAGCGACCAGCATATTCTCGAAATCCGGCGCTTCACCCCCCGCCGCAGAGCCGGAACTCGCACCGTTCAAGCCCATTTGCCCGTCGAGCGCACCGTCACTTTCGGAAAGACTATTGTTGGAAAAGCTGTCGGTATCGCCTTGCATGTCGAGTGCAGACTCGGATTCCGACGGACCCGAAGACAATATCTCGTCGCTCCCCTGCGCGCCGGGCTCTATCAGAAGCTCGCTGTCAGCCGCATCGCCGCTCTCGGTAGATATCTCTCCGGTATCGAGAAGCGGGTTTTTTTCGATCTCGTCGGAAATGTAGGTTTCCAGCTCCAGATTGGACAGGGTCAGCAGCTTGATCGCCTGCTGCAATTGCGGCGTCATCACCAGCGACTGGCTCTGCCGCAAATCGAGGCGAGGCGCGAGAGCCATGGCTAGAGCGCGAAACCTTCACCCAGATAGAGCCGGCGAACATTGGCGTCGGCAACCAGATCTTCCGGACTGCCGGCGAATAACACCTGGCCGTCATAGATGATGCAGGCGCGGTCGACGATATCAAGCGTCTCGCGTACATTATGGTCGGTGATCAACACGCCGATGCCGCGCTCGCGCAGCTGGCATACCAGATCACGAATATCCGCAATCGACAGCGGATCGATGCCGGCAAAGGGTTCATCCAGCAGTACGATCGACGGGCTTGCCGCGAGCGCGCGGGCAATCTCGCACCGCCGGCGTTCGCCGCCGGACAACGCCATTGCCGGCGAACTCCGTAATTTGGTCAAGCCGAATTCATCGAGCAAACGATCGAGCGTTTCGTGCCTGACCTGCGTATCAGGCTCCACCATTTCAAGAACCGCCATGATATTCTGTTCGACGGTCATTCCGCGAAAAATTGACGTTTCCTGAGGAAGATAACCAATGCCGAGAATGGCCCGGCGATACATGGGGAGCGACGTGATATCCTCACCATCCAGCATGATTCGTCCGGAATCCGGTCGAACCAGACCCATGACGGAATAAAAGCAAGTCGTTTTGCCCGCGCCATTGGGGCCCAGCAGCCCCACGACTTCGCCCCGCCCTACCGACAGCGACACATCGGACAGAACCGAGCGCTTGTCGTAACTTTTGGCGATCGAAACCACTGCCAGGCCATGTTCCATGGCATCGCTAGCCATGGCGGCACCCGGATCAGCCATTATCGGCGTTTCTGACACGGCTGTATCGTTCATCGTTCGTCCTCATTTGCGTGGGCTGTCATGTCCATCGGCCGCCAGCATGCCCCATCTTCATCCGAATTGGCAAGCTTTGTGCATGGTAGATCGAAAATGGATGGTTCTCACGGTAAATCAAGCATCGCCAGAAAGGGAAACAGCTTGGTTTGTCATAGGCCACAACAAAACTGCCTGTGGCTGTCGCGAATTGCGACTTCAATCTTTCCGCTGGGGCACAGTGAATGTACCAGACACACGCCCGCTGGAGTTCTGCGTTCCGACTGACGAACCTCCGGACGAGCGCCCATCGATTGTGGATCTGCCCGATTCGAGATCGATTATGACCCGACCACCAGAGAGACGATTCGTTCCCTGGGTGAGCTTAACATTCCCAATCAGGGTGATTAACCGTCGATTGAGGTCATAAATGGCAACATCTCCCGAAGCAGTGTCACCCGCCTTGCGAATGGTAACTCCGCCGGAAGCGTCAATCCGGTCAATCTCGATACCCCCGGTGCTCCGATAGGCCACCGTCATACGCGCCGAATTGAGCACCAGCCCAGCCTGCTCAACGCGCACCGCACCAGACAGAACAACGCGGTCAGCTCGGTCCTGCACCTCAATCCGTCCAGCGTCGAAATTCACCGGTGCATTGCTATTGTGGCCTCCGAAAACTTGCGCCGGCGCAGGACCTGCTAACAATAAAAATGCGGAAGTCAGGACGACTGTGCCCGTGGCAAGGGAAAAGAAAAAGTTCAATTTCATCTAAGGTCTTCTTAATCCATTTTGTTCGATCCGCAAACGGGCATTGCCATTGAGGCTCACGGTGCGCTCCGCCAGATCCGCTTCCAGCCGGTCCGCCCCGAAAGTGCCGATATTGGTCCGTCCTTCCACAGCGCCTTCACTTCGCAATGTGCGCTGCCTGAGATCTACGGTCACGTTGCTCGTAGAGAGCCGATAGCCGCTAGCGGCCTCCACCTGCACGGGGCCCGGTACCCGGACATTTTCCAGGTCCATGTCGTAGCGACCTTCGCCTGCGCGAATCTGGGCCGGGCCATCCTTCAGCAATATCCGCGCGGAGAGATCGGTCAGCTCAACCACCGCTTCGGTCGAACTTTTCTGCACGGCAGATCCTGCTTTGAGAGAAAAGGGCCGGCCTTCGCTATCCTCCCCCCGATAGAGTGCCTCGGTCACACGCATGCGTTCCTTGGCTACATCGACGCTATTCTTGTCCAGGACGAAACTCAGTTCGCCGCCCATGGTGAATGGTGCCAGTGCCAGCATAGAACCCAATAGCCCCACCCCGACCGGCAGTATGAAGCGAAGCCAGCGTACATTTCGATCGTGCTTGCCATTCGGAGCGGCAAATTCCTGACGCTTGGTCCGGATAAGCGTAGCGGCGTTTGACATGGCTAAACCACAATCCCAAAATCAGTGTCACGGCGACTGTAAAAGACATCCAACCGTTTAGGCATGGGCAAAAATATCTGTTTCCGCCCAACCAGCCAGATCCAGTCGTGCACGATCGGGCAGAAAATCGAAACAGGCCTGGGCCAAGGCAGTTCTGCCCTCGCGTTCGAGTCGGACTTCCAACTCTTCCTTCAATCTGTGCAAGAAGCGGACGTCCGAAGCTGCATATTCCCGCTGCGCCTCGCTCAGTTCGGGATTGCCCCAGTCGCTAGATTGCTGCTGCTTGGAAATATCCTGACCGAGAAGCTCGCGAACAATTTCCTTTAGCCCGTGACGATCCGTATAGGTGCGGATCAGCCGTGAAGCGATTTTAGTGCAGAAGACAGGAGCTGCCGTCACCTCAAGATAATGTTCGATTGCCGCCAGATCGAAACGGGCAAAATGGTAGAGCTTCAGGCGGCTCTGGTCGGATAGGATCGCCCTGAGATTTGGCGCAGAATAGTCACTATCAGGACCGAAGCGCACGAGATGTTCATCCCCCTGACCGTCTGATATCTGAAGCAGACACAGTCGGTCACGGTGGGTTTGAAGCCCCATGGTTTCGGTATCCACCGCAACAGCGCCATCGGCTAGAACGCCGGCGGGAATATCTTCTTCATGAAAAAAAACTGCCATTAATATTTGCCTGTCTATTTAATCTCTGGGCCAACTTCATTTTCTCAACCGTGGCATCGGCAAGACACCTGTTTTGGCTCGGGGTTTTGAACCCTGGCCAGATCTCCGGCTGCGAAAATTGACAGCAGCGCATCATTGAATATGCTATGTGCCGCAGGCCGGTTCAAACAGCAAGTTTAGTTTGATCCTCATTTCGTATCGCAAATGCGGGAATAAAATAGGGATTTGGCAATATGGCAGAGAAAATACCCGAACCGGTTGCTCCCGGATTTGATCTCAACAAGGCAACCATAGTTGCACTTCTCTATATCGCGGGATTTTTCGTGGGTGTCACCGGCTTGGTGGGTTTCATTCTCGCATTGGTCTGGAAGGATGAGGTCGCTGGAAGCTGGGAAGAAAGCCATCTGCAATTCCATGTCATGACATTCGTGATCGGATTGATCGTGGGAACTATCGGTGGAATTCTCTCATTTGTTTTAATTGGCATACCCATATTGCTGGCCCTCGCCGTCTGGATTTTGGTACGATCGGTGGTCGCATTGCTCAAAGCACAGAAACAGGAGCCCATTGCTGATCCGAAAACCTGGCTGTTCTGAATAGGGACGTATGAACATCTATTTCAGCCGGGCCGTCACCAAAACACCGAATTCATTCGCTTATTCCTTCATTTTTCTGTATGACGGAGCCGTGCGGTAATAGGATTCGCGCAAAACAATGTTCTGGAGGTCGTCCGCTGTAACATTGGTATTACTTAGGTAGGGCGAATTGAAAGTGACGTTTTAAGAATGGGTTTTGACAGAAACCGGCGAGGTAGAGGCCGGGACAAGCGCGACGGCTTCGGTGACGAAAACTTCGATGGATATCAAGGTGATAACGGTCCGCCTGTAGAGAGATACACGCGGCCGGAGAGTGATTCCGGCGGAGCCAGGCGGAGCGGCGGCATGCCGGATCAGGTCGTCGGCGAAAGCACTGGGACCGTGAAATTTTTCAATGCGCAAAAGGGTTTTGGCTTCATCGTGCAAGATGGTGGCGGCGAAGATGTTTTTGTCCATATCAGTCAGGTGGAACGCGCTGGCCTGAAAGGTCTCGCCGAAGGCCAGACTCTGCGCTTTTCGCTGGTTGACCGCGGTGGGAAGGTTTCCGCTTCGGACATTCAAATCGAAGGCGATCTTATCGAAGTTCCGGCTGGCGGAGCCGCTCCTCGCGAAGATCGCGGTGGTGGCGGTGCTCCTCGCCGGGAACTTACCGGAGAAAAAGCCACGGGTACCGTGAAATTTTTCAACGGCAGCAAAGGCTTTGGATTCATTCAACGCGATGATGGCCAGCCCGATGCATTTGTCCATATTTCAGCCGTAGAGCGCGCTGGTATGCGCGGACTGGAAGAAGGCGACAAGCTGGAGTTTGAACTGGAAGTTGATCAACGCGGCAAGACCGCTGCGGTGAACTTGGTGGCGAAATAACGCTTTAGACCAGATCAAATATCTCAAGAATGGCGGGCCTTTGGCCCGCCTTTTTTTTGCCCTATATTCCCGAAGCGGGACCAACCAATCACAGGGGCATAAAAAAGCCCGCCGATGTTAACCGGCGGGCTCTCTAGGCTTGTCGGTTCCTAGAAACGGAAGCTAACCGCACCTGAATATACCTGACTGGAAACATCCGACCGGCCAACCGTCGAATCGGCGGAGAGGTCGAATGACATATTGCCGGCGTTGTAACGCAAGCCCACTCCGACTTCTCCCCAGTTCTTGTCGGCGTTTATTACCTGAAATGGAGCAGCCAACCCATTGCCTCCAACAAAATTTGCGCCGAAACTATTCGGGTTATCCATAAATTCGTGAACATAGTTCATCGAAGCGCGCAGTTGCAATTTCTTGCCTGGCTTCGACTTGAATTCAACACCGGCCAGCCCCTGGATGCTGTTATAGTCCGGACGAACAATTGTCAGGGCTGGTCCACCACCCTGTTCATTGACATCGCTGAAATTAATCTTTGCTGCACGGCCCCGGACGCCGGGAGCGATGATTGCATCAAGAAGATTCAATTCTTTCGACAATCCGAACTCAGACGCAAATAGCAGACTGTCATCATCGGTAGTCAGGCTGAACGCTTGGGCACCAAGAGCCACGTTGCGCAAGGTCTCAACATTATAGGTACCCAATGTCACCCGGGCGTCCAGTACCAGATCAGCAAAGGTTTTGCTGCGTCCGTAAATCGAACCCATGATCGCTTTTGACTGCGCCGTGTTACCCAATTCCACCGTGGCATCGACATCCGAATAATATCCCGAGACACCGATAAATGAGGATTCGTCGAAATAATATTCAAGTCCTGCGGCAATGAAGAACCCGTCAAATTCATCCTCTCCATCGGCTCCTGCGGAAGGATTGCGAAGCGGCATCGAGCCGGCATCGCCATTGACGAAACCACCGGAAAGATAGACAGCCATGTCTTCGTTAACACCACCGGAACGCACTTCTGTCTCGCTGCTATTTGCAGCCGCATCACTCAGGACACTAGCACCGTTCATGGCAAAACCGCCGAGAGATGACACTGCCAATTGTATCGGACGACCGATTACGGCAATCGTGCCGCCGTTTGAAGAACGGTCGGCCGCGCTGCTTCTGTTCTGATAGAAACTCGCGACATTCCCGATAAAGCCGCGCCCCATTGCCTGCACCGTAGATTCCGTCGTTGGTGCCCAGCTGTTAAATGTAGACTGGATTGTACCTGCATCCGCGAAGTCCAAGAAAGAGAACAGGTCGCCGACCGTGGCATTTCCGCGATTGCGGTCCAGCAAACCTGCATAGCTGACCTGTACTGCACTGTTGCTGTCGATCCCATTCTGGTAACTTTGCGCACGAATCTCAAGATCTACGGCGTTGGCACCATAAATCAGTCGTGACATCAGGATCGCCGACAGGTTGGAAACACCGGCAAACCGATCGGTCACACCCCCGTCAGCGGTCAGGATACGATAGATGCTTGGCGTAACTGTCTGGAAGAGTTCAATACTGCCAATGGCCACATTGCCCCCGACATTGGCTTCGCCCGTTACGGAGACGCGATCAGAACTGTTCGATGCGCCAACATCGATGAACAAAGTGGTTCCCGATGACAGAACCAGATTTCCGTCAATGGTCAGAGTGCCAGTCGTTCCCATTGTGTCCGGCGCGATTCCGCCCGCTATGCTGGTGACGAAAGGTGCCTTTACTGTGCCGCTTCCTGACAACAGGCCGGCAAACAGGGAATAGTCTCCCGCACTGGTCAGGCTACCATCAACGGCAACGCGTCCCCCTGACTGATTGACATCAATTAGCGACGTCAAATCGCCAGCTGCAGCGATACTCAAACCTGCCGCCCCGCTAACGTTCAAACGGTCGATCGTTCTGCTGCTGCTCAAAGTGGTGTTACCAGCTTGGTTCAGCGTGACTTCGAAATAGCGGCTGTTTACCTGGACAGCCGGATCAGCACTGATCACCGGATCGATATTGTCGGGAACAAAGTCCGTCGCACCCGGCAATCCGTTCGCCAATGTTGGATTTGGTTGCGGATCGCCAGGAGCTTGGGATTCTTCCTGAGCAAGTTCGGCGCCATTGTCAGCTTGTGCTTCTGCTTCAGCGACTTCGACAGCATTCCCCTCGGGAAATGCTATATTTTCCGCGCCATCGATGTTCACACTGTTGGCACCATGGGCCTGATACTCGGATCCCGTGATCATGACTGCGCGCGCACCAGAGGCAGATGCCGACGTAACCGATGAGACCACTTCGGATGACGCCCGCGCTTCGCCGCCGGCAGCAATTTCCGACGTTGCGCTGACTTCAACGTTTCCGATAGCGGACGTCAAATTTCCGCTTGCCACAGGCGCTGCTGCTGGAGCTGGACGCGATGGAGGAGAGAAATCACCAGTCGCCAGATCCTGACAGCCATCGCCAGGATTATCGCCTTCGGGGTCAAAGCAGACTTCACCAAATTGCGGGTCGGCACCAAGCCGGCCAGCCGACTGGGTGTCAGGAAAACCGTTTACGACATTGCCGTCGACATCGATTATCCGGTAGGCAGGATCGAGATCGGTCTGCCAGTGGGTTGCATCTTCCCAATTGCCGTCACCTGCTTTTGCACTGACGTAGCGATAAGGATTGTTGGCAGCAATATAATCGGCAAACAGGAACAAGGGCTGATAGAAGCTTTCCGTCCCGTAAGAGCTGAAGACCTGAGGGCCAAAGAAACGCGAACCGCCAGACAGAACGCCAATCTGGAGATTTTCGGTCGACAAGCTGTTATTTGCAGCATCAAGAATCAACGGGCCGCCGGAGTCCCCGCCAGCCGTCGTGCCCTCGCGTGTGCGCGGCTCATCCTTGTAGAGATTGAAATCAAAGGTATTGGTTTTGTCGGGGTCATCAAAGTCAAGGCGATAGAGAACCTGGGGCAGGTCGCCGAATGGAGCGCCGAACAAGAAGCTGTTCCGATCGTCAAAAGACGACAGGGAACCCAGCATATTCTCGGCAGCCCGTCGACGGAAATCAATGCCGACATTTGAGCCGGCACTGCCGCTGCCTGTGCGGCCGTAACCTGTGATGTTGACATGATAACCTGTGCCATCCGCATCGCTGATGGAATCAGGAGTTGGCAAAGCTGAAAACAACAGTGCCCAAGTGGGGATTTTGCCTGCCGGTGCGGCCAGGCTGGCGAGAGCAATATCGCCTTCCAGAAACCCCTGGCTGTCGGCGCGTTCAGTGGACTGCGCATTCCAGCGAATCTGATTCACCAGAAACGTGTTGATCGACTGCTCGAACGTGCCGCTCGTAATACCCAATTCATCAAGAATGAAGCTACGGAGTTGAATCGCATCAGTGTCAAATGACCATGCTGTGTTGACGACATTGTTATAATCACTTTCCGGGCGATCATTCACACAATGCGCGGCAAACAGAACAGTTCGCGGATTGATCAATGTTCCGGAACAGACGAAACCATCCCCGCGAGCAAACATGCCGACACCATTCACCCCGCCATCGGTGTCGACAATATCTTCCGGTGAGAAATTATCGTTGGGCACTATGGCCTGTGCCGACGTTGCCAAAACAGCGAGGGTAGCAAATGCCCCCACCGCCGCTGTGCGCAAAAGTAAAGACCGTTTTGACTGCCCGAAACTCATATTCATTCAATAATACCCCCAGAAAAATCCAGCGAGAATAGCGGGGCATTATTTATTTACCATGATTTTCCAAATGAGCTGGGATGTTCCATCTTCAGGGCGTGGAAACCGGATCAGAATGCGCCGCATTCTGATGCAAATCCGCTTACAGCCGTAGGGTCTGGTTCCATAATCCATGACTGGCAATGAGCTTGATCCATTGCTGCCGAAAGGGCTCATGCTATTTTCGGCCGGCACGGGGGGCTGGTCCAAATTGAAGCATCTTTTCCTTCCGGCAAATAATGGATTATCTTTACTCAGTCTTTCTTTGCGATTTCCAGCAGGAACCAGGCGCGTTCTTCTGCCTGATCCGTCCAGTCATCCAACAAGCCGTCAGTAGCATTGTCTCCTGCCTCTCCCGCCAATTCCTTCGCTTCACGGAGTTTTTCGACGAGCTTCAGATTATCAGCGCGCAATTCGACCAGCATGTCCGCCGCCGCGACCTTGGCATCGTCGTTGTCGGCAATGGTCTGCCGTTTGGCGATATCACCAATAGAGGTTAGAGTGCGATGTCCGTTTTTGCGAACACGTTCGGCAATCAGGTCCGTGGTGGCGAGTATCTGCGCCGCATGCTCATCGAACATAAGATGGTAATCACGGAAGTGGGGGCCGGAAACGTGCCAGTGGAAGTTCTTGGTCTTGAGATAGAGCGCAAAACTGTCAGCCAATATTCCATTCAGTGATTCGGCTACGGCCTTTTTTGCATTGTCACCTGTGGTCATATTCATTCTCCTTATCGGATTGATTATTTTATGACGTGGAGATTAGAATATATTGATAGCCCGATGTAACGGGAAGATTTGCTATCTCAGATTGATAATATCGATCTAGCAGCCTGCACAAGGTTGCCGAGGCGAGATCAAATTATGCCCCATGCTCCTAGCGCGAGGATAGACCCGACCAAAAGAAAGCCAGCGCCGCCGACATAGCGAACTAGTGCCATCGGGACATTCTCAGCCAGTTGCCGGTGAAACAGGATGGCGGGCAGGCATGCGATCATTACGCCGATCCATCCACCAGCGGCGGCGAAAGCCCACATGTCGGTCCGAGCGGCGGTAGCCATGAGAACAAATTGTCCCTTGTCGCCAAGCTGAAGAATGAAGAGGCCGAGAAAGGATGTCCAGAATGGTCCGAGCTGCCATTTTTCCAGCAAGTCGACCGGACGACGCCATGCGACCATGCCAAAGCCGGCAAAAATCAGGGACAGGGCATAGAAGAGTTGCAGCGCGTCTTCGCTGATCCACTGGTGAACCGCGGAACCGGCGATACCGGAAATCACGCAATTGCAGAGAGTTGCCAGACCCAGGCCCCAGATGATCGGCGACACACGGCCATATCTTATCGCCAGAGCGGCACAAAGAATCTGCGGCCGGTCGCCAAATTCAGCAACAGCCAGAGCAAAAAGCGAAGTTAGAAATGCATCCACTGCCGTTACGGTTAGGGCTGCCCGCCAAGGCGGAGCGCTACATTGGCCATGAGCGCTTCGGTCATGGCAGGGTTCATTTCGTCGCAGTCAAGCGTCGCGCGCATCGCTTCGAGATATGTGCGTGCGATTGTGGTGGCACCACCAGTCTCTAGCGCAGGTTGCAAAGCGGTTTCCAATATGCAGCTGAGATCGCGCAGCGCTGCCAGGCCATACTGCGTTGCTTTTTGCCGGACATGGTCCAGGTGCATGAGAAACTGCAGGGGATGCTGGCCAACCAGTTCCGCCGGCAAACCGTCGAGCAACTTCAGCATTTCCGCGTGCACAAACAGATTTCTATCATGATTCATCGCAATTGCTCCCCGCTTCAATGTGACCATGCAAAAACATGGTTAAAAAGCCGTAAACGGAGCAGAGTTTGCTGCCGCAGGAAGCTCGATGGCTTTTTCTTGACAATCATCGGCATTTTCACCATTAGCGCGGGAACGAATGCGGCGCCGGATAGCGTCGCTGTTTTTATTTCAGCTTCTGCCTTAAGGAATGCACCATGGCGAAACCAGCCAATGTAAAGATCAAACTCGTCAGCACGGCGGATACCGGCTTTTTCTACGTAACCCGCAAGAATCCGCGTAATCTCACCGAAAAAATGGTGCAGCGCAAATATGATCCGGTTGTGCGCAAGCATGTCGAATTCAAAGAAGCCAAAATCAAATAAGCAGGCTTTGGCCCGACTTTAGCGGTGCAGAATTTTCTGTACCGATTCGACAAATTTCGCCACCGATATGGGCTTTGAGACATAAGCCTCTGCTCCGGCACTCAAAATCCGGTCTTCGTCACCCTTGCCGGCATATGCGGTCACGGCCATGATTGGTATGATCTTAAGCTGACCATCTTTCTTGATCTGCTCGATCAGTTCCAGGCCGCTGACATGGGGCAGCTGAATATCCATCACAATCAGATTCGGCACAAAACTGCGCGCCTTTTCGAGCACTTCCCGGCCATCGCTGACCGGCTCGACGACAAAACCATGGGCCCGCAGCAGATCGCAGAACAGCTTGAGGTTCAATTCATTGTCCTCAACCACCAACACTCTTTTTGCCACGACCGGATTTACCCTTTCAAACTTGCTGTCGACCCATTAGGCGAAAGCGGCAATGGAAACAAATCCCAATCTCGGGCCCGATAGCGAAATCATCGCCTTACAGGCGCTCGGCTGGGTGCTGCAAGATCAGGACCGCGCGGAGCGTTTGCTGGCCCTGACCGGGCTGGATCCCCGCGAACTGAGATCAGGCCTTGAGGACCCGGCGATGCTGGCATCCTTGCTGGGCTTTCTTGCCAATCACGAGCCCGACCTGATTGCCTGCGCCGATGCTATCGGTGTCGCCCCCGCCAAACTTGCTGCAGCAGCGCAGCATCTTAACGCTCCCGGAGATTTTCATGAGTAAAAAGCCGCTTCTAATCAGCGACTGCGACGAAGTTCTGCTGCATATGGTGGTGCCTTTCCAGCAATGGCTGGACAGCGACAAACATATCCATTTCGATCTGGAAAACGGCAATAATTTTGCGAATGCGCTGCGCCACAAACATGATGGCACCCAGGTTCTGCCAGAGCTGATCTGGCCAATGCTGAAGGAGTTTTTCGACAATGAAATGCACCGTCAGGGAGCGATCGAGGGTGCGGTGGAATCTATCAACAAGCTGAGTGAAATCGCCGATGTCGTGATATTGACCAATCTGCTGGATGATCGCCGTGAAGCCCGCGCCGAACAGTTGAAGGCAGTCGGTATCGATTTTCCCGTCTATACCAATCAGGGCGGCAAGGGCGAGCTGCTGAACAGCATCATCGCGGACTTCGCGCCTGCGGTTACCGTGTTCGTCGATGATCTGGGTCATCAACACGGCAGCGTAGCCAAGCACGCCCCTGACGTATGGCGCCTGCAGATGGTGGGTGAGCCGATCATGGCAGAACATGTCGAGACGAATGTTGCCGCCCATGCCCGTATCGATTTGTGGGGTGACGCAATGTCCTGGATCTCGGACAAGTTTGACAATGCCGCACCGGCTCCGGCGATGGACTTGCCATCGCAAGAGCTTGACCCAGCCAACCATGCGTGAGAGTTTTACCTTATGACCGACAATATTGAAAAAGCCCTGACAGCAAAGGGCATTGAATTGCCCACACCGGCGGCCCCGGTGGCCTCTTATGTTCCGGCCGTTGAAGTGAATGGATTGCTCCATATCAGCGGCCAGGTATCGATGCAGGATGGCAAGCTGATCATCGGCCGACTGGGTGACAATATGTCGCTGGAAGAGGGGCAACAGGCCGCCAAGGCCTGTGCGCTAATGATCGCGGCGCAGATCAAGAAGGCGGCCGGATCACTCGACCGCGTGGACCGAATCGTCAAACTCGGCGTCTTCGTCAACAGCACCGCAGACTATAGCGACCATCCCAAGGTTGCCAACGGCTGTTCCGACATGATGGAAGTGATTTTTGGAGCAGCCGGTCAGCACGCCCGGAGCGCCGTCGGCGTGGCATCGCTGCCGCTCGGCGTCGCGGTTGAGGTTGACGCCATCATAGCTCTGAAAACTGAGTGATCGGGACGCTGCTCGACAATGCGCTCGCGCCGGCTCCGGCGCCCGGACGGGTAGCGTTCCTGAAAGGCCAGCCTTATGCCCATCGCGGGCTGCACGGCAATGATGTGCTGGAAAATAGTCCCGCCGCCTTTGAAGCTGCGATCAAGCTGGGTCATGGAATTGAGTGCGATGTGCAGGCCGCAGAAGATGGCCGCGCCTTTGTTTTTCACGACTATGAACTGGACCGGCTGACCAATCAGACTGGCCCGATCGGTAAATTGCGCGCCAAAGATGTTGACCAGATCCAGCTTAATGGCGGACATGGCAAGATTCCGCGCCTGCGCGAAACATTGGCTCAGGTGGCTGGACGGGTGCCGGTGCTGATCGAAATCAAGTCCCGCAACAGGCGGATAGGTCCGCTGTGCCTCTCGGTGCGCAGGGCTCTGGAAGGCTATGGGGGCAAGGCCGCCATCATGTCCTTTAACCCGTTGGTCGGCGCCTGGTTTCGCAAGAATGCCGACCATATCGTCCGGGGATTGGTCATCACGGAAGAAGATAGCAAGAATTGGCGCGGCCGGATCGCCCGTCACCGTAACCTGTGGGCGGCAAGGCCCGATTTTCTCGCCTATGATATTCGGGATCTGCCCTCCCGCTTTGCCGCAGCGCAGCGGGCACGCGGCCTGCCAGTCGTCACCTGGACGGTGCGCTCTGCCGAACAGGAAGAAATCGCCTCAAGATATGCAGACGAACCGGTTTATGAGATGCCGCAGAACTGATAATATCGCGCGCAATGTCCGACACCCCTACCGAAATCCTTGCGCATGTCGCACCAGATATCGCCACCCTCCCTGCTGACCAATGGGACGTCTGTGCCGGTTCGGCCAATCCCTTTGTCTCCCATGCCTTCCTCTCCGCGATGGAAGAATCAGGGAGCGTCGGCCCCGGAACCGGCTGGAAATCTCTGCCCATCATTATCGAGGATGGAGCCGGGAAAATCGCCGCCTGCCTGCCCAGCTATCTCAAGTCGCACAGTCAGGGCGAATATATTTTCGACCAGCAATGGGCGCATGCGTTTGAAAATGCCGGTGGCCAATATTATCCGAAAATCCAGATCGCGTCGCCCTTCTCACCCGTACCCGGACCGCGCCTGCTTTTGCGGGACAAGGCAATGGCCTTGCCTCTGCTGAAAGCAGCGGAACAATTGGCAGAAAATAACGGCATTTCATCGGTGCACGCGACATTTGTCAGCGAGGACCAGCTCCACTATTTTCGCGAGGCGGGATGGATGATCCGGACCGACAGCCAGTTCCACTGGCGCAACGACGGCTATCAAAGCTTCGATGATTTTCTCGCAGCTTTGTCTTCCCGGAAACGCAAGGCGATTCGACGGGAACGAGCCAAGGCTCAGGAAGAAGTGGATATTGTTCACTTGTCGGGCGCGGAAATTCAACCGCATCACTGGGACTATTTCTGGGAATTCTATCAGGACACCGGGATGCGCAAGTGGGGACAGCCCTATCTGACTCGCAGCGCCTTTGACCTGTTGCACCAGAAAATGGCCGACAAGCTGCTGCTGATATTTGCGATGCAGGAAGGCGTGCCGATCGCTGGCGCGCTGAATGTTATCGGCGAAGAGACGCTGTATGGACGCTATTGGGGATGTACGCGCGATATCCCGTTTCTGCATTTCGAAATTTGCTATTATCAGGCGATTGACGCAGCCATTGCGCGCGGACTGAAGACCGTCGAGGCCGGAGCGCAGGGTAGCCACAAGCTGGCGCGTGGCTATCAGCCGGTACCGACCTGGTCAGCGCATTATATCGTCGATCCGGGGTTTCGCTCGGCCATTGCCGACTATCTCGAACGCGAGCGTCGAGCGGTTGCGGCCGATATCGAATTTCTGGCCAATATGGGGCCGTTCAGAAAATCGGATTAGATTCAGGCAGCGCGGCGCGTATTTTCCTGTAGCCAGTTGCGTGCTTCCCGCTGGGCTTCGGCAATTTCGCGAGCCGTCATTTCAAGCGAGATTTCCGCGCGGCAAATCTTGCTTTCGTCATGGCCTGACAAGGCGGCCAGATTGAACCATTTATGTGCTTCGGTCAAATCGACGTCGACGCCATCAGATCCGGTCGAATAGATCACACCCAGATCAAAATATGCATTGTTGCTGCCCCGTGCTGCCTCGGAGAGGTGGCTTTCGATTAGAAAGGCGGCGCTTTTCATGCTGTTGCCCATTTTATCAGTCCCTGTTTTTGATGCCGCAATTTGCAGCGACAGGACGACTTTCAGCGCATTCTCCTAAAGAAATGGTTAACGCGAATCGCAGAAATTCCGTTTCAGCGTTCCAAAAACCCATGAAATCAGTCATTTTTCACAAATATTTTGGTTAACCGATAGTCGCTGTGGCCCTAGGAAACGGGGATATTGTCGATCAACCGGGTTCGGCCGATATGGGCTGCGGCGAAAAGACGAGCCGGTTCGGCAAAAACATCGAGAATCGCCAGAGAATTGGCATCGCGAAGCTCAAGATAGTCGATTTTATGAAAGCCCGCGCCGAGTATTCGCGCTCTGGCGGCATCCAATATCGCGTCTATCTCGCCGCCACTCGCAATAGCATCAGCTGCTTCCCGCATTGCATCGGGGAGTGCCACGACACTGGCCCTTTGTTCTGCGGTCAAATAGGCGTTGCGCGACGATAATGCGAGGCCATCCGGATCACGAACCGTCGGGACACCGACAATATCGTGGGTAAAATCAAGATCACGGGCCATGCGCCGGATGACCGCCAGCTGCTGATAGTCCTTCTCACCGAAATAGGCTGCGTCCGGACGGACCTGGTTGAACAATTTCGCCACCACCGTGGCCACGCCGTCGAAATGGCCCGGGCGCGCCGCGCCGCACAGACCGTCGCTAATCCCGCTTACGCTGACATTGGTGGCATAGCCTTGCGGATAGACCTGCTCGGCCGTTGGCGCCCATAATAATTTGACGCCCGCTGCTTCCAGCAGAGCCGCATCTGCGGCTTCCTGACGCGGATATGCATCGAGATCCTCGCCCTCGCCGAACTGGGTTGGATTGACGAAGATCGACGCCACAACTGTGTCGCATTGTTCCATCGCCTCTTCCACCAACCGCATATGTCCTGCGTGCAGCGCACCCATGGTCGGGACCAGCCCGATTTTAGATCCGGCCTTGCGAAACTCCGCCAAAGCGTCCCGCAGCGGGTCAAGCTGTCGAACAATTTGCATGCATCACTCTTTGCGTTTAGATTTTGCTGTAAAGCTCTCTTGAGCTATGCGACGGTGGACCGTCCTTCGCAAGGGGCAAGAACAGGGGTATCGATCAAAACGTGACCAACAGTCCGCATCATATTGTCTTCGCCAATGAAAAAGGCGGCACCGGAAAGTCGACAACCGCGGTTCATGTTGCGGTTGCTCTTTCCTATCAGGGTCACAAGGTCGGGATCATCGATCTCGACCCGCGCCAGCGCACAACCTATCGCTATCTGGAAAACCGCGATGCGACGATGAAGCGGCTGAACATTGATATTCCACAGCCACTTTATGACGTGTTCGAAGATGACAATCTCGCCCGGCTGGAACAGTTGATGGAGCGAATGTCGCACGGGGTCGATTTCCTGCTGTTTGACACGCCGGGCCGCGATGACAAATTCGCCCGCTTTGTGGCAACCCGTGCAAACACCCTGGTCACGCCGATCAATGACAGCTTTGTCGATTTCGATCTGATCGGGCAGGTCGATCCGGAAACCTACAAGGTTCGCAAGCTGAGTTTTTATGCGGAATTGATCTGGGACGCCCGCAAGGCCAGAGCGAAAGCGGACGGCACAACGATAGACTGGGTATTGCTGAGAAACCGGACCCAATATGTCGAAGCGCATAATATGAAACGGATCATCGCCGCCCTTGCCGAATTGTCGCAGCGCGTCGGGTTTCGCATCATTCCGGGGCTCAGCGAGCGGGTTATTTATCGCGAGCTTTTCCCTTCGGGCCTGACGATGCTCGACAAGCAGCATCTTGGCCGGCTGGCGACAAGCCATCTGGCGGCGCGACAGGAATTGCGCGAGTTGATCAAGCATCTCGCGCTGCCACCAACCACGCAACATTCGCCGGATGGCGGCGAGTCCGCCTTGCCGAATCCGAAGCTGGTTGCCTGACCGATGATGGCTTTGCTCATATTTGGCGGGGCGATTCTGGCTTGGCTGATATTATCGGGCAAGGCCAAGACGATGACCGCCAATCAATGGCTGGCACTGGCGGTTGCGTTATTGGGCGCAAATTTTCTGCGCGGCAGTAACTGGATCATGGGCGGGGCCATGCTGGCCGGAGCGGCTTTTCTGAGTGGCTGGCGGATATTGATTCCCGCGCGCGATGACGAAGAACCGAAGCGCAAACCGCGCAATTTCGAACTGGACCGGGCGCGTTCTCTATTGGGTATCAGCGATGACGCCGGCTTTATCGAGATTAATGCTGCCTGGAAGCAAAGGCTGGCGGAACATCATCCCGACAATGGCGGGGACGAGCAGCTGGCGAAGATGATCAACCGGGCGCGCGACATATTATTGGAAGAATTGGAAGCATCCGGCCGTCGGTAGCCATCCCATCATATTTTGACAGTATCGCTGGATTTTCAGGACGCTGCACCTTAGAAACAGGGGCCAGTCCAATCAACCAAGGCCATGCTCATGAACGCCCCGAAATCTCACGAATTTCACTCCACTTCGCTGCGCGAATATGACATTCGCGGCATTATCGGCGAGACGCTGGGAGCGGACGATGCCTATGCTATTGGGCGTGGTTTCGGGACATTGATTGCGCGCGATGGCGGTACTGCGGTTGCAACAGGTTTTGACGGGCGCGAGAGTTCCCCGATGCTGGAAGAGGCGCTTGTCCGCGGTCTCAATGATGCAGGAATCAATGCAATTTCTGTCGGAATGGGTCCCACTCCGATGCTTTATTATGCCGAATCTGTACTAAAAACGGTCCAAGGCGGCATAATGATTACAGGAAGTCACAATCCTGCCAATTATAACGGCTTCAAAATGGTGTTTCAGGGCCGCCCCTTTTTCGGCGCCGACATTTTGGGACTGGGCACGATGGCAGCCAGCGGAGACTGGGAAAGCGGAACTGGCACGCTCGAACGGATCGATATCGAAGATGAATATGTCGAGCGCCTGCTGAAGAATTTCACCGGCGGGGCCTTCAAGATCGGCTGGGATTGCGGCAACGGCGCTGCCGGACCGGTGATAGAGAAACTGACCAGACTGCTCGCTGAGCGTGGCGCGGGAGAACATCATCTTCTCTATACCGAAGTCGACGGATCCTTCCCCAATCACCATCCCGATCCGACCGAAGAAAAGAATCTCGCGGATCTGAAGGCACTGGTGGCGGAGAAGGGTCTCGATTTCGGCGTGGCCTTTGACGGCGACGGCGACCGCATCGGCGCGATCGACGGCATGGGCCGAGTGATCTGGGGCGACCAGCTGCTGCAAATCTATGCCGAGGATGTCCTGAAAAGCGAGCCTGGTGCGACGATCATCGCCGACGTCAAGGCATCACAGGCCTTATATGACCGGATCGCGGCGCTCGGCGGCAAGCCTCTGATGTGGAAGACCGGCCATAGTCTGATCAAGTCGAAGATGAAGGAAACCGGTTCGCCACTGGCCGGCGAAATGAGCGGCCATGTGTTCTTCAAACATGATTATTACGGCTTCGACGACGCGCCTTATGCCGCGATCCGGCTGATTCAGGCAGCAACCAATATCGGCAAGAGCGTGACCCAGTTGCGCAGCGATATGGTGGATATGATCAACACGCCGGAAATGCGTTTTCAGGTCGATGAAAGCCGCAAGTTTGCGGTTATCGACGAAATATTGGAGCGGCTTTCGGCCAGCGGCGCCGATGTCAACAACACCGACGGCGCGCGGGTCAATACCGAAGACGGTTGGTGGCTGCTGCGGGCAAGCAATACGCAGGATGTTCTGGTGGCCCGGGCCGAAGCCAAATCGCAGGACGGTCTCGACCGGCTGATGGCGCAGATTGACGAGCAGCTGGCATTATCGGGACTGGAGCGCGGCGAGCAGGCGGGGCATTAGGCTCGTACAATCGACCGGCAAGATCACACCGGTCGACTGGCATCAGATGAAGGTCGCGCCGTTTGCTGCCGGACCGACCGACGAGATTACGAGGATTGCCGAGCAGAATATGGCGGCGAAGCCAGCGGCGATTTCCTGACGTAATGTGAAGCGGGGCATGATATTTTCCTTTCTTCAATGGGGTTATGCGATCAGGGCAGCGGAATTCTGGACCGCCGGGCCGACGCTGGCGACAACAAAAACGGCTGCGGAAAAAAGAGCGGCAAAAGCGGCGGCTACCTGGTTCTGGATGTTTACGTTGGTCATTTTCAATTTCCTTTTTGTTTAAACTGGTGCTTCGCGACTTGTGTTGCGAAGATGAGCATAGCTCTGCACAGGGCGTGCCAGTTTAATATTATTGTTGTATTTCAAAGGCCTGCCTGATTTCAGCCTTAGCGCGCAGATTAATGGTTGCTGAATAATGGTATATTTTGCCAATGGTTGGTTTCGTGCTTCGGCCTGATCGCCTGGAACGAGGGCCGCTAGGCTGCAAAATCTTCCCGGCACGGCTTTCTTATCGAAATGCACTATGGTCAGGGCCGATCCATTCGTTCAGGACAGTCTGAAAAAGGGATGGGGATTAGCGGTTCATGGACCGGTATATATACGTGGCGACTGTCAGCACACTGGCTTTGCTCGCATATTATTTCACTTTGCTAATGGCCGGCCTGGCGCGCGGCCGGTTCAAGATCGTACCGCCATCGCACAGCGGGCCACCGGAATATGAGCGCCATGTCCGGGCGCATCAGAATACGCTGGAACATCTGGTGCTATTCCTGCCCGGCCTCTGGCTGTTCGCTTATGTCGTCAGCCCCTATTGGGCTGCGGCTATCGGATTGATCTGGCCGTTCATGCGGGTCGGCTATGCGCTAGGCTATCACAGGGCCCCGGAGAAACGGCTGCTGTGGCTCTACGCCAGCATGCCCCCCATCTATATATTCGTACTTGGCACCTTGATCGGTGTCATCGTTCAGCTTGTGAGAGGGTGAAACTAAACATGACCAAAATATATGATCTGGTAATTCGCGGCGGGACCATTGCCGATGGCAGCGGCGGTGCTCTTATCGACGGGGATATCGCGGTCAGCGACGGCAAGATAGCGGCGATCGGACAAGTCGCCGGCACGGGCCGCGAGGAAATAGATGCCACCGGCAAGATCGTCACCCCCGGCTTTATCGATGTGCACACCCATTATGACGGCCAGTGCATCTGGGCGGAAGAGCTCAGCCCTTCCTCCTCGCACGGCGTGACCACGGCGATCATGGGCAATTGCGGCGTCGGCTTTGCGCCCTGCCGCAAGGAAGATCACGACATGCTGATCAACGTGATGGAAGGCGTCGAGGATATTCCCGGCGTGGTGATGTCCGATGGCCTGCCCTGGAACTGGGAGACATTTCCCGAATATCTCGACGTGGTCGAGAAGGGCAAACGCGATATCGATATTGCCGCCTATCTGCCGCACTCTCCCTTGCGCGTCTACGCCATGGGCGCGCGCGGCGCGTCCCGCGAACCGGCCAATGATGATGATCTGGCAATGATGCGCAAATTGGCGCGCGAAGCAATGGAGGCCGGAGCGATCGGCTTTGCGACGTCGCGGCTGTCGATTCACAAGACTGCAGATGGCGGGTCGATCCCGACATTCGAAGCCGATGTGGCCGAGCTGGAAGCGATCTGCGGCGGCATGAAGGATGCCGGCTGCGGAACCTTCCAGGTTGTGCTCGACGCCTTTGTCGGCTGGGACAAGGAATATCAGGTGATCGAGCGGGTGGTGGAAAGCTCCGGTCGGCCGGCCACTTTCACACTCGCATCCGGCAATGACGGGCCACCGCGCTGGCGCAAGGTGCTCGATATGATCGATCGCACCCACGCCAATGGCGGGAAGGCTACCGCCCAGATCATGCCGCGGCCAATCGGACTGATTGCCGGGCTGGAACTGACTGTCCACCCGTTCATTCTCTGTCCGAGTTGGGCGAAGATTGCCGACCTGTCCGTAGAGGAGCAGGTTGCGGCGATGCGCGATCCGGACTTGCGCGAGGCGCTGCTGAGCGAAGAATTCGAACATGGTCATCCGTTCAACGCGCTGGCCCGCGACTGGAACTGGCTGTTCCCGCTCGACAATCCCCCCGACTATGCGCCACCGAAAGAAATGAGCATGGCAGGCCAGGCGGCGGCCAGGGGCTGCACGCCGCAGGAGATCGCCTATGACCGGCTTCTCGAGACAAATGGCAAGGGGCTGTTCCTCGCGGCGCTTGGCAATTATGAAAATGGCACGCTGGCCAGCGCCCATGAAATGCTAAGCCATGCGCACTGCATTCCCGGCCTTGGCGACGGCGGCGCTCATTATGGCGCGATTTGCGATGCCAGCTACTCGACCTATTTGCTCACCCAATATGTTTGCAATCCGGGAGCGGAAAGTTTCGAACTGGCGGAAGCGATCCATATGCTCTCGCACAAGGCCGCGAAAGCGGTCGGACTCGACCAGCGCGGCCTGCTCAAAGCCGGTGCCAAGGCGGATATCAATGTGATCGATCTCGAAAATCTGCAATTGCATCTGCCGGAGATCGTCCATGACCTTCCTGCGGGCGGGAAAAGGCTGCACCAGCGCGCAACCGGCTATGATGCGACGATCGTGTCTGGCGAGATTATCCGGCGCTTCGACCAGTCCACAGGCGCGCGACCCGGGCGTTTGATACGAGGCGCGTGACAAAAACCCCGGCCGACTGATAATGATTTGGAATGACAGACGAAATTCCCGAACCCACGCGCTCCGCCTGGGAAGGCCTTCCGGAGCAACTGGCCGAGAGATTGGTGCAGCTCCGCCAGCTGGTGCTGGAGGTTGCGCGGGAGAATCCGGCTATCGGTCCGCTGGAAGAGACGGTCAAATGGGGAGAGCCGGCATTTCTGACGGCGGCGAGCGGGTCGGGCACCACCGTGCGGATCCATCGGCACAAGAAATCGCCGGACACATATGGGCTCTATGTGCATTGCCAGACCGATCTGGTCGAGCGCTACCGGCAACTATATGATGAGGAATTGACATTTGACGGCAATCGCGCTGTGCTGTTTGACAGCAAAGACGAACTGCCCGTCGATGCCGTCAAACATTGTATCGCCATGGCGCTGACCTATCATCTGCGGAAGCGTTCCTAGGCCATCCATGCTCCATATCGTCCACCATCCCGATTATGTGGCGCCGCGCCCGGCCAGCGGCAGCTTTGTCTTCGACAAATATCAGCTGGTGATGGAGGCGATCCGGATCCATGAGCCGCTGCATCAGGCCCATCAGCCGCCTCTGATGGAGCGCCAGTGGATCGAGGCGGTACATGACCCCGACTATGTCGAGCAAGTGCTGACCGGGACTGTTCCACGTGAAATAGAACGCCGGATCGGCTTTCCGGTATCGGCGGAGATCGCCAGCCGTGTCCAATATACGTCGGGCGGCACCTGGCTGGCGGCGCGGCTAGCCCTGCAACATGGCTATGCGGCGAACAGCGCCGGGGGCAGCCATCATGCCCTGGCGGATACCGGCGCCGGCTATTGCGTGTTCAACGATCTGGCCATCGCCGCCAACCGGCTACTGGCGGAAGGCGACGCGCGCAAGATTCTCATTGTCGATCTCGACGTGCATCAGGGCGACGGCACCGCCGTATTGCTGGCCGGGCGCGAGGATGTTTTCACCCTGTCGATCCATAATGAACGCAATTTCCCGACCAGAAAGGCGCGTTCGAGCCGTGATATTGCGCTGCCCGATGCGATGGAAGACGAGGCCTATCTCGCGATACTGGATGACGCGCTGGATGACATTCTCGGGCGCTTTGCACCGGATATGCTGCTCTATCAGGCGGGGGTCGACCCGCATGCCGACGACCGGCTCGGCCGGCTGGCGCTCACCGATGCAGGACTCGAACAGCGCGACCGGATGGTCATCCGCAAGGCCCGTGACCGCGGTATTGCCGTCGCCAGCGCGCTAGGCGGTGGTTATGGCCATGACCATCATGCGGTGGCCCTGCGCCATGCACGGTCGATGATGACGATGGCGGACGAAGCGGCGCGCCGCGCGACTATTCGCTAGCTTTTTCCGGCTCCACCTGTCCCTGTTGCATCTCGGAGAAAATGCTCCAGATCGCGATGAACAGAGCCGCCACCAGCGGACCGATCACGATGCCGTTGATCCCGAACAGCTGCAGGCCGCCGAGCGTCGAGATCAGCACGACATAGTCGGGCATCCGCGTGTCCCTGCCGACCAGAGTCGGACGGACGAGATTGTCGACCATGCTGATCACGAACACGCCGCAGAGAACCAGCACCACAGCCTGCCAGACAGCTCCTGTGATGAACAGATAAAGCGCCACCGGGACCCAGACGAACCCAGTGCCGATGGCCGGAATCAGGGAGAATATGCCCATCAAAACTGCCCATAATAATGCGCCCCGGATATCGAGCGCCCAGAAGACAATCCCTCCGAGACTGCCCTGAATGATCGCGATAATCAGGCTGCCCTTGATGGTCGCGCGAATGACTACCAGAAATTTTTCCATGAGAATGCGCCGCTTTTCCTCTCCGAGCGGAACCATCTGTTCGATACGGTCGCTCAGTGCACGACCATCGCGCAGCAGGAAAAAGGTCAAATAGAGCATGACACCCAGGCTGAGCATGAACTGGAAGGCGCCCTGCCCGACGCTCAGCAACTGGGTCACCAGAAATTCGAGAATGGCGGATATGGACTGTTCGATTTCCGCCCTGATGCTGGCAAAATCGCCATAGCCATAAGCGGCGAGCTGGTTCTGCACCCATTGGGGCAACGAATTTTCAAACGCCTGGAACACCGCGCCGAAATCGATTTCCCCATTCTGAATCCGCAGATAGATGGTCGCGGCCTCCTGGGCCAGTGCCATGCCGAGCAAAATTGTCGGGACCACGACCAGCAACAATATCAGAATCAGCGTGATCACCGCGGCCATATTGGTGCGGCCGGGCAGATAGCCGAGCAATCGTTCGTACACCGGACGGAACAGGACGGCGACGACGACGCCCCAGACGATGGCACCGAAAAATGGCTCGACCAGAACCGCGAAGGCCAGCGAGACAATCACCAGAAGGGCAATCATGAAGCCCCACTCAACCCGTGTCTCCGATGTTGTCCGATTGTCCATCTTTGTCGCTCTTATTGGGTCTGGTGGCGCGACCATGTCGAAATCGCTCCGGTCGGTGGATACGGGAATATTTCCGAGCGGGCAAGGATCAGGCGCGGTTGCCGGTTGCATTATCTGCGCGCTGTTTGGAGAGCGCCGGTTCGAGCAGCCGGCAGTGCCTATGACAGGGTTGGATCAAGAATATGTGGAGCCATTGTGAAGCGAAGAAATTTGGCTCACAGATAGACTTCCCACCCGTATCACCGAAACAGGATGTTATTTTTTAATCCTGATTCAGGTGCCCGTACTAAATTCGGGGCAAACAAGCTTCAATTCTGGATCGTTTTCGAAGTTGGCCAGGTCCCGCTTCCGGTAATCCAGCCATGCTCCGGAGGCTGAACCGATGGCTTTTTCCAAGTCGCGTTTATATTGCTGATATTTTTCAGAAATTTCCGCCTTCGGGATTTTGCTTTCACAGGCAATCTTCAAGTCTGTCAACGCAACAAAGCCGGAAACCTGGTTGGGAAATGGCTGCATCACTCTCTGCGCGTCATCAATCAGCCCTTTCGCTGCCGTCAGCTGGTCTTGTCGATAGGCAGAATAGGCCTGCCCTTCAAAAGCCAGAGCTTGCAGCAATGCTCGATGTTGTGGCGGGGCAGAAACTTGTTTGATTTGAGATTGCGCGCTTAGATATTTTTCGCTGGCGGCTTCAAATTTGTCAGTGCTGCGAAACAAGGTTGCCTGCAACACCGTCTGCAAATATGAATAATAGGAATCTCCCAGAACGTTATGGACATTGGCACATATGGTGAGTGCCAAGCCGGCAAGCCTTGAGCCATTCTGATTACACAGCCTCTGGACCAGATCTTTTTTGCCCGAATTCTGTTCGAGGAACAGAGTCACTTCAATGACAGCATCTTCCAGCGTCGCAAATTGGCTTTGCTGTCTGGCGATGCGTTCTGCGAGACCATCCAGATCAGCCTGTTTCGCGCTTAATTCCGTTTCGGCCTTGGCTATCGCCAGATTTTTCTGGGCCAATTCTGAACGCAGATCATTATATGAGAAAAAGACGCTGAGAGCCAACCCTACACCGAGCAGCCACACAAGTCCGCTGGCTATAATCCAGAAACGGTTACTCATCTGCACGTCCGAATGAGGGAATCTTGCTGGCGACCCCATCCCAGATTGTTTTGATTATATTTGCTTCCTTGGCGCCTAAAGCACCGCCGATAACCAGAAAAACGACGCCTACACCAAGAGCAGCATAAAAGCGGTTCGGAACATCTCCGTCGAGCGCGTTGGACAGGCATTTCAACCGTGCTTCTCCGCACTGGAAATCAAACAGGGTCATTAGCGCCAGTAAAATAGACGAGGTGCCAACTCCATTGAAAAAAAGAGCCTTGAACAGAATAGCAATCTGCATTCATCCCCCGGTTTTCTCATTTTACTCAAATGCGATGCGAGCAATACTAACATATACTATAAAATACTTGATCTTGCAATCAGATTGGAAAAAGTGTCTGCTCTGCTTGTCGTCGACCCTGTCCATGACCAACTACATAGCATCCCCATGGGTCTATAATATCTCAAACTTCCGGTTATGATGGCAACAGATTTACCCCCAAAACTGACCGACTGGTTCGCTTCGCGCGGCTGGAGCGTGCGGCCGCATCAGCTGGAGATGCTAGCGGCAGCCCGGGCGGGACGGCACGCCTTGCTGACGGCGCCGACCGGAGCGGGCAAGACGCTGGCGGGTTTCCTGCCGACGCTGGTGGAGCTTGTGGAAGGGGAGGCCAGGCAACCCGTGAGTGCTGAGTCTGTGGAAGCACCAGGGCTGGCGCAACCGGCCCTTCGACAAGCTCAGGGCGAACGGGAGGGCCTAGCCGGGGCGGGCAAAACAACCGTTCGTGCTGAACCTGTCGAAACATCTGGCGGCGCGCGAACTGCCCTTCGCCAGGCCCGGGATGAACGGCACGTCCTTCACACGCTCTATATCTCGCCGCTCAAGGCGCTGGCCGTCGATGTGCAGCGCAATCTGCTGACGCCGATCGAGGAAATGGGCCTGCCGATCACGGTCGAAACACGCAGCGGCGATACGCCGGCGAATCGCAAGGCGCGGCAGAGAGTGAAGCCGCCGCAGATATTGCTGACCACGCCGGAGTCGCTCAACCTGCTGCTCAGCCAGCCGGAAAGCTTTGCCCTGTTCGCCGGGCTGAAACGCGTGGTGATCGACGAGGTGCACGCCTTTGCCACCGGCAAGCGCGGCGACCTGCTCGCGCTATCGCTGGCGCGGCTGCAAAAAATCGCGCCGGAGATGCAGCGGGTCGCCTTGTCCGCCACGGTGGCCGAACCGGATGATTTCCGCGCCTGGCTGGCCCCTTATGGTGATATCCATAGCGTCACCCATGTGCTCGGCGCGGACGGCGCACCGGCCGATCTGTCGATCATGCTGCCCGAGACGCCGGAAGGCGATCCGGTGCGCGTACCCTGGTCCGGCCATGCCGGCACCTATGCGATTCCGCAGGTGATGGAGCAGATACGCAAGAACCGGATGACCCTGGTCTTCTGCAACACCCGCTTTCTCGCCGAATTCACCTTCCAGCAGCTGTGGGATATCAATGACGGAAATCTCGCCATCGGTATCCATCACGGCAGCCTATCGAAGGAGGCGCGGCGCAAGGTCGAGAATGCCATGGCCTCGGGCCAGATGCGGGCGCTGGTCTGCACCGCTTCGCTCGATCTCGGGGTCGACTGGGGCGATATTGATTGCGTCATCCAGATGGGCGCGCCCAAGGGTTCCTCGCGCCTGCTGCAGCGGATCGGCCGCGCCAACCACCGGCTGGATGTGTCGTCCAGGGCGCTGCTCGTGCCCGGCAACCGGTTTGAATATCTCGAGGCGCGGGCAGCGCTGGATGCGGTCAACGAGGGCCGCCGCGACGGCGAACCGTTTCGCGCCGGCGGGCTGGATGTGCTCGCCCAGCATGTGATGAGCTGCGCTTGCGCCGGACCGTTTCAGGAGGATGATCTGCTCGACGAGGTGCAAAGCGCCTTGCCCTATAGCGCCCTGTCGAAAGAGCAGTTCGAGCGGGTGCTGAATTTTACCCGCGACGGCGGCTATGCGCTCAAGGCCTATGACCGGTTCAAGCGGCTGCGGCGGGACGCGAAGGGCGTCTGGAGCCTGACCCATCCTAAATTCGCTGCCCAGCACCGGCTCAACGCCGGGATCATCGTCGACGCGGCGATGATGACTGTCCGGTTCAAGAACGGCCGCAATCTCGGTAAGGTCGAGGAAGGTTTTGCCGCCATGCTATCGGTCGGCGACACGTTTTTCTTCGCCGGACTGAGCCTCGAGCTGATCAAGATGGACGCCAGCGATGTCATTGTCCGCGCCTCGAAGAAAGCGGCGATGATCCCGAGCTATGGCGGGGCGAGACTGCCGCTGACCACCCATTTGTCCGACCGGGTGCGCGCTTTTCTGACCGATCGCGCCGGCTGGGCGCGGTTCCCCGACGATGTCCGCGAATGGCTGGAGATGCAGGACCATCGCTCGGTGATGCCGGAACCGGGGCAATTGCTGGTCGAGACCTTTCTGCACAAGAAGCTGCATTATATGGTCTGCTACAGTTTCGAAGGATGGAACGCGCACCAGTCGCTGGGCATGCTGCTGACCCGGCGGATGGAGGACCGCGGCCTCAAGCCGGTCGGCTTTGTCGCCAATGATTATGCGCTGGCCTGCTACAGCGTCGAGCCGGTCACCGATCCCCGCCCGCTGTTCAGCGCCGATATATTGGAAGACGAGTTTTTCGACTGGGTGGAGGGGTCGCACCTGCTCAAGCGCGCTTTCCGCGAGGTGGCGGTGATCAGCGGTCTGGTCGAGCGGCAGCATCCGGGCAAGCGCAAGACCGGCAAGCAGGTCACTTTTTCGACCGACCTGATCTTCGACGTGTTGCGCAAATATGAGCCGGACCATCTGCTGATGCAGGCGGCATGGGCGGATGCGCGGGCGCGGATGACCGATGTCGGAAGGCTTGGCGATCTGCTCGACCGGGCGGCGGAGTCGATAATCCATGTGGAGCTGGAGCGGGTCAGCCCGCTGGCGGTGCCGGTGCTGGTGATGATCGGCCGCGAACATGTCGCGCAGGGAGCGACCGATGACGCGTTGCTGATCGAGGCGGAATCGCTGATCAGCGAGGCTATGAAACTGGATTAGAATTGCCGGCGAGTTGAGCCGGATTTGGCGAGATGTCGATTATCGGCTAGGGTTGGCGAATGGCTTGTCCGACAATGTTGCTTCCTGTCTGCGCGTCGCTGTTTGCGGCTCAGCCCGCGGCGTCCATTCCGGTGGAACCGGAGACCGAGGCACATATTGCCGACAGGCTGCCCGACCAGTTTCTCCAGCCCGATGCGGAACAGATTGCGATTGCGCAGGACCGGCGCGAGCGGATGACGGTCGCGGTCCGGATCGAAAATGGCGGGCCCTATGAATTCATTATCGATACGGCTTCGCAACGAACCATATTGTCCAAGGAAATTGCTGGCGCGCTGGCGCTTGATATCGAGGATGAAGTCACGATTGTGGCACTGGCGGGCAGCACCACAGTGCAGACCGTCTTTGTCCCCAGCCTGACTCTGGGGACGCGCAGCTATGACGGTCTGATTTCGCCGACATTCCGCTCCGCCAATATTGGCGCAGACGGGGTTCTCGGTCTCGACAGTCTGCAGGGCCAGAGGATCCTGTTCGATTTTCTCGCGCGAAATATTTCTATCGAGGATACCAGCAAGCCGCTGAAAAGCAGATCGCGCCGGGAAATCGTGGTGACCGCAAGACGGCGCTCCGGGCAATTGATTTTCACCAATGCCACGATTGCCGGAATCAAAACCAGCGTGATCATCGACACCGGCGGTGAGCTTTCCATCGGTAACAAGGTGTTGCAACGACGGTTGCGGCTGAAATCGTCAGCCATGGTGCAGGCCAGTCTCGTCGATGTCACCGGTCGGTCGGTGCAGGCCGATTATGGCATTGCCGAGGAATTGCTGATCGGACGCGCTCGCTTTGGCATCATCCCGATCGCTTTCGCCGATATTGCACCGTTCAAGGCTTTGAAACTGGACAGGAAACCGGCGCTGTTTCTGGGCATGGATGCGTTGCGCAAATTTGACCGGGTGGCGATCGATTTTGCCAACCGGAAAATCTACTTCCTGATCCCGAAAGATGCCTAGCGATGTCGTTGGTCGAGGCTCGGCGACCATTGGTGGTAAGCCAGTGGCAAGTAGAGAACCGCAGCCTAAGCTGTCGCTAGCTGGAAAGAATAGATTGGAGAGACGATGCCAGCCTTTTTGATGAGCCTGACACCTGCTGTTCTGGCCTCCGCTTTGGCAATGGCTTACCCCATGCCCTTTGGCCAGCCGGTTGCGCCCGGCAGCCTGATCAATCCCGAAGGCCAGATTATCGATCTCGACGAGGATCGCGCCGAACGGATGACCGTTCCGGTCAGTATCGAAGGCAAGGGACCCTTTTCCTTCGTAATCGACACCGGCGCAGAACGGACCGTGATTTCGCGCACAATTGCCGACAGGCTGGCACTGGAAGGCGAAGAGCCGGCCGAACTGATGAGTATTGCCGGCACCAGCATGGTCGACATGGTCTACGTTCCCAGCCTGACTCTCGGCCGGAAAAGCTATGACGGGCTGATTTCGCCGGTTCTGGCGGCGCGGCATATTGGCGCCGATGGCATATTGGGCCTCGACGGCTTGCAGGACCAGCGGATATTGTTTGATTTCGTCTTGAACCAGATTGTCATTGAAGATGCGGAAGAAGCGCGCAACCGGCCAGGTTCAAGGGAAATCGTGGTGACTGCAAAGCGGAGGTCCGGCCAGTTGATCTTCACCGATGCCACGATTTCGGGGATCAAGGTCAATGTCATCGTTGACACGGGCGCCCAGATTTCCATCGCCAACAAAATATTGCAGAAGCGGCTGATCAGCCGCGCGAAGGAGTTGGGAGATGACAATCTGTTGATCGCTGTCACCGGCGAGACTCTGGGCGTGGAATTTGGTCGGGCCCGCGATTTTCGCATCGGCCGTGCCCGCTTTGACAGCCTTTCTGTGGCTTTCGCCGATGCGCCACCGTTCGAGCGCTTCGGTCTGGCCGACAAGCCCACCTTGCTGATGGGTATGGACGTGCTGCGGAAATTTGATCAGGTTGCGATCGATTTTCCCAAACGGAAAATCCATTTTCTGACTCCGCGCAATGCCCGGCTGCATATCGATGAGCCGCGCAACAGCCGGATAAAATCCTGACCGGACAGCGTTACGGCAGACGCCAGCGAATGTCGGATCCAATGTAATGAACGTTCAATTTCAATATGTTTCGGTTCCAGAAACGGTTTTTCCAAAATAATTTGGATTAAACCGCGGCTTCGGTTCGTTCCCTCCACTCACAGACGAGCACTCGTCACGCGTCACGCGTCACGCGTCACGCGGGCGTGGTGCCATCTCTTCATGGAGCGAAGCCAATATGCGCATTTTTCTTTCTCTGCCGATATTTCTCGCCGCTGCCAGTCCGTCACTCGCACAGGATTCCGGTGATCAACAGAATAGCCAGGACGAAACCCATTTCCAGCTGCTCGCTGGAATTGACCATGTCGAAGGGGATGTCGGTCAAGGGCTGGACTATAAGAGCAGCTTTGCCACGACCGGTATCGCGATGACCAAAGGCCGGTTCAGCGCATCCGCGTCGATCCCCTATATTTCCTCCACCGCCCCGCAGGAGGTGATCATCAATCAGGGCGGGCTGTTCGGCACGCCTTTGCTGGCGTCGAACGGTTCGCAGACCGGTCAGGTAAAGCGCGAAGGCATTGGCGACCTCTCGCTCAATGCCGCTTATCAGCTACCCGTCTCTGGCGTGAATGCCAGCGTCGGCGCTTCTGTCAAACTGCCAACCGCATCGCGGGCAAAAGGCCTGGGAACCGGCAAGGTCGATTATGGGCTAAATGGCCAGCTCTCCAAAAAAATGGGAGCGATCGTGCCATTTGTCGGCGCGGGCTATACGATTATCGGAGAGCCGGATAATTTCGCCACGCGCAACACTCTGTCCGGAACCGCCGGGAGCCATCTCCTGCTCGGCAAGAACAGCGCGCTGACCGCTTCCTATTCCTATGAACAATCCGCTTCCTCCAGCATCGGCGACAGCCAGAGCATCAACATGGGTTTCGGCACCAATCTGACCCGCTCGGTCCGCATCGGCGTCGATGGCGCCCTCGGCCTGTCGGATGCCGCCCCGGATACGCGGGTGGGACTGAAGCTGCGCGTCGGGATCTGATCAGAGAGGTGCCGCCTAAACTGCGACCTCAAGAGCGAAAACCGGCTCCGCATCCCCACGCTTCCACTGTGGAAATTTCTGCATCGTTGTGGCGAACAGCGACGATGCGAGATGATCACCAAGCCATTTCTGCAGGGCAGGAAGCGGCAATTGGTCGAACCAGTTGCGGTCATTATTGGCGAACTGGCGGACGAAGGGGAAAATGGCGTGGTCGGCTAAAGTCGGCTTCGCTCCCATGAGCTGGCCCGATTCCTGAAGCAAACCTTCGAGCTTTTCAAGAAAGGCCAGTCCGGCAGCGCGGTGGTCCAGCGGGTCGACATTTTCGTAGCGGACAGGATATTTATAGCGGTCGAGAGCATGTTTGAACGGGCCATCGGCTTCCGCGATCAATTCGGATTCGGCAGCGGTGCCCTGCAACCAGCCTTGTGGATCGTTGCGGTCCAGCGCCCAGTGCATGATCGCCAGGCTCTCGTCGATCACCTGTCCGTCTGGCAGCACCAGCACCGGCACCGTGGCCTTCGGCGAGGCGGCGATCATTTCTGCCGGCTTGTCGCGCAGCACGACCTCGCGCAGGCGAACCGGGGTTGCGCTGACCAGCAGCGCCATCCTTGCGCGCATCGCATAGGGGCAGCGGCGAAAACTGTAGAGGACCGGCAAATCGGTCATTCGGTGCCGAGATGCTGCCGGCCTTCTTCTGCAGCTTTCTCGACCTGGCGCTGGCGTTCGCGATAGCGGGCGCGCTGCTCGTCGGTCCGGTCGTGGATACAATGCGGGCAGGCTTCGCCGGGAATATAGTCAGGCGAGGCGCGGTCGGCGGCGTTCAGCGGCATCCGGCAGGCATAGCATTGGCCATAGTCGGCTTCGACCAGCCCGTGGCCGACGGCCACGCGCTGGTCGAACAGGAAACAGTCGCCCTGCCAGCGGCTTTCCGATTCGGGCACATGTTCGAGATATTTCAGGATGCCGCCCTTGAGATGCTGGACATCGTCAAAGCCCTGCGCCTTGACATAGGCGGTCGCCTTTTCGCAGCGGATGCCGCCGGTGCAGAACATGGCGATCTTCGGTGCCTTGTCCGAATCCTGCCGCAGCTTTTCCGAGAATTCGTCGAACCAGGCCGGGAAGTCGCGGAAGCTCTCGGTATCGGGATTGATCGCGCCGTCGAAGCTGCCGATCGCCACTTCATAGGCGTTGCGCGTATCGATCACGATCGTGTCGGGGTCGGCGATCAGGTCGTTCCAGTCGGCGGGGTCGACATAGGCGCCCTTCTCGGTGGCGGCATCGACGCCCTCGACACCCATCGAGACGATTTCCTTCTTGAGCCGGACCTTCATCCGCAAGAATGGCATCGCGCTGGCTTCAGAATATTTGACCTCGAGATCGGCAAAGCGGGGCAGCGTGCGCAGGCCCTCGATCACTGCATCAATATCGTCGGGTGCGCCGGCGATGGTGCCGTTGATCCCTTCCTGGGCCAGCAATATCGTACCCTTGAGGCCATGTTCCTCGCACAGGGCGAGCACTTGCAGGCGCAGGGCGGCGGGATCGTCGACCACGGCAAAATGATAGAGCGCGGCGACTTTTACGGGCGTTTGAGATTCGGTCATGGCAGCGCATATAGTGCGGGCGAGCGATAAATTCCAACCCGGTGGCTTGCATAGCGCTTATGTTCATCGCATAGCGGGTCCATGGTTCCCCTTCTGTTCGCCCAACACCGCTTTGATATCGTAGCTCCTGCCGCGCTGTACTGGCCAGCAAAAAATGCGGTGCTGGTGGCCGACCTGCATCTGGAAAAGGCGAGTTTCTTTGCGCGGCAGGGCCAGATGCTGCCGCCCTATGACAGCCAGGCAACGCTGGACGAACTGGCCGGTCTGGTCCGCGATACGGGCGCGACAAGAGTTTTCTGCCTCGGTGACAATTATCATGACGGCGAAGGCGAGGCGCGGCTGGAGCCGGAAGCGGCAAGGCAGCTCTCGGCGATGACCGCCGCGCTCGACTGGGTCTGGATCACCGGCAATCATGACCGTGATGTTGCCGGTCTGTGGGGTGGCACGGTGGTTGACGAGTGGACGGGCGAGGGGCTGGCGCTGCGGCACGAAGCGACGGCCGGTAGTCATTTGCCGGAAATATCCGGTCATTATCACCCGAAAATCCGCATAGCCACGCGCGGCCGTCATGTTTCGCGGCGCTGTTTTGTCAGGGGACGCCATCATCTGATCATGCCCGCTTTCGGGGCGCTGACCGGTGGCATGGCGGCGCAGGATCCGGTGATCGAGGCCTGCGTCGGGGGACCGGCGGAAGCGATCATCGGCCTGCAGGAAAAGCCCGTCTGCTTCCCGCTGCCCTTCCGCGACAGGACAATAGAAGCGGTCGATGACAGCCAGCTTGCATTGCCTCTGGCCAGCACGGGTCGCTGACTGCTAACGGCGCGGTGATGGATCGATTCAAACCCTATCGCGACCAGCTGGACGCGCTGGATCAGGCGGGGCGCAATAGGCGGCTGTCGATTCCGGTCGGCAGGGATTTTTCGTCCAATGATTATCTCGGACTCTCCCGCAACCCCCTTCTGAAAGAGGTCGCGCAGGCCGCGATTGCCGATGGCATGGCGCATGGTTCGGGCGGATCGCGGTTGCTGGGTGGCAATCATCCCGAGCATGAAGCGCTCGAGCAATATGCCGCCAGCCATTATGGCGCGGAGGCCAGTCTGTTCTTCGGTTCCGGATTTGCTGCCAACACCGCCCTGTTCGCGACCCTGCCGCAGACCGGCGATCTGCTGCTTTACGACGCGCTGGTCCACGCCAGCGTTCATGACGGGATGAAACTGGGCCGCGCCGCGTTCCGGGCTTTCCCGCACAATGATTGCAATGCAGTCGAGCAAGAGATCCGGAATTGGCGCGAAGCCGGAGGCACGGGCACCGTGTGGATCGCGGTGGAGAGCCTGTACAGCATGGACGGCGATCGGGCACCGCTGGGCGATCTTGCGCGAATCGCCAATGCCCATGACGCGATGCTGGTGATCGACGAGGCCCATGCGGTGGGTGTTTTCGGCGAGGGCGGCACCGGTCTGGCGGGTGACATTGGCAGGCAGGAAAACGCGATCCTGTTGCGCACCTGCGGCAAGGCGCTGGGCGGCGAAGGCGGGCTGCTCACCATGCCGAAAATCCTGCGCGAATTTTTCATCAATCGGGCGCGGCCCTTCATCTTTTCCACTGCGCCGAGCCCGCTGACCGCGCATCTGGCGCAGCATGCCATAGCTTATGTCGCGGACAATCCCTCGCTGCAGAGTCGTCTGGCGGAGCATATCGCGCTTACCCGGAGCGGCTTTGCCGGCCTGTCGCTCGGCGACCATCAGGACAGCCAGATTTTTCCGATCATCCTCGGCGAAGACCGGGTGGCGGTAAGCGTGGCGGCGATGCTGCAGGAGCAGGGATATGATGTCCGGGCCATTCGCCCGCCGACAGTACCGGCCGGCACCGCGCGCCTGCGCATCTCGCTGACCCTGAACGTGACACAAGACGATATAAGCAATCTCGCAGCCGCATTGCACGAGGCGCTGGCACTGGCGGAAGCGGCATGAGCGGCAAGTTCGTCATCACCGGTACCGATACCGATATCGGCAAAAGCGTCTTTGCCGCGGCGCTGACCGCGGCGCTGGGCGCGAGCTACTGGAAACCGGTGCAGGCGGGGCTGGCAGACGGCACCGACAGCGAGACGGTCGCGCGGATTGGCGGCGTTGATCCGGACCGGATATTGCCCGAACGCTACCGGCTGAAGATTCCAGCTTCCCCCCATTATTCGGCAGCTCAGGAAGGCATTGTCATTGGTCTGGGCGATCTCGACATCCCGCAAGTCGACGGGCCGCTGATCATCGAGGGGGCAGGCGGCGCGCTGGTGCCGGTCAATCCGGAACTGCTGTTTGCCGATCTTTTTGCCCATTGGGGCCTGCCGGTGATCATCGTCGCGTCGACCAGTCTCGGGACCATCAATCACAGCCTGTTGACCATCGAGGCTCTGCGTAGCCGTGCCGTGCCAATCCACGGCATCGCCTTTATCGGCGATGAAAATGTCGACAGCGAGCAGACCATATGCCGGATTGGTGCCGTGCCGCATCTCGGGCGCTTGCCGATGCTCGACCAACTCTCTCCGGACGCCTTGCGGGACGCCTTTGCTGCCCATTTCGATATCGCGGACTTCGGATCATGAGCATCAATATCTGGCATCCTTTCACCCAGCACGGTCTCGGCGAACCAATCCCTGAGATCGCGCGGGCGGAAGGCGCGTGCCTCTACCAGAGCGACGGCACCAGGATCATCGACGCGATATCTAGCTGGTGGGTGCAGACGCACGGCCATTGCCATCCGAAGATCGTCAGCGCGATTCAGGAACAGAGCGCCCGGCTGGACCAGATGATCTTTGCCGGATGGACGCATGCACCGGCGCGGGAGCTGGCCGCGGGTCTTTCCGGTTTTCTGCCCGATTCCCTCGAGCATATTTTCTTTTCCGACAGCGGTTCGACGGCGGTCGAAGTCGCGCTCAAGATGGCGCTCGGTTACTGGCACAATCGCGGCGAAGCGCGCCAGAAGATCCTGGTGATGGAGCATAGCTATCATGGCGATACGATCGGCGCGATGTCGGTCGGCGCGCGCGGCGTGTTCAATCAAGCTTATGCGCCGCTGCTATTTGACGTTGGCACGATAGCTTTCCCGGAAGCGGGGGCTGAGCAGGCTACGCTCGACCAGCTTGAGGCCTTTTGCAAGGACAGCGAAAGCCCGCCGGCGGCGCTGATCGTCGAGCCGCTAATCCTCGGCGCGGGTGGCATGAAAATATATGGTGCCGCGACATTGGCCAAGATGGCGGCTATCTGCCGCGAGCATGATGTGCTGTTCATCGCCGACGAAGTGATGACTGGCTGGGGTCGTACCGGGACCGTCTTCGCTTGCGAACAGGCGGGCATTGAACCGGATATATTGTGCACGGCCAAGGGCCTGACCGGCGGTGTCATCCCGCTGGCCGTAACCGCTGCCACAGACCCTATTTATCAGGCGCATTTTTCCGAAGATCGCGCGCAGATGTTTTTCCACTCAAGCAGCTTTACCGCCAATCCTATTGCCTGCGCCGCGGCCAATGCCAATCTCGCGATCTGGCGCGAGGAACCGGTTCTGGAGCGGATCGACGGCATTATTTCTTCGCATCGGGCCTTTTCCGACCGGCTGATGCGGAAATCGAACGTGAGCGGATTGCGTCAGTGCGGCACCATACTGGCCTTTGAAATCGACGACGGTGCAGGCGACTATATGTCCAGCTTGGGGCCGCAACTGCTCGCGTTTTTCCGGGATCACAAGATTTTACTTCGGCCGCTGGGCAATACGATCTACATCATGCCACCTTATTGTATCAGTCCTGTGGAACTGGAAGCTGTTTACGCCGTTATTGAGGAAGCAATTGACCATTTCCGTAATTGCTGATCCACAGGCGGCAGAAAGTTTTTTTGCATAAGACCGAAAAACCCGCCAAGGATAGATGATGGAACTAGTTGACTCTCTCATGGTGAAGATCGCGCTGATCGGCCTGCTCGGCATCGGCGCGCAATGGATTGCCTGGAGAACGGGTCGCCCTGCCATTGCTCTGATGCTGATCGTCGGCATCCTCGCCGGCCCGGTACTGGGCATTATCGATCCCGAACGCGATTTCGGAGCGCTGCAAGAACCAATCATCAAGCTGGCGGTGGCCGTCATACTGTTTGAAGGCGGACTCAGCCTCAACTTCCGGGAATTGAGACAGGCGGGCGGCGCGGTTTCGGCGATGGTATTTGTCGCCGGGCCGATTGCCTGGGTGCTGGGAACAGCAGCGGCACATTATGGTGCTGGCCTGTCCTGGGAAATATCAGCCTTGCTTGGCGGTATCATGATCGTCACCGGTCCTACGGTGATTGGCCCGATGCTGCGCACATTGCGCGTACCATCGCGGGTTCGCAACATCCTGAAATGGGAAGGCATTGTGAACGACCCGATTGGCGCGCTGCTGGCCGTCGGTATCTACGCCTATATCACCTATGAAGGGCCCGATGCCAATATCGCCGTCATCAGCATGGACGTTCTGGCAGCAAGCTTCATTGCCGGATTGATTGGCGCAGGGCTTGGCTTTGCCATTACCTGGCTGTTTCCCAGAGGGAAAGTTCCTGAATATCTGAAGGCGCCTTTTCTGCTGGTTACGGTGATCGCGGGATTTGTCATCGCCGATCTGATCAAACATGAAACCGGACTGATCACGGTGACGGTGATGGGCATTGTTATGGCCAACCGGCAAATCTATTCCAGTCAGGCGCTCTACCGGTTCAAGGAAGATCTGGCGGTACTGCTGATTTCCGGTGTGTTCATCATATTGTCCGCGACGCTGGACTGGGAAACGGTGCAGCAGTTCCGCCCGCAATTTGTCATCTTCCTGATATTGCTGCTGTTCGTTGTGCGACCCATTTCTGTGCTGGCCGCTCTGCTGTTCAGTTCCGTACCCTGGCGCGAACGGCTGTTCATCGCCTGGATTGCGCCGCGCGGTATTGTCGCGGTCGCGATTACCGGTTTGTTTGCCATACGTCTTGTCGACTATGGACTGCCCGGGGCAGAGGCGCTGGTACCGCTCAGCTTTGCTGTCGTTATCGCGACCATTTTTGCGCATGGGTTTTCTGCGTCCTGGGTCGCCGAGCGACTGGGCATTTCGGAAGGGAAAGGCGAGGGCGTCTTGATCGCCGGCGCCAATCGCTGGTCGATTGCTTTGGGTAAAATGCTGAAATCTCTCGAAATCGATGTCCTGATGACGGACAACAGCAAATTCGCCCTGCGCAGGGCGCGTAGCGAAGGCCTTGCGATTCACCATGGTGATGTGCTGGCAGAGGCGCATGACGACAATATCGACATGGGCGAATTTCAGCATCTCATCGCGGCCACTGACAATGATAGCCAGAACCAGTTGATCACCGCTGATCTCGGCCCGGAAATGGGCTATGAGCAAATCAGCCGGCTGGCCAATGACAGCCAGAGCAAAAGCAGGGTCGGACACGGCCGGCTGTTGTTCGAATCCGGCGCGGATTTTGGCACATTGCTCGACCGTGATCTGGCCGGATGGCGATTCAGCAAAACCAATATCACCGAGAAATTCACCGCTGAGGATTATCGCAAGAATCTGGAAGAAGGCGAGGAACCGCTCGCCGTGTTCAAGCCGGATCGTCGGCTGCTATTCTTTGCAACCGATGCCCGACCGGTCATTGAAGACGGTGACGTCGTGATCAGCTATGTCGCGGCTGACACACCGGAGGAACGCAAAGCGGACCGCGCGGCGAAAGACAGCGAGAAAAACGGCCAAAGCTGATCAAGCTGCCGGAGTATCGCGCGGACCAAATAGCGCGGTGCCAACCCGGATATGAGTGGCACCGAGCTTGATCGCCTTGTCAAAATCACCCGACATTCCCATGCTGAGTTCATCGAGGCCATTGTCGCGCGCCAGCTTGGCAAGCAGCGCGAAATAGGGGACCGGGTTCACATTGTCCGGCGGGACTGCCATCAGGCCGGCGACGGTTATACCGGCTGTGCGGGCCTGGGCCAGCATCTCGGGCACAGCCTTGATATCACAGCCACCCTTTTGGGATTCTTCGCCGATATTGACCTGCAGAAAACAGGGTATCTGGCGGTCCTGCCTGCCCATTTCCTTTGCCAGCGCCTTGACCAGAGAAAGCCGGTCGAGGGAATGGATATAGTCAAAAAGAGCCACCGCTTCTCCAGCCTTGTTGGATTGCAACTGGCCAATCATATGTAGTTGGATATCCGGATATTCGGCCTTCAGCACAGGCCATTTCTCCATCGCTTCCTGCACCCGGTTTTCCCCGAATACGCGATGGCCCGCCTCTAGCAGCGGTCGAATTTCATCAATGCTGCGGGTTTTGGACACGGCGATGAGCGCGATATCCGAAGGCTTGCGGTCCGCTATTCTGGCGGCCTTTTCGATCTTGCTGCGGATGTCCTCTAGTGGGGGGTTTGCCAAATTGGGTCTCTCTCAATCATTCTCTTTCGCGAAGCTTGCGTCTATAGGCCTGCTTATGTTGCGAGACCAGCCCTGCCCCGCTTTGCCGGACCCAAGAAGGTCGGCCCTGCCCCGGATATGGATGTTCACCGACGCGCGAAATGATGCGCTTCTTGAGCAATTGGTCCTGCGACTGCCGCGGGGCAGCGGGATTGTCTTTCGCCATTATCATTTACGGGAAACATCGCGACGAAAGCGATTTGAAACTGTCAAAAAACTAGCTCGGCGGCGTGGCCATATATTGTTTCTGGCCGGATCTCCGGCGCTAGCCAGACGCTGGCGCGCCGACGGCGTACACGGGCGTGTACAGCGACGGACCAATATGGGCGGGATGCCGCACAGCGTGCCGGTTCATAATGCCCTGGAAATTCAGCAAGCCAATCGCGTCTGTGCGGACATTTATTTTCTGTCACCGGTGTTCACTACCCGGTCCCATCCTGGCCAGCAGCCCCTGAATCCTCTGCAGACCCGGCGCTTGGCAGCGCTGTGCAATGGCGCGGTGATCTATCTGGGCGGGATGAACGAGTATCGCTATCGAATGCGCAAAAACCACCTGACCCATGGCTGGGCGGCGATCGACGCTTTAAGCTAAATATGAATTTTAGAAGCGGAACTGGGTTCCGACATAGACGGCTTGGCTGTCCTGACGATTATCGGTCAGCGGTGCCATCCGGTCGCGCTCATTATTGATCCGGACACCGGCAGTCACGTCCAGGTTGCGGGTCAGCGAGTAGCTGCCACCAACATCGAGCGTATAATCTTTCTGGCTGGCATCCAGAGCGCGGGGTGTCGCGTTGATCGGTGCCGAGGCATCGATCGACATGCGCGGGTTGAAACGGCTCTTCTTGCCATCATTGTCCTCGCCCATCAGCCGTTCAGCACCGATTTCCGAGAGATCAGGGAGGTTGCTGCCGAGTTTCCGGACCGGAATTGCAAAGCTCTTCAAGCCTTTGGCCGAGCCGAGGCTATAAGCAACGGGAGCAATTTTCGCCGCACTGGCTACACCCGATCCGGGTGCAGCAGCCAGAATATTCTCGCGAATGGAAACCGCGTCAGATTTTTGGCGCACCACTACGGTAACCGAGCGTTCCCCGTCGCGGGTGCCGCCGGACGGAGTGAATTTGAAGCTCGCATTGCCGCGAAAGGCGCTGAGTTTATATTTGGCTACGAGATCAGGGTCGGCACCAGCTACGGTAAAGGAGCCAATTGATCCGAGGGTTTTCAGGGATACCATTCCGTCATCACTGGAAAGCACTTTTGCAAGAGCAGGGGTCATGGCAAGACCGGAGAGCGCGAGTCCCGTCGCTAACCAACCGAAATGACTGACCTTTTTCGTCATGATGAAGCCGCTTCCCCTTTATCTGACCTTCGATATAACAAAATCTGCCAATCTACACGAGTCAACATATTGTTTTTGTCCGATTTCTTCAAACTAGCGCCTTACTGTTGCAGTTCGGTTACGCTTTTTGGCGGAGATCGTTTCACGGCCTACCATAAAAAACATGAACCCAATATGATTCTGCGATTATTCAACTGGGGTTCAGTCGCTGCTGCACAAGAGCGAATCATGCGCTTGTGCTTGCCCCTTGCGGCAAAGCATTTATAGAGAGCGCTGAAATATATTCACGTCCGGAACAAATCCTGCAAAAAAGATTTCGTATCGGCGTAAAATGCAACCAGGAGCGCTTCATGTCCCGCCTCAATCCATCTCTCTTCGTGCGATCTGCAACCGCTAGCCTGCTGGCGCTTTCCCTGCTTTCTGCCTGCGGTGGCAAAGAGCGGCCAAAAGCGGATCTGGCAGCGTCACAGATTACCACCATCGGCGTGAACAGCTATTTGTGGCGCGCTTCGCTGGATGCATTGTCCTTCATGCCGCTCACCCAAACCGATAGCAATGGCGGCGTGATCCTGACCGACTGGTATGTAAACCCGCAAAATCCAAGCGAGCGGATGAAGATCAACGTTTCGATCCTCGACCAGGATTTGCGCGCCGATGCCTTGCGCGTTGCGGCATCCCGTCAGGTTGCCAGCAACGGCACATGGGTCGATGCACCGGTGAAAGCGGCAACCACGCAGAAGCTCGAACAGATCATTCTCACCAAGGCCCGCGACCTGCGGCGCGGTGCGATCTCCAACTAATTTTTCCTGCCATATAATGGGGCCGCAATGACCGATCAGCGATTCAATCCACTGGCGGCGGACAAACGCTGGCAAAAGCGCTGGGCCGAATCGCGCGTGTTCGAAGCGGACGACGCGAGCAGCAAGCCGCGCAGCTATGTGCTCGAGATGTTTCCTTACCCCTCCGGCCGCATCCACATGGGCCATGTCCGCAACTATACGATGGGCGACGTGCTTGCCCGGTTCCGGCGGATGCAGGGCTTTGAAGTGCTCCATCCGATGGGCTGGGATGCCTTCGGCATGCCGGCGGAAAATGCCGCGATGGAAAAGAAAGTCCATCCCGGCGAATGGACACGGGCCAATATCGCGTCGATGCGCAGCCAGCTGAAGACTTTGGGCTTTGCCTTTGACTGGAGCCGCGAACTGGCGACCTGCGACCCGGACTATTATGGGCAGGAACAGGCGCTTTTCATCGATCTGTTCGAGGGCGGGCTGGTCTATCGCAAGGAATCGGCGGTCAACTGGGATCCGGTCGACATGACGGTGCTCGCCAACGAGCAGGTGATCGACGGCAAGGGCTGGCGTTCCGGCGCTCAGGTCGAGAAGCGCAAGCTCAGCCAGTGGTTTCTGAAGATTACCGATTTCGCCGAAGATCTGCTGGCCGGACTGGGTGACCTCAAGGGCTGGCCGGAAAAAGTGCGGCTGATGCAGGAAAACTGGATCGGCAAGTCGCAGGGCCTGCAATTTCATTTCGCTCTGGCAGAAGCGCAAGCTGATATCGCGACGGTCGAGGTTTTCTCGACCCGTCCGGACACGATTTTCGGAGCGAGTTTTGTCGCCCTGTCGGCCGACCATCCGCTGACTCAGAAACTTGCTGGCCAGAATTACGCGCTCGCCGCCTTCGCTGAAGAATGCAAGGCTGGCGGCACCACCGCTGCCGAGCTGGAGACGATGGAGAAAAAGGGCTTTGATACCGGCCTAACCGTCACCCATCCGCTTGATCCCGACTGGCAGTTGCCGGTCTACGTCGCCAATTTCGTGCTGATGGATTATGGTACCGGCGCGGTTTTCGGCGTACCGGCGCATGACCAGCGCGATCTCGACTTTGCCCGCAAATATGATCTGCCGGTCAAGCGCGTGGTTTCTGACGGCGACGAAACCGGCGCCGAGTACGCCGGCAACGAAGCCTATACCGGACCCGGAAAGATCGTGAACAGCGCCTTTCTCGACGGCATGACCATCGACGCGGCGCAGCAGACCGTCATTGATCGCGCGCAATCCGAAGGCTGGGGCAAGGCCCAGACCACCTGGCGGCTGCGCGACTGGGGCGTTTCGCGCCAGCGTTACTGGGGCACGCCGATTCCGATCATTCATTGCGATGACTGCGGCCCGGTACCGGTGCCCAAGGACCAGCTGCCGATCGTGCTGCCCGAAGATATTGATTTTGAAACACCGGGCAATCCGCTGGAACGTCACGCGACCTGGAAACATGTCGACTGCCCGAAATGCGGCAAGGCGGCGCGGCGCGAGACCGATACGCTCGACACATTTGTCGACAGCAGCTGGTATTTCCTGCGCTTCGCCAGCCAGCCTGATGACCGACCCTTTGACCCCGAAGTGGTCAAGCAATGGCTGCCGGTGACCCAATATATTGGCGGCGTCGAACATGCGATCCTGCATCTGCTATATGCGCGTTTCTGGACACGCGCTCTGGCGAGCATCGGCAAGCTGGATTTTGCCGAGCCGTTCGAGAGCCTGTTCACCCAGGGTATGGTGACGCACGAAACCTATAAACATGGCGACGGCAGCTGGCTGTCTCCCGACGAAGTCGAGAAAAACGGCGCGGACTGGGCGGTAATTGCCGACGGCTCAGCGGTCACCACCGGCCGGGTCGAGAAAATGTCGAAGTCGAAGAAAAATGTCGTCGACCCCGATCCGATCATCGAACAATATGGTGCGGACGCGGTGCGCTTTTTCATGCTCTCCGACAGTCCGCCGGAACGCGATCTTCCCTGGTCCGAGGCCGGCATCGAAGGCAGCTGGCGGTTTGTCCAGCGCTTGTGGCGGTTGTTTATCGCTGTCGCCGATAACGCCGATACAGGCGAGGACAAGGCGCTCCGGCGCAAGCTGCACCAGACCGTCGCCGGCGTCGCCGGAGATGTCGAGGCGCTCTCGTTCAACAAGGCGGTGGCGAAGATATTCGAACTGGTCAATCTGATCGAGAAATCAGGGCCTTCCGAAGACCGGACTGTTGCGATCAAGTCATTGGCACGGATCGTCGCCCCGATGGTGCCGCATATTGCCGAGGAAGCATGGGCTTTGTTCGGCGAAAGCGATCTGGTCGCCAACGCGCCTTGGCCGGAGGTGGACGAAAACCTGCTGGTCGATGATGAAGTGACGATTGCGATTCAGGTACGCGGCAAGCTGCGCGATACAATCACCGTTGCCAAGGGCAGCAGCAAGGAGCAGCTCGAAGAACTTGCCCTCGCATCCGAGAAGGTGCAGCGTAGTCTCGACGGAGCGGAAATAAAGAAGGTGATTGTCGTGCCCGATCGACTGGTCAATATCGTAATATGAAATCCGTGATCGCGCGGATCACCCTGGTGGTGGCAATCTCGGCGATGCTGGCCGGCTGCAACCTGCGGCCGCTCTATGCTGGCGGTACCAATGGCGTTGTCGCCCAGCAGCTTGGCAATGTCGAGATTGAACCGATCGCCGGCAAGGCCGGATGGCTGACCCGCAATGCGCTGAAAGATCAGCTCGAGGCATTTGAGGGACAGCAGGCAAAATACCGCCTGACCGTCGCACTGGAAGACAAGATTGCCGGATTTGGCGTGCGCAGCGATGATCGGATCACGCGCGAGCGCAGAACCCTGCGCGCCCGCTATCAGCTGGTCCGTCTCGCCGACTCGGTTGTTGTGCTGGACGCCACGGCGGGATCTGATGCCGGGATTGACGTGGTATCTTCGGAATATGCGACTCTCGCCGCAGAGGATACGGCATTGGAGAATCTGGCGACCCGCGTGGCCAACCAGATCGTGACCCGGCTTTCTCTGTTCGCCCGGGAAGAGGCCAACGCGTTGCCGCAGCCATGAAGGCAAAGCCGGAAGAAATTGTCAGGCGCTTCCACGCCGGCTCCGATCAATTCCGACTGATCCTGTTATGCGGTCCCAATGTCACCCGCTGCCAGGCGCTGGTCGAGGAACTGGTCAAGCCGCTGGCGCAATCCGCCGAGCGAGTCGATCTGACGATAAGCGACATCACCGACGGACCCGCCCGCCTCAATGACGAAGCCAATTCCGCGTCGCTGTTCGGCGACAAGCGTTACCTTGTTTTGCGATTGAACAGCGGCGAAGCGGTAAGGGCGACTGCGGCGATCGACAATCTGCTGGCCAGCGATACCGCCGGCGATCCGGTATTTGTCATCGCACCCGGCATGGGCGATAAGACTGCGCTGGCGAAAAGCATCATCGCTGCGCCGGATGCATTGATCGCGACCTGCTATGAAACCTCACCGGAACAGGCAGCGGCTGCCATCCAGACCATGGCGAAGACCGAGGGCCTGCAACTGAGCCGGGAAATGGCGCAGGAAATTGCCGCTTTGACCAGCAATGATCTGGTGCTGGCCCGCATGGAAGTGGAGAAGATCGCGCTATATCTGGATGCGACCCCCGAGAATGTACAGACGCCGGAAGCCGATATTCTGCTCTTGCTCGGCGCAGAAAATGACGAAGAAGATATCAACCTGCTGATTCATGCCGCGCTCAATGGCGATGCGGCCCGCCTGGCGCAGGAAATCGCCGCCTCGCGCGCTCAGGGCATTAGCGAAATTGGTCTGATCCGGATCATGCTCCGCCATCTCAACAAGCTCGCGGAATTGCGCAGCAAGGTCGACAAGGGTGGCAATGTCGATTCCGTTGCCGGGCATCCGAGCGTGTTTTTCAAGGAACAGAAACATTTCAAGCGGCAGCTGCGAATCTGGTCATCGGCCCATATCGCGCGGCTGATTGAGCGAATCTTGCAACTGGAGATCGTGATGAAAAGCAGCGGTCAGCCCGATCAGGTGCTGCTGGAAGAAGAATTGCTGCTGATTGCCAGAAAAGCGGCCAGCGGACGTTAGGTAGGTTCACTCATAGTCGGCGGTGATCGCAATCCGGCCGCGAAACCGGCCGCTGGCGTCACCCCGGACGCGCAATTGTCCGCCAAAAGCAAAGGTCAGTCGACCTGTATGATCCAGTCTGGCCAGTTCCGGCAGATTGGTTTCCAGTTTTTCCAGCTCGGCGGTTGAACCATTGGGTGCGCTCAGCTGAATCCGCTCCGGCAGGAATATTCGCACATTGCGGCCTGGTTCCCCGGTCAAACGTCCTTCTCCGTGCAGCGCCATGCCACCAAGGTTGGCGACGCTCCCGCGGAAATGTTTGCCACCGGACACCGGGTCGATGCTGACGACACCGCCACTGTTGCTGAGCAGCGCCATGCGCGAGAAATCCAGATCAGCGGTGATTTCGATCTGCAAGGGAATTTCCGGCTTACCGGAAGCCCCGTTGGACAGGCTGTGCGCTTCGGGACTGGCGGCACATAAACGGCATTGGGCATGCGATTGCCCTGGCAGCAGTGCCAGGCCTGCGATCAAGAGCAGGCCTGACAGCATCAATTTTACCACTATCTTCATAGTGATATATCCTGCCAAAATATGGCTAATAATCAGTTAAGCATTGTGATCAGCCGTACCGATTCTCTTCGCCAGATCCCTTGACCGGCTGCAATCGAACGCCCATTTAGCGGTAATGGAAAAAACAATATTGAGCGACGAGCAATGGCGGCAACAGCTGTCGCCGGAACAATATCATGTGCTGCGCGAAGCGGGCACCGAACGGCCCTTCACCGGAGCGCTGAACACCGAATATCGCGACGGAGAGTTTTTCTGCGCCGGTTGCGGCAGCAAATTGTTTGAATCGGAGAGCAAATTCGATAGCGGTTGCGGCTGGCCAAGCTTCTCCGCACCCGCCGATTCAGAGGCGGTCACCGAAATCGAGGACAATAGCCTTGGCATGCGCCGGGTCGAGATACGCTGCTCCACCTGCGACGGTCATCTTGGTCATGTTTTTCCCGATGGACCTACTGATACCGGTCTCCGCTATTGCATGAACAGCGCCGCGATGGCCTTCGAACCCAAAACAGACTGACTTTTTTCTGTGCTTCCCTGTTCAGCCTACGGTAAGGCACCAAAACGCTAGAAAATTTCTAGTCTGGTATTTAGTGGGTGGATCAATATGGCGCGGGCCAAAAAACGCAATAAAAAGCAAGGGCCAGTGCGCAAGTGGCTATGGCGGCTGACCAAGACCGGCCTTGTCGTCGGAATTCTCGCGGCAATTGCCCTCGTGGTTGCGATTTTGGTCGTCCGTTCCTCCCTCCCCGGCTTCGAGGACCTGAAATCTTCTCCCAACGGCCAGATGATACGGGTGCTGGATGTGAACGGCAAAGAGCTGTTTTCCATGGGGCCGAGCTACGGCGAGTGGCTGCAATATGCAGACATCCCGGACGTCATGAAAGGCGCGATGGTTGCCGTCGAAGACCGGCGCTACGAAAGTCATCCGGGCGTTGATCCGATCGGCATCGCGCGTTCGCTCCAGGTAAGGATGCAGCGCGGCCATTGGGCTCAGGGCGGATCGACCATCACCCAGCAACTCGCCCGGAACATATTCCTGAACAACAACCGGACCTTTGGCCGGAAGGGGCGGGAGATATTGCTCGCGCTGGCGATGGAACGGAAATTTTCCAAAGAGCAGATCCTCGAACTGTACCTGAACAAGGTTTATTATGGCGGCGGTGCCTATGGCATTGATGCCGCATCTCGCCGTTTCTTTGCCCATAGCGCCAGAGAGCTCAACCTGGCCGAGGCTGCGATCATTGCCGGTCTGGTCAAGGCTCCCTCGCGCTATTCGCCCACCGCCGACGCAACAGCAGCGATCGGAAGGGCGACAGTGGTCCTCGAAGTGATGCAGGACGCTGGCGCGATAAGCGCAGCCGAAGCGGCAAAGACCAATCCGGCATCGGTGAAACTCGCGCCCGAACCTCGCCAGAATAGCGTGCGTTATTTTACCGACTGGGCGCTACCGCAGCTGGATTTGCTGATCGACGAGAGCGTGGAGCCGATTGAAGTCTGGACCACGCTGGATCTCGATATGCAGCGCGCAGCCACGGCAGCAATCCAGTCGCGCGTGCCAGCCGGTGCGCAAGGGGCATTGGTGGCAATCGACAGGGATGGTGCGGTGCGCGCTATGGTCGGCGGGACAGATTATGTCACATCCAACTATAACCGCGCCACACAGGCCGTCCGTCAGCCAGGGTCGGCCTGGAAGGTATTCGTCTATATGGCAGCGCTGGAGGCCGGCTATACCCCCAATGACACAGTGACCGACGAGCCGATCACCATTGGCAACTGGACGCCGCGCAACAGCGGCGATCGCTATGCCGGGGACATAGATGTCCGGACCGCCTTTGCTTTCTCCAAGAATACCGTGGCAGCAGCAATCGGCAATGATATCGGCACGACGACGATTGCCAATATGGCGCGTCGTTTTGGCATCACTACGCCGATCAACACAAACCCCTCAATGGTACTCGGAACTTCCGATGTGCGGTTGCTTGACCTGACCCGCGCCTTCGCCTCGATCAGCGCGAAGGGCGTTGCTATCACCCCATTTGGTATCACCAAGGTCCAGACGATGAAGGGCGATATTCTTTATCAAAGCAAATTTGACGGCAGCCGGGTGCTCGTCGATCCGTGGGTTGCCGCCGGCATTACCGACCTGATGCAGACCGCCGTAGCCACCGGGACCGGACGGGCAGCCCAAATCGGCAGACCGGTGGCCGGCAAGACCGGAACAACCAGCAGCAACAAGGATGGCTGGTTCCTCGGCTTCTCCAGTGGGCTAACCACAGGTGTCTGGATGGGCCGTGACGACGCAAAGCCCGTCGGCGGTCTACAGGGTGGTCGAGCTCCGGCCACCGCGTTCGCCCAATTCATGAAGGTGGCCGTGGCCAATCGCAAAGTAGAAAAATTCGATACCGAATTGGTCTTGCCGGAATGGCAGCTGGAACCAGATGAAGGCGAGCTGTTCGGGGCGCCGGAAGACGGTATCTATGTGGACGAGAACGGCATGCCGATCGAAACAGGTCGCGGGGTCGAATATGATCTGGAAGATGGCGAGGCCGCAGATGGTCCGCAACTGGATCAGGACTGGATCGATTCCGTCCTTGGCCGCGGCGGCGACCCGGCTCCCCGCAAACCGGAGCCGGCCAAGAAACCGAAACCAGCGCCTCCGCAAAACCAGCCTGAATCCTTGATTCCCGAAGCCCTGCGTTCGGAACCGCAACAGTAATCCGGTTCAGTCGGCCGGCTGGGGTTGTCGGTCTGCTCCGACCATATGCAGACCACGGCCATGGTCCTTGAGCCAGCGGTCAGCCGTCCGGCGGTCCGATTCGAATATCTGGTCGAGCAATGCGTAAAATCGCCGACTATGGTCCATATGTTTGAGATGGGCCACTTCATGCGCCACCACCGACCGGCGCACATGCGGTGGTGCCATGACCAGCCGCCAGTTCAACCGGATAGACTGGCGTGCGGAACAGCTGCCCCAGCGCCGCCGTGCATCGCCGACTGACAGCTGCGGCAAATCCGTTCCGGCGCGAATGCAGTAAAATTGCAGATCTTCGGCAAAAATCGCGCGCGCCTGGCCCTTTAGCCAGCGCAGGATACGGGACTCAACATGTTCAGCGGGTCCACCCAAACGGATTTCGTCTTCTACAAGCACCGGCGCCCGCGCAAATTCCGGAGACCATCTTATGAAACACGGCTCGCCCAAAAAGGCGATCTGGCTGCCATCCTTAACTGGAACCGGTGGCACGGCTTCGGCAAAGCGGGCATTGAGCCAGTCGGATTTCGACTGGGCGAAGCGCAGCGCCTGATTTTCTGAAGCATGAGTGGGCACCGTGAGACGGACGACACCTTTGACCGTATCCGCCGAAACAATGATCGACCGCGCCTGTTTTGAGCGTCGCAACTGAAGCGGATAGCTCACGCCGTCGAGACGGATGGCGAGCGCTTCAGAACGCGATGAACTAAAAAGGCGCATCGAGAATATGCTGTTCAAGCGGTCCGGCCTTGCTTTCCGGTATAACCTTACCCCGGATCGACTTTCCAGCCCTGTGGATCGATTCACGGTCACCGGAGACCAGATAATGCCATTCCGGCAATTGCAGACCGCGAGCGCGCATTTTATAAGCGCAACTATCTGGTAGCCATTCAAATTCTTCCAGCTTGTTGCGAGTCAGCCGCACGCAATCGGGAACATGGAATTTGCGGTGGCGATAGTCGCTGCACTGCGCGCTCCGAAGGTCGAGCAATTTGCAGGCGATATTGGTCATATATATCTGACCGTCGTCCTCGTCTTCGGCTTTCAGCAAACAGCATTTGCCGCAGCCATCACACAAGGCCTCCCATTGGGCGCGGTCCAGGGATTCGAGCGGCGCTTCCCAGAATGGCTGATCGGAGCCTAGCGCACCCATCGGTTAATTTCACCCGCGACTTGCTGCGGCGTGCCGTCAAAGGACAGCAGTGCCAGAGGCTCTCCATCTGGCCCGAACAAATAGGCTTGGCGGCTATGATCGACAAGATATTCGCTCGATCCCTCGTCGTTCCGGATATCGTAAATGATCAGATATTTTTTCGCGACTTCTGCGATTTCCTCGGGACTTCCGGTAAGGCCGATAAGGCGCGGGTGGAAGGCGGGCACATATTGCTTCAACACGGCGGGAGTATCGCGACCGGGGTCGACCGATATGAAAATCGGCTGGATTTTTTCTATCAGGGCCGGATTTTCTTTTTCGGCCTGCTTCAAACCAAGCATGATATTGGCGAGATCGACCGGGCAAACGTCCGGACAATAGCTGTAACCGAAATACATTATCCGATATTTGCCCTTGAATTGCTGGTCGGAGGTTCGCCCGCCATCCTGGTTCGTCAGGGTAAATGTGCCGCCGATCTTTGCCCCGGCCAGCGGCGGCTCGGAATCGGTTGCGACGCTTCCATCCGGCGCAGGGTTACAGGCCACCATGAGGGTCAGTAATCCTGCGCTGAGGATTATTTTTGCGATGTTTGAGAGATTGTTCATTACCGGGCCAGACATGGTCTGCTAGTTGATCAATTTCAACAGATAATTGATAGTCGGCGATTACAGCGGATCTGAGTGAAGACTCACGAGTTAAAGAAACGGGGCGAAAAATGTTCAATAACGATAGTTCAGGCACATTCTGGTCAGCAAAATTCATCATTTTTCTACGTTTTGCAACGCTTGCAGCGGCGGCGGTTTCCTTTTCCGCGCCTGCTGCGGCACAATTTTCGGACAGCTATAATTTTCTGAAAGCGGTCAAGGACCGCGATGGCGAAGAAGCAACGAAGTTACTCAGCCAGCCGGGATCGGTCATCGTCAATACGCGCGACCGCTCAACAGGTCAGACTGCCCTACATATTGTGGTGGATCGACGCGACAACACCTGGCTGGGCTTTCTCCTGCAGAAGGGCGCCAATCCCAATCTCTCGGACAAAGAGGGCACAACGCCGCTGATGCTCGCTACCCAGCTTCGGTTTGTTGATGGAGTCAGAACCCTTTTGGCCAAAAACGCCAAGGTCAATGACACGAACAGACAAGGCGAAACCGCACTTATTCTGGCGGTCCATATCCGTGATACGGAACTGGTTCGACTGTTGCTTGCAAACGGCGCCGACCCGGACCGGCCCGACACGCTCGCCGGTAAGTCAGCGCGCGATTACGCGAAGGAGGATCGGCGGACGGCTGCCATTTTGGCCGAGATTGAAAAATCCGACGCTGACAAAAAACCGGAATCCGAAGGGCGGTTTTTCGGGCCAGAAGGCTAGTTTTAGCTTATTAGCCACCCAGTTCGTGCAGATCCGAGGTGGGGCTGATCCAGCCATCGGAGATTGCTGCACGCTGCATCGCGCGACGGGCCAGCCGCATGGTCTCTGTCTTGCGCCGAGCAGGTGCAAGCGCATTGGTCGCAGCCGGACGCACCATTTCCGCATCATAGGCGTCGGCAATGATCAGCCCGGTGCGTTCAGGAAGAAAATCTGATCCTTCGACCGGCGACGCATCGAAGCCCACCGGCAAGGCCCAATAGAAACGATCGCAATAATCCAGATATTCGGTCCATTTGGCATCACCGAGCAAATCGCTGCGTGCGACCTTGATCTCGACAATGACAATTTGCCCCTTGGCATCAATGCCCATCAGATCCGCCCGGCGCCGGTTCCGCAAACTGACCTCGGGCAATATCATGATATCATGTCGCAGGAACATCCGGGCGACACCGCGGGCAACGGCCTGTGCGCCTGTCAGCTCACCGGGAGTCGTCAGCAAGCCAATCGTATCATTCCTTGTCGTCATCGCTCAAGACTAGAACATAAAAAGAACAAAATAAAGGCCCCCGTAAGGGAGCCCTTATGATTTGCCAGCTTCCGGTTTGGTTACCGATAGAAAATATGGTTGTCGATCGCTGCCAGACGCTGGAGCCGCCAGCCTGGAGAAACATAACGTGCGTGGAAGAACAGCGCGCCTTCGACCGAGCTTTCCCAGCCATCGTTCATTGCGATTTTGGCAATTGCCACCGCATTGCGCCACTGCCGGTGCCCGGTTTTGATCGGCGGCATTTTCCCGCGACGAACAAAGGAGAACTGGCTGCGCTGGAAAACAACACCGCAGATGCTATTCGGGAAGCGAGAGGATGCGACACGTGCGAGCACTACGCGCGCGACGGCCAGCTGACCCTGCAGGGATTCGCTTTTGGATTCGAAATAGACGGTGCCGGCCAAACATTTCATTTCAGCGTCCAGCGAACCATCTACCGACTGCTGGCGCACCAGCTGACGCAGGGATGAGGCGCCGTCATTGATGAAACCGCTGTTTTCATCAGAATCGCTTTCGGCGTCACCGTTGGCAATCATGTCGGCTTTCACAACATCTTTTGGAATTTCAGCAACAACTTCCTGTTGCTCGGCAAAAACAATGGCTGGATTTGCTTCATCTGCTTCCAGCAGGGCCGGATCGACGAAAATCTCGGATTCCGGTATTTCGTCGCTTGCTTCCAAAGCAAAGGACGCATCGGTGACGAACAATGCCGCGACCGCAGTAAGGGCAAGCGACAGAGCGCTTGTTGCACGAAAAATTTTTCTCATTAACCTATTACATTATGCGGTGAGACCAGAGCAAATCGTGACATTTTCGTCAAAACCGCCAAAAACAGAGCCGAAATTCAAAAGGTGGGCCTGTTTCTGTTCTCCCCGTCTGCGTGTTTACCGCCTGTCATTTCTGACCCCCGTCGGCAACCTGCGCATCAAAGTTGAGCGGCAAATATGGTTCTGGGGAATAAAGTCAAGTTTACTGACCCATTTGGGCGATGAGCCGTTCCGCATCCGGGATGTCCAGTTCAATTAACCACATATCGGGGTCAAAACGGAATCTTTGTGCAACATAATCTGATATTTTCTTATTATTATCAGTGGCTTGTGGCCATATCTGCTGCCAGTTGGGCTCACCATCCAGCGACGGCATATTCTCCAGGAGCCTAGGGTTCTCCCCCTTTTCCACACATTGGATGAGGATCGATCCGGATATTCTGTCGCCCTTTTTCAGAACGACTCCGAAGCCACCATTCTGATTCACCAGTCTGAGAAGGGTTTTGACCTTCATTTCCGCGGAAAGCCGCGGTTCAATCATCTTTTTTATAGCCGGGCAGCGATGCCAGCGGGATGTGCGAGCGCATGAAAGTTCCGGTACCACGCGCTATTTCTTCACCCTCGCTGTCGATCAGCCGAGAATCGGCAACGAAAACTCGCCGTTTACCACTAACCCATCGGCCTTCGGCAATGACCGGACCCGACTTGAGCGGCTTGGTGAAGAGCAGATTGAAAGCAGTGGTCAGGATGAACCGGTCAGACACCAGACTGTTGGCAGCATAAAAAGCGGCGTCGTCGAGCATTTTGAAATAGGCCGTCCCGTGCACCGCACCGGCAGCGTGATAATAGCGTTCATCCACATCAAAAAATATGCTGGCTTTGCCGGCTTCCACGATTTCGAGACGGGAATTGAACAGGCGGTTTATCGGTGCTTCCGCATAAAGCCGTTCCAGCGCCCGGAAATGTCCCTGGGCACCGCCATGTTCTTCTTCATTGTCAGCTTCACCTGTCATGATCTGGGATCAAGCAGCCTGCTGCTCGCGCTGTCGGTTCAACAGCGCGTAGAGCGCATCCTGCCCCGATGCGCCGCGAAGCTTTGCCACCATATGGTCATCCCGCAAGAAGCGGGATACCGCGGCCAGAGCTTTCAAATGCTCAACCCCGGCTTTCTGCGGAGACAGGAGAGTGAATATCAGATCAACCGGTTTGCCATCGTGGGAATTGAAGGAAACTGGTTCGGCAAGACGCAGAAAAATGCCCACACAATGGTCAAGACTGGCGAGTTTGGTATGCGGTATGGCAACGGATCGTCCGAAACCGGTTGAACCGAGAGCCTCGCGCGCCTCCAAACCGGCCTGGATAGTATCAGCATCAAGACGATAGCAATCCTGGCCAATGCGGGCGATTGTGCGCAGGATGTCGGCCTTATCGCTGACATCGGGACAATCCCGGACAGCGGCAAGTTCCAGTCTAACGGACAAATCAGTCATGAATCTTCCCTTTTGTCCCGACAAAATTTAGCCAGTTCAACGACCATGCCAGAATTCCGACACCTATGCGCATGAGACCGGTTCTACCAAATACCGGTCATTCGCCTGCTAAAAGTGGCACATTTCTATCAGCTATTGGGCTCTACCCAACCAATTGTGCCATCGGGGCGGCGATAAACCATATTATGGGTACCAGTGCCAGAGTTTTTGAACAAAAGCGCGCTGGTATTGCGCAAATCCATCATCATGACGGCATTGGACACGCTTGCTTCGGGAATGTCGGTGCTGGTTTCGGCGATGATCGGAGGAGAGTCGCCGCTCACTTCGCTTTCTTCCTCGTCTTCAACCGAGTCAAAGACCCGATAGGCCGCTTCTTCCTGCTTTGCAGCATATTGCGCCTGAACATGATGATCATTGAGCCGCCGCATGTAGCGGCGCAGCTGTTTTTCAATCTTGTCGGCAGCCTTTTCAAATGCCTGATGGGCATCGCCGGCTTCGGCATCAGACTTGAGGGTGAGGCCCTGCATCACATGAGTCACGATATCACATTTAAATTGGGCGTGGGGCGCTTTGCTCACGGTAACGTTCGCTGAGATCGCTTTGGCAAAATATTTGCTGGCAATCGCATTCATCCGATCCTCGGCATGGGTTTGCAACGCATCGCCGGTATCGACCTGATGTCCTGAAACACGAACTTCCATATTCATTCTCCTTTTTCTTACTGTACCATTACCCGAACGGCGATACAGCTAAATCTCTGCCCAGAGAGGGTTTTCGATACCTTCAATAAATATCTTGTGTCTTGCCAGTTCTTCGGCGTCGGCCTGATGCTCGCGCGCCGCCATGAATGTCTTGCGCTCAGCGGGCCTCGATGTCGGTCGCATGCTGGCGATGGCATCTTGACGCTTCGTATCTTCTGCCAGGCCAAGGCCGATCTGGCGTCCACCGGTCAACTCGATATAAAGCTGGCTTAGCAGTTCCGCATCAAGCAACGCACCATGTTTAACCCGGTGGCTACGGTCGATGCCGTAGCGGGAGCACAAGGCATCAAGCGACAATTTTGCGCCGGGATGCTTGGACTTGGCGATTGCCAATGTATCGATCATGCGAAACCGGGAAATTTCCCGATAGCCGCACAGAAGCAGTTCGGCGTTGAGAAAATTGAAGTCAAATTGCGCATTATGGGCAACGAGCTTCGCGTCTCCCAGAAAATCGAGAAGTTCCGCCGCGCCGTCTGCGAATAATTTCTTGTCGGATAAAAACACATCTGACAATCCATGCACATTCTCGGCGGCTTTAGGCATCGTCCGCTGGGGATTATAATAGCAATGGAAGCTCTGACCGGTTTCGATTCGATCGATCATTTCAATGCAACCGATTTCCACCATCCGGTCGCCATTTTGAGGGTCAAAGCCGGTGGTTTCTGTATCGAAAATTATCTCTCGCATAAGTTCAATATCGGACCGAAATCGGGGTTACGCAAGGGAAGCTTTCAGTTTTTGAACAAGTTTCTGCACCTGTTGGCGTGTTTCCGCCTGAGGCAGGGAGGTATCTATCACAGAATCAGCCTTTTGCCGCTTTTCTGCATCCGGCATTTGCAGCGCTTTGATCTGCTCGAACCGCTCCTCAGTCATGCCCGGCCGAGCGAGAACGCGATCACGCTGGTCGTTTTCACCGGCAGAGACCACGACGACATGGTCGACACCCTTGGCACCCGATTTTTCAAACAAAAGCGGAATATCGAACAGGATCAGTGGCTGGTCCCGATGTTTTTCGAGAAAGGCGAGACGCATTTCGGCAACCGCAGGATGAATCAGTTTTTCGAGCCGTTGCAGTGCAGCGGCATCGCCAAGCACCATGGCTCCCAGTTTCTGTCGGTCGACACCCGCGCTGCTTGTGCTGCCCGGGAACAGCGCTTCAATCGCCTCCACCAGCGCGCCGTCCGGTCCTTGCAACTCGTGCACGGCGGCATCGGCATCGAACAGCGGGACGCCTTCTTCGACAAACATTTGTCCCACCGTGGATTTACCCATGCCGATGGAACCTGTCAGACCGACAATATAAGGCTTGCGCCGCTCCATCATGCCGTCAACAATTTTCTGAGTTGGTCATCGTCTTCCATTGGCGGCGTTGCACCGAAAAACAGCTCGAAAGCCAGCGCGGCCTGACCAATCAACATGTCGAGACCGTCAACCACTGCCAGATCGCGTTGTTTTGCCGCGCGCAACAGCCCCGTCTTCAGCGGTGCATACACGAGATCATAGACCAGAGCATCGGCCGGCAAGGGATCTAGGTCCACCTCTAGTGGCGCTTGTCCGGTCATCCCGAGCGGGCTCGCGTTGATCAGCAGATCTGCCGCGGGTAATTGCGCGTCCATCGGCAGCACACTGCCCTTGGCCGACGCCTGCATGAGCAAGCCGGTCGCTTTCAGGCCGTTGCGCGCGACGATGGTTATTTCGCCAACGCCGGCCTGTTTCAGGGCGAATAACACCGCTCGTGCCGCTCCGCCTGCCCCAATGACCACAGCATGTTTCCCCGACCAGTCGATATCGGCAATAGGCGCAAAAAAACCGGCGGCGTCGGTATTGGTCCCGATCAGGCTGCCATCTGCCTGGCGCACGATTGTATTCATGGCGCCAATTTTTTCGCGCACACCGCCAGGATCGGCGACCAGATCGAGCATCGCTATTTTATGCGGTATCGTAACATTGCATCCCCGCCAGAGCGGATCGGCGCGCCGTTGCTCAATATAACCGGGCAGTTCCTCGGGCGTGACATGGCAAGCGCGATAATCGGCTTTGATATCCAGCCGTTCGAGCCAGAATTTGTGGATCAGCGGCGACTTGCTTTGCGCAATCGGGTCTCCGATCACCTCGGCATAGGTAATATCTGTGTTCATGACGGTAAAATACCTCGGATGCGAAGATAGTCCAGCAGATGCAAAAGTGGCAGGCCCATGATCGTGAACTGGCTGCCGGTAATCGCCGAGAAAAGCTGGGCGCCTCTGCCCTCAATTTCGTAACAGCCGACACAATAGCGAATATTGTCCCATTCCGCTTCTACATATCGCTCGATGAAATTATCGCTCAGCACCCGTACGGAAAGCGTGGCAATATCGATATGTCTCCACACTGGAGTGCCTTGTTCGGCAATGACGGCAGCACTGAACAGCTTGTGCTTCTTGCCCGACAGCAATTTCAGTTGAGCGATTGCATCGGCAGGATCGGTCGGCTTGTCGAGCATCGTGCCGTCTTCGAGGGCCAAAACCTGATCGGCCCCCAATATCAAGCCGGCGCCAATCCGCCGGGACAATCGCACTGCCTTTGCTTCTGCCAGCGCATCAGCGAGATTGCGCGCGGTCACGCCTTCGCTTTTCAACCCATCCTTGAGAGCCTCTTCATCCACATTTGGTGCAATTGCCTCGACCGCTACACCAGCCGCAGTCAGCATTGCATGCCGGGCCTTGCTTTTGGACGCCAATATCAGGACCGGTTCAGACATCACCATCAGCCTTGTGATCATCGCCGGTACCGACATGTCTCTCATTATAGAGATTGATGATTGCCGCAGCGGATTCCTCGATCGAGCGCCGTGTCACATCAATCATCGGCCAGCCGTTGTCGGCGAACATCCGGCGGGCATATTGCGTCTCGGCCTTGACCTTCTCTTCATTCACATAGTCAGTTTCTGGCGCCTGGTTCAGCGACAGCAAACGGTTGCGTCTGACCTGCACAAGCCTGGAAGCGCCGGTGATCAGACCGACTACCAGAGGGTTCTTTAGATGAAAGAGTGAATCGGGTGGTGGTGATTCCGGGACGATCGGAATATTCGCAGTCTTGTAGCCGCGATTGGCGAGATAGATGGAGGTTGGTGTTTTCGAAGTTCGCGACACGCCGGCAAGCACAATATCAGCTTCTTCCCAATTCTCCCAGCCGACACCGTCATCATGGGCGATGGTGAATTGAATCGCCTCTACCCTGGCGAAATAGGCCGCATCGAGAATATGTTGACGACCCGGTCTGGCCTTGGCTTCCTGCCCCAGCATATTGGACAAGGCATCGGTCACGGTATCGAGCGCAGGAACTGACGGCAGCCCGAGATGCCGACATTCGCGTTCCAATTTTGCTCTGATATCGCGGTTGACGATAGTGAATATGACCAGCCCGGGATTATCGGCCACTTCAGCCAATATCCGGTTGAGATGCTTCTCCGAGCGGACCATAGGCCAGAAATGCTTGATGATCTCCACGCCGTCAAATTGAGCGAGTGCCGCTTTGGCAATGTTTTCCAGGGTCTCACCGGTTGAATCCGAGAGCAGATGAAGGTGGAGCCGTTTCATCCGCTAAGCTTTGTGATTTCAAAGGGGATAAAGCAAGGGATGAAAGTGTGGATAACCTGTCCCTCGATATTCTTCCCCGACTCCCGCAAATTCATCCACAGCCAACCAACATTGATCGATTCCATCAACAGTCTGTGGATAACGGGGAACGAATTTTGGAATCGGTCAAATCTTCGTTTACTGCCCCCTGTCAATCTGTTTGTATTTACGGCGCTGGCAGGTTACCGCCTTTTCCACGCTCTATCATCAACAACAATCTAATATAATATATAAGATAATATAATGGGTAACCGTCTCGCTATGCCGAATGGAAATGAATCACGGAAAATTCTCCTGCAGACATTGCTCGGCAAGAAAACCGATCAAACGCCGGTCTGGTTGATGCGTCAAGCAGGCCGCTATTTGCCGGAATACCGGGAACTGCGCGCACAAAAAGGCGGGTTTCTCGAACTTTGCTATGATGCCGAGGCTGCGGCCGAGGTCACCTTGCAGCCAATCAAGCGTTTTGGTTTTGACGGTGCGATCCTGTTTTCCGACATATTGATCGTGCCGCATGCGATGGGCCAGAAGCTCTGGTTTGAGGCAGGCGAAGGACCCCGGCTGGCACCCAGGTTGCTGGATGCGGCTTTGGGCTCTCTGGAGGCTGCTCCCGAGCATTTTGAGGCCATATATGCAACGGTTCGAGCAGTAGCCGCACGGCTCGATGATCAAACGACCTTCATGGGCTTTGCAGGAAGTCCGTGGACGATCGCGACTTATATGGTCAACGGACAGGGCAGCAAGGACCAGGCAGCGACCCGCCGCTTTGCCTATCGCGATGAAGCCGCCTTTGGCGAACTGATCAACGCGATTGTCGAGAACACGGTTACTTATTTGCTCGGTCAGATCGAAGCGGGTGTTGATGCGGTGCAGCTTTTCGACAGCTGGGCGGGATCACTGTCGCCCGCCCAATTTGAAAAATGGGTGATTGCGCCCAATGCGGAAATCATAGCGCGGTTGAAGGCGGTCCATCCCGATCTGCCGATCATCGGTTTTCCCAAGGGGGCAGGCGCCAAACTGGTCGCTTATGCGAATGAGACCGGAGCCAGCGCCATCGGTCTGGATGAGACGGTTGACCCGGTCTGGGCGCATGAAAATCTGCCGAAAAATCTGCCGTTGCAAGGTAATCTCGATCCGCTTGCGCTGATAACCGGCGGCGAAGCACTGGAGACCTCGGTACGCCATATCCTGCAGGTTTTTGAAGATCGCCCGCATATTTTCAATCTGGGTCACGGGATTTTACCCGACACGCCCATTGAACATGTTGAAAAGCTGCTTACACTTGTCAGGCAATGAATGAAATTCTGTCCATGCTCTATCTCTGGTTAAAATCGGCTCATCTTATCTTCGTCATCTTCTGGATGGCGGGCCTGTTCATGATGCCGCGTTTCTTCGTCTATCATCAGGAAACTGCGATCGGTTCGGAAGAAGACGGGAAATGGATTGAACGCGAGGGCAAGCTTCGCAAGATCATCCTCAATCCGTCGCTGATCATCGTCTGGGTTATCGGATTGGCGCTTGCCTATAATATCGGCGCGTTCAGCCAGGGCTGGTTTCACGCCAAATTGCTGATGGTGCTGGCGCTGTCAGGCTATCACGGCTGGATGATCAGCTATGGCAAAAAGCTGGCGAGGGGCGAGCGGAGGATGAGCGATAAAGCCTTGCGGCTGGCCAATGAAGTGCCTGGTATTGCAGCTGCCATCATCATCATTCTGGTGATCATAAAACCATTTTGATCGCGCTTGGTTGACAGTGAAATGACAAAGGCGTAATTGAGCGTCAAAGCCCGTCCGGGCCAATTTTCATGTGAATCGAAGACGGCAATGAGCTGCGCACATGCATAATTAAGAAATAACCTCCTGACATATTTGGATAAAACTCCATGCATTTAAAAGAATTAAAAGAAAAATCGCCCGCGGATCTGGTCTCAATGGCAGAAGAGCTGGGCGTCGAGGGTGCCTCCACCCTGCGCAAACAGGATCTGATGTTCGCTATCCTGAAGGAAGTGGCGGACAATGACGAACAGATCATGGGCGTCGGCACGATTGAAGTGCTGACCGATGGTTTTGGTTTCCTGCGCTCGGCAGATGCCAATTATCTTGCTGGCCCTGATGATATTTACGTCTCTCCCAATCAGGTTCGCAAATTCGGTCTGCGTACCGGCGACACGGTCGAAGGCGAAATCCGGGCGCCGCGCGATGGCGAGCGCTATTTCGCGCTGACCAAGCTGATCTCGATCAATTTCGATGATCCTGACGCCGTGCGGCACCGGGTCAATTTCGACAATCTGACACCGCTTTATCCGGATGAGAAGCTCAAGCTCGACAGTCTTGATCCGACGGAGAAAGACAAGTCTGCCCGGGTGATTGATATTATTTCGCCGCAGGGCAAGGGCCAGCGCGCCCTGATCGTGGCGCCCCCGCGGACCGGTAAAACCGTGCTGCTGCAGAATATTGCCAAGGCAATCACCGACAATCATCCGGAAGTCTATCTGATGGTGTTGCTGATTGACGAGCGGCCGGAAGAAGTGACCGATATGCAGCGTTCGGTGAAGGGCGAAGTGATCAGCTCCACCTTTGACGAGCCCGCGACCCGTCACGTTCAGGTTGCCGAAATGGTGATCGAAAAGGCCAAGCGCTTGGTCGAGCACAAGCATGATGTTGTCATTCTACTCGACTCGATTACCCGTCTGGGTCGCGCCTATAACACCGTTGTACCAAGCTCCGGCAAGGTGCTGACCGGTGGTGTTGACGCCAATGCTCTGCAACGGCCAAAACGCTTTTTCGGTGCTGCCCGGAATATCGAGGAAGGCGGTTCGCTGTCGATCATTGCTACCGCGCTGATCGATACCGGCAGCCGGATGGACGAAGTGATCTTTGAAGAATTCAAGGGAACGGGTAACTCCGAAATCGTGCTGGATCGCAAGGTTTCCGACAAACGTATCTTCCCTGCGCTCGATGTCGGCAAGTCCGGTACCCGCAAGGAAGAGCTGCTGGTCGAGGACGAGAAGCTCAAGAAAATGTGGGTGCTGCGCCGTATTCTCATGCAGATGGGCACGATCGATGCGATGGAATTCCTGCTCGATAAGATGAAGGATTCAAAATCCAACGACGATTTCTTCGACAGCATGAACCAGTAAAGCTGCCGGACTGGTCTGATGATTGTCGAACATGCGATATTGCAGGTCCGACCAGGGCAGTCGGTTGAATTCGAACGGGCGATGGCGAAAGCCAGGCCGCTTATTGAATCCCAATCCGGTTTTCAGTCGATTGAAGTTCGACCATCGACTGATGATCCGGACCGTTATTTGCTTCTGGTCCAGTGGGACCGGATTGAATCGCACCGGGAACAATTTCGGCAGTCAGGCGATTATCAACAATGGCGCAACTTGCTTCATGATTTCTATGACCCTATGCCGGTCGTGAACTATTACGGATCCTCTATATTCCATGATTGAACTTCTCCCCTTTTTATCCGCTGCCGCGACCGGCCTTGGTTCTGTTTCAGAAATCTGGGCAGCGATTGTCCATGATTTCTCGAATATCGGATCACCCGCGGCGCTTGCGGCCTTCGGGCAGGTGGTGCTGATCGATCTGGTATTTGCTGCTGACAACGCCATCGTTGTAGGCGCCTTGGCTGGTGGCTTGCCGGCGGAGCAGCGCCGCAAGGTCATATTGATCGGTATTGCTGCAGCGCTGATATTGCGCATCCTGTTCGCTTTGATCGTGGTGCAGCTTTTGCAGATTGTCGGTCTGGTTCTGGCCGGTGGCTTGCTGTTGCTGTGGGTCGGCTGGAGTTTTTACCGCGAGATTTTCCACAAAGGCGAATCTCCGGGTTCGGAAGAGATTGAAGGCGACGAACATAGCGGCGTGAAGGCCCAGAGAAGCTTCTGGGCGGCCGTCTGGGCGGTTACCGCTGCCGACGTATCGATGAGCCTCGACAATGTCCTGGGCGTGGCTGGTGCAGCACGCGAGCATCCTGGAATATTGGTGATCGGCCTGCTGCTGTCTGTCGCCCTGATGGGTCTGGCTGCAAACGTGATCGCCAAATATATCGAGCGCTACAAGTGGATCGCTTATCTGGGGCTGGCGGTTATCGTCTATGTCGCTGGCAAGATGATCTATTCCGGACTGGTCGGTGACGAGCAGACGATCGGGGTTTTGACGCTGTTCGGGTGATCCTGAACGCGACGAATATTGCGGTCATAACCGGCGGTCCAGGATCTGGAAAAACAACGCTCTGCAAGAAGCTCTCCGAGGATCGAATTGCGATAGGCAGCGAGTCCGGGCGGGCTGTCTTGGCCAGAAAAAACGGTCATGATTTGCGGCAGAAAAACCCGCATTTATATGCTGCTGAAATTTTGAAGCTCGACGTTGAAAAATTTACTACGGCCAGTGCGAGTTGTCAGCGCTGGCTGTTCGACCGGGGTTTCCCCGATAACGCTGGATTTCTCGATTTGATGGGCCTACCTATCCCGGGAGAGCTTGATCTGGCCTGTCGTAACTATCGATATGCAGGACAGATATTTGCCGCACCGCCGTGGAGGGAAATCTACCACGGCGATCAGGACCGTATCCAGGATTGGCACGAGGCCGTGGCCACTCATGAAGCAATAGCGGCAGCGTGGGCACGCTATGGCTATATATTGGTAGAATTACCCAGAGCCAGCGTGGATGAGCGTGTTGTTTTCGTGAAGAATCGGATGATCTAGCCCTTCATCTTCTCCAGCATCTTGCCCATTTCTTCCCAGACCTTGTTGATCGCCTTCAGCGGCCGGACCATCACCTTGAAATCCTGAATCTTGCCTTGGTCATTCCAGCTGATGATATCGACGCCGTTGACATGGATCCCGTCGAGCTCGAGCTCGAATTCCAGCATCGCCATATTCTGGGATTCATCGACAATTTCGCGGACATAGCGGAAACTGTCATTGGCTAGTACCAGATCAGCGGCGCTGAGATAGGCGACGACCATCGGCTTGCCGGACTGCGGCGTGTGCACGACGGGCGAGTGGAATACGGCATCGTCGGCGATCTGGTCGCGCAGGCCGGTTCCATCCTTGTGCGCAAAATGGTCGTGCCAGACTTTTAGGTTGTCGCGTGCGCTCACGCTAGATTTTCCTTGAAAAAGGCTTCGGTGCGGCTGTCGGCCAATGTTGCGGCTTCCTCATCGCGGCGTGCGCCGAATTGAGCGGCAAAACCGTGATCGAGGCCTTCATAATTGTGCAAGGTCACCTTCGGGTGATCATCCAGCCCGGCGTGCATCGCGGCCTGCGCATCGGCGGGGACAAATCCGTCAGCGGTGGGAATGTGCAGCATCACCTCATGGGCAATCGCGTGCTTCTCACCGAGTAGACCGTCGATACCGACGCCATAATAGCCGACAGAGGCCCTGATATCGGTACGGCAGGCGGTCATGAACGCCAGGCGGCCGCCGAGGCAATAGCCGACGCAGCCCACCTTGTGGCTGCCGATCGCGCTCTGGGCGAAATGGATGGCTGCCTCGATATCGCGAATGCCCTGATCCTGATCAAATTTGTTCATCAGGTCGATTGCGGTCTGGAATTGTTCCGGGACATCGGCGTCGAGATCGGTAGCCTCGTTGATCCGCCAGAACAGGTCCGGCGCAATGGCGAGATAGCCGAGGCTGGCCCAGTGATCGCATTTGGCCCTGATTCCCTTGTTGACGCCGAATATTTCCTGGATGACGATGATTGCCGCACCGGGCTTGCCATCAGGCTTTGCCACATAGCAGGGAAATTCTGTGTCTCCGCTCAGCGATTTCACTTGTTCCAACGCGCCCATCTTTACAGCTCCTTTGCATCATCACTTGATTCTTTGGCTACATTATCCCCATATCAGCAGCAGGCAAGGTGGAACATCAACCTGTTGAGCGGGGTGGGGACTTCGCTTCACTGGCCAAACAGAGGAACTATTATGAAAGTCAGCGTTGAACTGGACTGCACACCGGAAGAGGCGCGCCGATTGATCGGTCTGCCAGATGTTGCCAAACTCAATGAAAGCTACGTCCAGGAAATGTCGAAATTCCTGCAGGGCGCCAATTCCGTCGAACAATTGCAGAATTTTACCAAGATCATTGCGCCGATGGGCGAGGCTGGCCTGAAGATGTTTTCATCCTTCCTGACCGGAGCCATGGGCGCCGCATCGGGCGGTGGAAAATCTTCATCCACCAAGAAAAAGAACGACTAGCTGCCGTTTTCTGTCATGTTGTCCGCTGATGATACAATTTTCGCATTGTCCAGCGGGCAACCGCCGGCGGCGATAGGAATCCTGCGGATCAGCGGGCCTCAGGCAGGGCAGGCGCTGGAATCTCTCACCGGACATTTACCAAATCCGCGCGTTGCTGCACTCCATAATATCACCCATTTGGTTAGCAAAGAGCTGCTTGATTCGGCATTGTGTCTGTGGTTCCCGGGCCCGCATAGCGCGACCGGTGAAAATCTCGCGGAGATTCACTGCCATGGTGGCCGTGCGGTTATCCGGGCAATCGAATCGGCGCTGGAGCAGATGGACGGTCTGCGCCGGGCCGAGCCGGGCGAATTTACGCGCCGGGCCTTCACCCATGGCAAAATGGATCTGGCGGAATCCGAAGGCCTCTCCGATCTGCTTTTTGCCGAAACCGAGTTGCAGCGCAAAGCTGCGGTGCGCAATGCCGGTGGTGGCTTGTCGCGCAAGGTCGATGACTGGCAGCAGATAATTTTGCAATTATCAGCACAGGTTGAAGCCGAGCTGGATTTTTCCGACGAGGATGATGTTGCCCCGGCGCAAGCATCAATGATTCAGAACGCCGCTCGTAGGCTGGTAGACGACATGCGTGATCTATTGCAGCGTCCGCGAGCAGAGAAACTGCGCGATGGTATCAGGGTCGTGCTTGGTGGTCCACCGAATAGCGGCAAGTCAACTTTGCTCAATGCACTGGTCGAACGCGACGCGGCAATCGTTTCGGATATCGCCGGGACTACGCGCGACGTGATCGAAGTGCCTATCGCGCTGGGTGGGATTCCGTTTCTCTTCATTGATACCGCCGGGGTGCGGGAGAGCGGAGCGGAAACAATTGAACAGATCGGTATTGATCGGGCTCGTCAGCAATTTGCCGCAGCCGATATCATATTGTGGCTGGGTGACGAGGGGCAGGGACCAAGCTATAACAATCTGGTCGAAATCAGTTCGCGCTGCGACCGTCCGGACTATATTCCAAAAACTGCGGGTGCATTCACGCTGTCGCCGGTCAGCGGACAGGGCATGGATGCGCTGGTTGATTATCTGATCAAGCAGGCGAAAGACATATTGCCCGACGGCGACCAGGTCAGCGTCAACGCTCGCCAGGCTGATCGCCTTGCCGCCGCTACCGAAAGTCTGGCCGCGGTAAACGATGAGCTGGATTATCTGATCGTAGCGGAGCATCTGCGCATGGCGCGCAAAGCACTCGACGAGATTACTGGCAAGGCCAGCACCGAGGATATGCTCGATGGCCTGTTCGGAAAATTCTGTATCGGCAAGTGATTGTTCCACGTGGAACAGACGAGCAGCGCCGGTAGGTTTTGACCTGCAATCCCGCTTCCGCTATGGGCCGCGCTATGAACCAGACATTTGACATCATCGTAGTGGGCGGAGGCCATGCCGGTTGCGAGGCAGCCGCTGTTGCCGCGCGCATGGGTGTGTCGACAGCATTGGTCAGCTTTACGAGGGAAAGCATCGGCGCGATGTCCTGTAACCCGGCAATTGGTGGTTTGGGCAAGGGGCATCTAGTGCGCGAAGTCGATGCTTTCGACGGCTTGATCGGGCGCGCTGCGGATGCCGCTGCAATCCACTATCGCATGCTAAATCTGTCAAAGGGCACCGCTGTACAGGGACCGCGGGTTCAGGCCGATCGCAAGCTTTACAAGGCAGCAATCCACCGGATGCTTGATGCGCAGGACAAGCTGACTATTGTCGAGGGTGAAGTCGCCAGCCTGGTGATGTCGGGTTCGCGCGTGACCGGCATTGCAATGGCCGACGGTTCGATCATCCATGCGCAGGCTGTGATTCTGGCGACCGGTACTTTTCTCAACGGCAAATTATTCCGCGGCGAGGAAACCGTCGAAGGCGGCCGGACAGGGGAGGCTGCATCGCTCTCTCTGGGACAGCAGATCCGCGATGTCGGACTGCCGATCGCCCGGCTGAAAACCGGAACTCCACCGCGCCTTGATGGCCGAACGATCAACTGGGCAGTCTTGCCCGAACAACCGTCCGATGACGATCAGTGGACCATGTCGCCGCTGTCGAAAGGACGCACGGTGCCACAGACATTTTGTGCCGTCAGCCGGACGAACAGCGAGACGCACGAAATCATTCGCGGATCGCTCGACCGGTCGCCGCTGTTCAGTGGTGCAATCGATGCACAGGGGCCGCGCTATTGTCCGTCGATTGAAGACAAGATTCACCGATTTGCCGATCGCGATTCCCATCAGGTATTTCTCGAGCCGGAAGGTCTTGATACCGATCTGGTCTATCCCAATGGCATCAGCACTTCGCTGCCTGCCGACGTTCAGCTGGCCTTTGTCCGCTCCATGGAAGGTCTCGAGAAGGCCGATATATTGGTTCCCGGCTATGCGGTTGAATATGATCATATCGATCCCCGGGCACTGGACCGTTCGCTCAAGGTTCGGGACATGGAAGGCCTCTATTGCGCTGGCCAGATAAACGGCACGACTGGTTACGAGGAAGCAGCGGCGCAAGGGCTGATCGCCGGCATTGGCGCGGCTTGTGCGGTGCAGGGCAAGGACGCTCCGGCACTTGACCGTGGCACCAGCTATATGGCTGTGATGATCGATGATCTGGTGCTGCAGGGTGTTACCGAACCCTATCGCATGCTCACGGCCCGGGCGGAATATCGCTTGCGGCTGCGCGCCGATAATGCCTCCACCCGATTGACGCCCATTGCTTTGGAAACAGGCTGTGTTTCGTCCGAACGGGCGGCCTGGTTTGGCGAGCGGCAGCAGGCGCGAAACAGGATATTGAAGGCGCTGGAAAGCATCTATTCCAGCGATGATCTGGTCAAGATCGGTATCAATGTCCGCCGGGATGGTACCAAGCAGAGCCTGTTCCAGTGGCTGCGTTTTCCCAATATCACGATCGCATCATTGGAAGAATTGGAGGCATGTTTGGCGCTTGGCGATCCGGCGCTGATGCTGGAGATCGAGGAAGACGCGCGCTATGCTCCCTATCTCGATCGTCAGGAATCAGAGCTGCGCGATCTCCGGGCCAATGAACAAATCGGTCTTGGCGATGACATGGACTATGCCCTCATTGCCGGGCTTTCCAACGAAATGGTCGAGCGGCTGACAACAGCGCGTCCCGAGACCTTGGCCGCTGCCTCGCGAATCAGGGGCATAACGCCAGCGGCGCTTGCGGCAATTCTAGTTCACGCCCGCCGGCGGGATAACAGGAATATTGCGGCATGACCGAAGAAGAAGCGCAGGCTTGGCTTCGCGCTGAATATGATGTTTCACGTGAAACATGGGAACAATTGGAGAGTTTCAACGCATTGCTTCGGGACGAGATGCAGCGGCAGAATCTCATTTCCAGGGCGAGCGCGGATCATCTATGGTCCCGGCATATTGTCGATAGCGCGCAGTTGCTCCGCTATGCGCCTAGCCCGGACCCGGAAACGGTCTGGCTTGATCTGGGAACCGGCGCGGGCTTTCCCGGAATTGTGATTGCGATCCTTACGCCCTATAAGGTGCATATGGTTGAATCGCGCAAACGGCGGGCAGAATTTCTGAACGAAGTGGTCAAACAGACGGGCATAGGCGACCATGCGTCGGTGATCGGGGATCGTCTGGAGAATGTCGAAAGCTTTCCCGTCGATGTCATAAGCGCGCGGGCTTTTGCTCCTTTGGAACGACTCATCGCACTTTCGCACCGTTTTTCCACAGAAAATACGGTTTGGCTCTTACCAAAGGGAAAAAATGCGGTAAGGGAGTTGAAAGGCCTGTCGCCAAAACGGCAAAAAATGTTTCACGTGGAACATAGTTTGACCGATCCGAACGCCGGTATTTTGGTGGGAAAGGGCTAGAAACCTATTTTTTAGGGCTGAACTGACCATGGTTCGTATAGCAATAGCCAATCAAAAAGGCGGCGTGGGCAAAACCACCACTGCAATCAATATGGCCACCGCACTGGCCGCCAGCGGCTGGAAAGTCCTGTTGATAGATCTGGACCCGCAGGGCAATGCTTCGACCGGCCTCGGCCTGGCGCAGGGCGATCGCGTCAACAGCAGCTATGACCTGTTGATCAATGACGTGTCGCTGGCCGACTGCATCAACGAAACAAAGGTACCGGGACTAGAGATTGTTCCCGCTACCGTTGATCTCTCCGGCGCCGAAGTGGAACTGGTAGAATTTGAAGAGCGGACCCACCGGCTTAAAAAAGCTCTCGATGCGGCGGACAATGGGCGCTGGGATATCATTCTCATCGACTGTCCACCATCACTCGGCCTGCTCACCCTGAACGCCATGGTTGCTGTCGAATCCTTGCTGGTCCCGCTGCAGTGCGAATTTTTCGCGCTCGAGGGATTGAGCCAGTTGCTCCAGACGGTGGAGCGTATCCGCGCTCGCTTCAATCGTCAGCTGTCGGTGATGGGTGTGGTTCTGACCATGTATGATCGTCGCAACAAGTTGACCGAACAAGTGTCCGATGATGTAAGGGCTTGTCTCGGGGACGTAGTGTTTGAAACCGTGATCCCGCGTAATGTCCGGCTGTCGGAAGCGCCCAGCCATGGTCTTCCCGCCCTGATCTACGATTATCGTTGCAGCGGTTCCGTTGCCTATATCGATCTCGCCCGCGAGCTGATCGGGCGTTTGCCCGATCGAAAGGCGGCTGCCTGA